>CALFUF010000001.1 GCA_937916405.1 uncultured Prevotella sp.
TTATACGCAGATCAAAGTGACCAATCAAGCAAAAGTAACTATTTATCCTTTCTAAGAATATGGCAAACAATACCAACAAATCGATTTTCCTGATTCCTGTGATGCTCTGCTTCTTCTGCATGGGCTTCGTAGACCTTGTGGGCATCGCATCAAACTATGTGAAGGAAGACCTCGCACTCAGCGACTCCGTGGCGAATATCTTCCCCTCGCTGGTGTTCTTCTGGTTCCTTATCTTCTCCGTGCCAACGGGTATGCTGATGAACAAGATAGGACGTAAGAATACCGTGTTGCTCTCACTCGTCGTGACGGTGGTGTCCCTGTTGATACCCCTCTTCGGCAACTCCTTCAGTGTGATGCTCGTCGCCTTCTCCCTGTTGGGTATCGGTAACGCGTTGATGCAGACCAGTATCAATCCTCTTGCCATGCTGATTATCGGTGACAAGAACCTTGCCTCCACCCTGACCTTCGGACAGTTTGTGAAGGCTATCGCCTCTTTCCTCGCTCCATATCTTGCCATGTGGGGAGCCACACAGGTCATCCCCTCGTTCGGTTACGACTGGCGGGTATTGTTCCTAATCTATTTCATCGTCGGCGTGCTTGCCTCTGCCTTGCTATGGGTGACCCCCATCCAAGAGGAACTCACCGAGGGTAAGTCATCCTCCTTCATGGACTGTCTGCGCCTGTTGGGTAAGCCCATCGTTTTGTTGTCGTTCCTTGCCATCATGTGTCATGTGGGAATCGACGTGGGTACCAATACCACGGCTCCCAAACTGTTGATGGAGCGTGTCGGCATGACCCTTAACGAGGCTGCCTTCGCCACCTCCCTCTACTTTATCTTCCGTACTATCGGTGCCCTGACGGGTTCGTTCTTCCTCCGTGTGATGAAGACACGCTGGTTCTTCATTATCAGTGTCGTGCTGATGGCTATCTCAATGGCACTGATGTTTGGCGGACAATCGAAGATGGTGCTCTATACCGCCATCGCACTGGTAGGCTATGGTAACTCCAACATCTTCTCGATGGCATTCTCAGAGGCACTGCTCTCCGTCCCCGACAAGCAGAACGAGGTTTCCGGTCTGATGATCATGGGACTCTTCGGCGGGACGGTATTCCCCCTCATTATGGGCTTCTGCAGTGACGCTGTAGGACAGGCTGGCGCTGTCGCTGTCATGGCGGTAGGTGTCATCTACCTCTTTACATTCATCAATAAGGTTAAACACTAAAGAATAGATATATTATGAAGAATCTGATTATCGGACTGGGCGAGGCATTATGGGACATGCTGCCCGAAGGAAAGAAACTGGGTGGTGCTCCTGCCAACTTCGCTTACCATGCAGGACAATTCGGACTGGACACACTCGCTGTCAGTGCGTTGGGTGAGGATAAACTCGCTGATGAGACCATTGAGGCACTGGAGCAGAACGGTCTGAAATACCTGATGCCACGAGTACCGTATGCTACTGGTACTGTACAGGTGACCCTGACAGGTGAGGGTATCCCCATCTATGAGATCAAGGAGAATGTCGCATGGGATAATATCCCCTTCAATGACGACATCAAGGAGGCGGCAAAGAACTGCCGTGCCGTCTGCTTCGGTTCTCTTGCCCAGCGTAACATCGTCAGTCGTCAGACCATCCAGCAGTTCCTCGACACGACCCCCCAAGACTGCATCAAGATCTGCGATATCAACCTGCGCCAGCAGTTCTTCTCCAAAGAGATTCTGGAGGAGTCGTTCAAGCGTTGTAACATCTTGAAGATCAACGATGAGGAACTGGTCGTCGTGGCACGTATGTTCGGCTATCAGGACTTGGATGATGCCAAGGTCTGCGAGCAGATGGTGAAAGACTACAACCTGCAGATGCTCGTCCTGACCTGTGGCACCAACGGCAGCCATGTGTTCACGGCGGATGGTCAGCACTCCTTCCTGCCCACTCCCAAGGTGGAGGTTGCCGATACCGTAGGTGCCGGCGACTCCTTCACAGGCTCCTTCTGCGCCGCTATCCTGAACGGCAAACCCGTTGGGGAGGCACACCGCATCGCCGTAGAGGTCAGTGCCTATGTCTGCACCCAGAACGGAGCGATGCCGAAATATCCTGCCGAACTCGTCGCCAAGGTAAAATAAAGAAAGGGACTCTGTTTGGAGTCCCTTTTCTTTTTGTCAATATTAAAGCCGATTACAGCAAGTTCATGGTATCGGTAGCAATCATCAGTTCCTCGTCGGTAGGAATAACAACCACCTTCACCTTCGAGTCATCAGCGGAGATAACAGCCTCCTCGCCACGAACATTGTTCTTCTCCTCGTCGAACTTGATGCCGAGGAACTCCATGTCCTTGCAGACCTCAGAACGCATGGACACCTGGTTCTCACCAACACCTGCGGTGAAGACGACGACATCAAGACCACCCATAGCGGCAGCATAGGCGCCGATGTACTTCTTGATACGGTAGAAATACATATCCTGGGCGAGTTTAGCACGCTCGTTACCCTCCTTAGCGGCATTCTCGACATCACGCATATCGGAGGAACCGCCCGTGATACCAGCCACACCACTTTTCTTATTCAGCAGGTTGCTCATACCATCAGCGTCCAGTCCTAGTTTCTTCTCGATGAAGGTCACAGCACCACCGTCAATATCGCCAGCACGAGTACCCATGACCAGTCCCTCCAATGGAGTGAGACCCATCGAGGTGTCGATGCACTTACCATCGACAACAGCAGCGATAGAGCCACCATTGCCCACATGGCAGGTCACCATCTTAGTGCCCTCAGCCTTGATGCCTAAGAACTCGCAAGCACGGGCTGACACATAACGGTGAGAGGTGCCATGGAAACCATAGCGGCGGATGCCGTACTTCTCATAGAGTTCGAAAGGAATGGCATACATATAAGCCTTGGGGGGCATGGTCTGATGGAAAGCGGTATCGAAGACACCTACCTGAGGAAGACCAGGCATCAACTCCTTCACGGCATTCACACCCTTCAGGTTCGCGGGGTTATGCAGCGGAGCGAGGTCAGAGCACTCCTCGAAGGCCTTCAGCACCTCATCCGTCAGAATCACTGATTTATTAAACTTCTCGCCACCATGCACCATACGGTGTCCCACAGCGTCAATCTCTTTCAAGTCTTTGATGACACCAATCTCGGGGTCGGTCAACAGGGAGAAGATAAACTTCACACCCTCGGTATGCTCTGGGATGTCGTGCATAATCTGCTTCTTCTCGCCATTGGCAAGTTTCACTTTCACAAAGGCACCGTCCAAGCCCACACGCTCTGCGCCGCCACTAGTCATCACACTCTTGTCGTCCATATTGTACAATGCGTACTTGATAGAGGACGAGCCACAATTCAATACTAATATCTTCATATTCTCTAAACTTTAAACGCTAAACTAAGCCTTCGCATCCATAGCCTGACAAGCCGTAATAGCTACCATATAATAGATATCCTCTACTGAACAACCACGAGAGAGGTCATTGACAGGACGGGCAATACCTTGCAGAATTGGTCCGATAGCGATAGCGTCGCCTAAGCGCTGAACGAGCTTATAGCCGATATTACCAACTTCCAGGTTCGGGAATACCAAAACATTTGCCTTTCCTGCAATCTCAGAACCGGGAGCCTTCTTGGCACCAACACCGGGAACAAGTGCGGCATCAGCCTGCAACTCACCATCAATCTTCAAGGATGGATCCAATTCCTTAGCCAGTTTTGTAGCCTCAACGACCTTATCCACCACCTCATGCTTCGCACTTCCCTTCGTGGAGAAGCTCAGCATAGCGACACGAGGATCCGCGAAACCTGCGACTGACTTAGCAGTCTGGGCGGTACATACGGCAATCTGACTAAGTTGTGCCGCATCGGGCATAGGAGTCACTGCAACGTCACCTACTACCAATACGCCATTCTCACCATACTGCTGCTCCTTAGAGATCAACAGCATACCACCGCTGACACAAGTGATACCAGGAGCACACTTGATAATCTGCAGGGCAGGACGTAAAGTGTCACCAGTTGTTGATAATGCCCCACTAATCTGACCATCAGCACCCTCTGTCTTGATAATCATACAACCAAGGTAGAGAGGATTCTTCACCAACTCACGAGCCTGTTCGATAGTCATTCCCTTACTCTTACGAAGTTCAGCCAATTTCTCTGCATACTCCTCGCTCCTCTCACAGTTCTCCGGGTCGATGAGCGTTGCCTTGTCGATATGCTGCAAGCCCTTCTCTTTGGCAAGTGCATGCACTTTATCGGGGTTACCAATTAAAATAATATTAGCAATGTCGTCAGCCAACACACGGTCAGCTGCACACAATGTACGTTCCTCCTCTGCCTCGGGGAGCACGATGCGCTGCTTATTTGCCTTAGCACGCGCTACGATTTGACTTAATAAATCCATAGTTTGTTTTATTATTATTAGTTTTAAGATATATCATGAGATGCAAAGATACAAAAAAACTCTAAACTCTAAACTTTAAACTCTAAACTTTAAACTTTATTTACATCATTTCCTTTGTCAGGATACTCTCCAATTTCTCTGCCGTCAGACGTATCTGAAGGTCAGACTTAATAGCGACAGTGATACCACCAGTCTCCTCACTGACGACAATAGCGACACAATCAGACTCCTGCGAGATACCCAGAGCCGCACGATGGCGTAAGCCTAATTCTTTGGGAATATCTAAATTATGACTGACGGGGAGGATACAGCCTGCAGCCTTAATCCTCTTATTGGAGATAATCATTGCTCCATCATGCAATGGTGAGTTCTTAAAGAAGATGTTCTCTATGAGTTGCTGACTGATATTAGAATCAATCCGCTCTCCTGTAGCTACTACATCATCTAACGGCATCTTCCGTTCCATGACGATTAAAGCACCCACTTTACGCTTACTCATATTCAGACAAGCCATGACAATAGGCATAATGACCTTCTTCAACTCTTCACTATTGCCAGTCTTCCCTTTGCCAAAGAAACGGGTAAATGTACGCATCCGTTCATGAGCACCAAGATTATACAAGAATTTACGGATATCATCCTGAAACAGGATAATCAAGGCAATAACTCCCACGCCGACCAGCTTGTCCATGATAGATCCCAACAGACGCATCTCCAGTACCTGAGAGACCAACAACCAGAGTACCACAAAAATCATGATACCCATGAACACATTCAGGGACCTCGACTCCTTCATCAGCCGGTAGATGTAGTACAACATCAGGGCGACAAGGACAATATCAATAATATCTTTTATTCCTATCTCAAAAAACATAACTACGCTTTTTACATCATCCGTGCTGCGACCATGTCGCAGTTATAATCCTCACACACTCTACAGCTTCTCTCACATCATGAACTCGCAAGATAGCCGCACCTTTCTGTAAAGCTACGGTATTCAGCACTGTCGTACCATTCAATGCCTCCGAAGAAGAACACTCCAGTACTCGATATATCATAGATTTTCGGGAAACGCCCACCAATAAAGGCAATTGTAACATTCCCAACTGATCCATGCGGCTCATCACCTCATAATTCTGCTCCAATGTCTTTCCAAAACCGAAACCTGGGTCAAGAATAATGTCTTTCTGCCCATATGAACGTAGCTCATCCACCTCACGGGCAAAATGAAGTAACATCTCCCGAATGGTCTGTTGCACAGACATTAATATATAAGGAACACCTAATCGCGCCACCATTCGGAACATCTTACCGTCTGCACCTTCTGATACATCATTGATGATATCCACCCCGAATTCCTCTACTGCCATTCGTGCCACATCAGGACGGAAAGTATCCACACTGACAACCGCATCGGGGACTTCCCGACGAACCACGGAAAGGGCGAAACGCAACCGCTCCATTTCCTCCGACTCGGAGGCACATGCTGCACCGGGACGGGTGGAACATCCACCAACATCAATGATAGTCCCGCCTTCTTGGATGATCTGCCGTGTCCGCACTGCTATTTCCTGTTCGGACTGTTTCCTGCTCTCCGCATAGAAAGAGTCAGGAGTCACGTTCAGAATCCCCATCACTTGTGGTGTATGAAGGTCTATCAGTTTTCCTTTGCAATTGAGCGTATAATCCATATTTTTTGCAAAGATACGAAAAAACTCTAAACTCTAAACTCTAAACTCTAAACTTTTTCGTAACTTTGCCTACAAAATCATAAAATAACCATGGATATAAAGAAACTCTATAAACTTTACCAGCAGCACCCTTGTATTACGACAGACTCAAGGGATTGCCCTAAAGACAGTATCTTTCTCGCTTTAAAAGGGACCTCTTTCAATGGTAATGACTATGCTGTTGCCGCCTTGGAGAAAGGCTGTGCCTATGCCATCATTGACGAGAAAAGAATTATAGACAATCTAGAACAACTAGGGAAACTATATATCCTAGAGAAACTAGTCCTCGTCGACAACTGCCTGCAAACCTATAAGGACTTAGCCCGTGAGCACCGCCGGCAATTCGACATTCCTATCATCGGTATTACAGGCACCAATGGCAAGACAACCACCAAGGAGCTCATCCGTGCCGTTCTGTCGGAATGCTATCATGTGATGGCAACAGAGGGGAACTTCAATAATGACGTAGGTGTCCCCAAGACTTTGTTCCGACTCAATGATGAGTACGATATCGCTGTGGTGGAGATGGGCGCCTCACATCCTGGTGATATTAAGACACTGGTAGAGACGGCAGAGCCTACATGCGGACTCATCACCAATGTGGGACGAGCCCACTTACTAGGATTCGGTTCTTTTGAAGGTGTCTGCAAGACAAAAGGGGAACTTTATGATTTCTTCAGAGCGCATGAGTGTCCTGTTTTAGTCAACCGTGACAATGAGCACTTAATGAAAATGTCTGAAGGACTTGCTGATATATATTATTACGGACAGAGTGACAACCCTGACATCCTGATTCATGGAGAAGTTATCAGTTGCGCTCCTTTCTTGAAGTTCCGCTGGCGTGAGCAAGATACTGATGCTCATTATACCAGTGAGTGGATGGAGGTACAGACTCATTTGATCGGAGCTTATAACCTTGACAATATGCTTGCCGCCATCACTATCGGTTACGTCAATAACATCCCCTTCGAGCAAATCAACCATGCCTTGGAGAACTATATCCCCTCCAACAACCGGTCACAGATGACAGTCACCGAGCACAACCACCTCGTGGTCGATGCGTATAATGCGAATCCGACGAGTATGAAGGCTGCACTCGATAACTTCAAGGTGATGGAGGTGTCACCCAAGATGGTGATCATTGGTAAGATGGGAGAGTTAGGAGATGTCGTGGAAGAGGAGCACCAGAAGGTGGTCGACATACTTGCCGAGGCTCATTTCGATAAAGTATGGCTGGTGGGTGACGAGTATCACCAAACAGACCTCTCACCTCTCACCTCTCACCTCTCACCTCTCAAATTATTCCACGACGTGGAGGAGGTGAAGGCTGCTATTGCCACCGAACAACCCCAAGGATATTATATTCTGATTAAAGGTAGTAATAGTAATAAACTCTTTGAACTACCCGAACTGTTATGATACAACGACTGCTGTTGATAGCCATCACCGTTCTGCTGATTGCCTGTCACGACAGACAATCACCAATGGAAGAGGGAAACTCTGTGTACTACTGGCGCACTGATGCTTTACAATACTGGGCATCCGATGAAGTTCATGAAACGTACCGTAAACCATATCCTGACCAAAAAAATATACTGAGGCAGGACGAATGAACACCTTGATGGGAATCTATAACGTAACCGGACATTACGATTTCGAAAGCCAGACAAGTACGATGAAGGTCGAGGACCTCATCAAGTTCTTGGACTATGCCAAGAGCTCTCCCGGCAACCCACTGGATACCTATCTCATCGCAAACATCGAATACGATCATACAAAGATGGACGAGTTGATAGGCACCAAGTATATGCGTGTCGCTGAATGGGAAAAGGCCATTGAGTATGCCAGCAGTGAGATTCACTGGAAGTCCAACTATAAGATTGATTTCGCCAAAGAGATGCTCACCATGGAGAAAGAGGCTGCCATCATGAAGGGTGACGCTCAGTGTCAGCGTTACTACGACCTCGCCATCCGCTATGCTCAGGCAGGCTATACTGGTGACTGCTGGTATCTGACTCAGTACAGCAAGAGCGTGGTTGACACCGTTGGCGTGAACGAGAAAGACTTTGCCGCCATCGCCTACCAGTTGCTGCAGAAGGCAAGTATGGCGAAAGACAAGAAGTTGAAGGAAAAGGCACTCTTCGGAAGTTGCTACTACTATTTCCACTCCAACCACATGCTCACCAATGAGTGGAACAATGCGACAAGCAGTTTCGAGACCATCGAGCATCCGGAGTCTTCTGAGTTCCAGACATGGCTTGCCCTTGAGAAGTTTGAACTGAGCACAGGGCAACCAACCGCAGACTTTATCAGTAACTGTGATTGCTACAAGGTATTTAGGGACCGTAACAGGCATTGTAAATGTTAAAAACGGATAATTCTCTGATTGCTATTCGAAATTGTCAATTAAATATGCTACCTTTGCAGGCGATTTTCAAAAAATCGCCTGCTATAGGTATCGGGATGTAGCGCAGTTGGTAGCGCACTACGTTCGGGACGTAGGGGTCGGGCGTTCGAGTCGCCTCATCCCGACAGAACCTCACAAGGGAACAGCTCCCCTGTGAGGTTTTAATATTCTATATAAGGTGTCAGCCGTTGGATGTCCCTCTCTGTAAAGTCTGGAGAGAAACGAAGGTCTTGCAGACTCTTGATATCGCCATGCAACCGTCTGTAGTCGGTAATAGCCTTTGCCTGATAATAGTTGATATACGGATGACGACGCAACTGCTGGAGGGTAAGTTTGTTGATATTCAGTTTCTGAGGATTCGGATTGTTAATGACGAAATATTTTTTTGCTTCCTTGGGAAAGTTGTCTATCTCATCCAATTGGTCGACATTCACATAACCACCCAGCCACCGTCCATAGCGTGCAATCTCCTTGGCATAATAAGCACCGATACCAGGCACTTTGCGAAGCATTGTTGTATCAGCAACATTCAGCACGATATGCTCCCCCTCCCTTATCTTCACAGGATAGCGCAAGCTATCCCTACTAGATCTCCTAGGGATACTAGGACCACTAGTTCTACTAGAAATACTAGTTCTACTATAATTCCCTACCAGAGTGGAGGCAGGCAGATAATCCTCCGAGATACGGATATAAGGTTCCAACCGCCGATAATCCTTTACTGTCAGTCCATAAAGTCGGGCAAAGTCCTCTTTCTTCTGATAGACCCCACCCTTGGCACGATAGCGATATATGTTCCTAACTTGCCAAGGCGACAAGCCCAATCTCAGCAACTGGGTGGAATCTGCCGTATTGGGGTCGAAGTAGAAGGTCTCTGTTTGCCGCGAGTTTGTCGCGGCTAAGGGTACATAACGACCACCTTTCTCATCATCCCCCTTAACAGGGGGATTAGAGGGGGTCTCCCCCAACAAGAAGATACCCAAGAGAATCAAGACTCCTGTAATGATAGTGACAATAAGTATGCGACGGTCGTTACGGTTCATACAACACCTAACTGATGTAGAAATATAAGGGAAATACAGATTGGACAGACAATACGGACGGCAAAGAGATATACCGCGAGGAACCGCCCTTTCAGCGTTCCTCCATTGGTAAACTCATCCCTTACCACCTTTTGGGGAATATACCATCCCACAAACAAACAGGCAAGCATGGCACCTATCGGCAACAGGAAGTTCGCTGTCAGATGGTCGCAGAAGTCCATTAATGAGAATCCCATGACTTTCAGTCCCTCATAAGCTCCAACGGAGAGAGAACAACACACACAAATGATGCCGGCAACGATGGTTATCACCCATGCCGAATTCTTACGTTTCAGCTCAAACTCCTCCGTAAAGAATGCCGTCCCTATCTCATGCATCGAGATGGTAGAGGTCATTGCCGCAAATACCAGCAGGGCATAGAACATGATACTCACAATATACCCTACTACTGGCATGGCTGCGAAAGCTTGCTGGAACACATTCGGCAAGGTGATGAAGATGAGTGAAGGACCACTGTCAGGGTTCACCCCTACCGAGAAGGCGGCAGGGAATATCATGAGTCCAGACAGGATAGCTATCAGGGTATCGATGATGGCAATCTGTGATGCCGACCGCAGCAGGTTCGTGTCTTTAGAGAAATAACTGGCATAGGTACACAGACATGCTGTTCCTAATGACAACGAGAAGAACGCCTGTCCTAATGCTTCCAGCATCACACTGCTCGACAATTTACTGAAATCAGGATGCAACAAGAAGCGGACACCACCTATCGCTCCTGGCAGCATACAAGAAGCGATCACCAGTATCAACAACAAGATAAAGAGGATAGGCATCAACAGTTTCGAGGCTTTTTCGATGCCATGCCGCACTCCACGGACAATCACGAAATGAGTGATGAGGATAAAAGCCACACCCCATAGGGTAGGTTTCAACGGATCACTGGAGAACGACACGAAATAGTTTTTCACATATTCCGCATCCCCACTGATCTGTCCTGCTATAGAAGCCCACAAGTATTGCAGGCACCACCCTGCCACCACGGCATAGAAACCGAGAATGATGGTAGAGGTGAGGATTCCTAAATAGCCCACGAATTTCCAAGGATGTCCATTCGACAGCACGTCATAAGCCTTTGCCGCATTCGCCTGGGCATGACGACCCACAATGAACTCGCTCACCATACCAGGAATACCCAGCAACAGGATACATCCTATATAAATAAGGATAAAGGCAGCCCCACCATTCTCACCTGCTGTATAAGGAAAACGCCACACGTTCCCCAGCCCGACCGCAGAGCCCGCCGTGGCTAAGACAATACCCATCTTACTTCCGAAACTACCTCTAATTTTGCCCCCTAAGTTAGGGGGCTGGGGGTCTGAACAAGTTTTATGACTATTGACACTCATCTTTTATATATTCTCTTATTCTATTTAAAACTTTTTCAATATCTTCTTCCACTTCTTCATTACGAAATCGAAGTACATGTATTCTATTATCATTCAGAAAAGCTGTCCTATCTATGTCTTTTTCTATCACGCTAGCATTCTCATGAATACCACCATCTAACTCAACGCACAACCGTAAAGAAGGACAATAAAAATCCATCACAAATGGTCCATAACCATGTTGTTGTCTAAACTTATATCCATCAAGTTGCCTGTTTCGCAAATACTTCCATAGTTTCTTTTCCATAGGAGTTTCTGTCTTGCGCAGCAATTGACGGAATTCTTTAGTGACTGGATGATTAGAGTAATTCATATTATTCTTTGTACATTGGATTCACTTGTTCAGACCCCCTACCCCCTAACTTAGGGGGTTATTTCAATAGCCCGAATTGATGCAAAAAGATTAAGAGGATGGCAAGCGGACAGATGTACTTCACTAAGAAGAGGAAGAGATGGAAGAGACGCAGATAACCAGCACTCTTCAAAGACCCTTGGTTTGTAAACTCACCCCTTACGATATGATGCGGCACAAACCAACCGATAAAGATACAAGTCAGGAAACCGACTATCGGCAGGAATATCTGCCCAGTGATAAAGTCAAACCAGTCGAACAATGACTTACCGAAGAATGTCAGTCCATCGACAGCCCCCATCGACAACGAGCAGAAAGCACCGATAATCGCTGTGGATGCAGTGACTATCAATGCTGCCTTCTTACGACTCATCCGCATCTCCTCGTGGATGAACGCCGTGCTTACCTCATGCAATGACATCAGGGAGGTCAATGCCGCCAACGACAACAGGACGAAGAAGAGCAGTGAGATACAGTAACCCACTATTGGCATCGACGAAAAAGCCTGCTGGAACACATTCGGCAGGGTGATGAAGATCAGTGAAGGACCACTGTCCGGGTTCACACCTACTGAGAAGGCGGCAGGGAAGATCATCAGTCCGGCAAGGATAGCCACCATACAGTCGATCAATGCGATCTGTGTTGCCGACTTCGTCAAGTTCGTATAGCCAGAGAAATAACTGGCATAGGTACACAAGCACCCCATGGCGATACTCAGCGAATAGAAGCTCTGTCCTAATGCTCCTAAGAACACGTCACCCGTCATCTTCGACATGTCGGGCTTAAACAGGAACTCAATACCCTTGTCGGCACCCGGCAACATACAAGAAGCCCCCACGATAATCAATAATAATATAAATAAGGTGGGCATCAGGAGCTTTGAGGCTCGCTCGATACCGTCCCTCACCCCATGCTCGATAATCAGATAGGTAATCCCTAAGATAATCACTGTCCACAGCACAGGCTTCACGGGGTCTGTCGCCAGTTCTGAGAAATAAGTCTTGAAATACTCTGGGTCACCCTGCAGATGACCTATCAGCGAGGCTAAGATATATTGCAGGCACCAACCGCTGACCACTGCATAATAGCCAGTAATCAGAAAACCCGTCATCACACCCATATAGCCGATCAACGCCCAGGGAGTACCACCAGCCAGTTTTCTGAATGCACGTGCCGTGTTAGCCTGTCCATGTCGACCAATGATAAACTCACTGATCATACAAGGAATACCCAATAACAACACACAAACAACATAAATCATGATGAAGACGGCACCACCGTTCTCACCAGTCATATAGGGGAAGCGCCATACATTACCCAGTCCCACGGCAGAGCCCGCTGTGGCGAGAATGACACCTAACTTACTACCGAAATTCGCTCTTTCTCCCATAATATCTCTCTTAGCGTTTGCAAAAATATAAAATATTTCTTACTTTTGCACCCAAATAATAAGTAAATATGCGGAAATTGATTCAAATTGCAAGGAAATACCCTCTTTCTACCCTTTGTATCATCCTCATTTGGATTCTCTCGTTTGTGCCATTCTTCCCAGAGACTCCATTTGATGACGTACAGTTCATCGACAAATGGACACACTTAGTGATGTATGGTGGAACATGCTCTATGATATGGATAGAGTACCTCCGCAAGCATATTGCCATCGATAAAGGCAAGCTCTTCTGCTGGGCATGGCTTGCCCCTATTCTCATGAGCGGTATCATCGAACTGATGCAAGAGTATTGTACAACGACCCGTAGTGGAGAATGGTTCGACTTCGCCGCCAACTCCACGGGCGTCACCCTTGCTGCTCTTGTAGGAATATTACTCAAGTTAACTCTCAGAAGTAAGAGGTAAGAGGTGAGAGGTAAGAGATTACCTCTTCCTTTGATTATTCACTCATTCAATATCTTATTTACCTTCATATCTCTCACCTCTTACCTCTTACCACTCACCTCTTCAACTGTAGCAAGCATAGCCTTGCGAAAGTTGAGAATATTACTTGTCTACCTCAAAGTTTTCAATAAGAACCCTCGTCACGATACCCTGCGCTGACACGAAATAGACACGGGGTACAATCGACGAGGCAAAGAGATTGTATATCTGGCGGTCTGTCTGTGCCGAATAAGGAATCTGCAGGTCATACTCTTCCCAGAAGGGAGCCACCATATCCTCTCCTTCCGCCCGACTGATCGCAATCATCTGAAAACCCGCATCGTCCTTATGCCGCAAGTAATAGTCATTCAACTCGGGTAGTTCCCGCTTACAATCACCACACAACGTACTGAAGAGCACGATGACCGTCTCCCCACTTAGATGTGCGGTAGAGAATGTCGTATGTTCCCCATTGTCTACCATATCGACAGTGAAAGAAGGCACACGGTCACCCACCTTCACCCGCTCAACGACCTCATCACTATCCTCATGAATACTGCTGCATCCCATCATGATGAGACACAGCAACAGAAAATAACACCGTGAATATATTTTTGTATTCATAAAAGAATTGTATCTTGTTAAATCTCCAATTGTTGGTTCCATAATCATATACCCGACTCTTTCTGTTGCAAAGATAGTGCAAAATTTCGATTAAGTGAAGAGAATACAAATAAATTTGCATTGTTGAGCGTGAGAAATTTATTCAAATTGAGTGAAATACCAAATATATTTGAGTATTTCCGAAATGCCGCCTACCTTCGACCGAAGGTCAAAGATAATGCTTTCTGCGGAAAAGACAAAGAAAAAGCGGCAGATAATATATCCACCGCCTTCAATTCTTCAATCAAACAATTTCTCGATTTCTATTGTTAAGAAGTCTTCTGCATTGATTCCGCCACTACCAACAATGAAAGCAGCATGTGGTTTGAACCGTTCCCTGAAGACATCCAAGCCAACGGTATTCTTCTCTGCGTTACTTTTCACCTCAACAGCAACTACTTTTCCCTTCTTACGCAGGATAAAATCCACCTCATTATCTCTTTCACGCCAGTAAAACACTTCGAGACGATGAACGAAAGCTTGACTGACAATCCATGCCCCAATACCCGATTCAAAGACCCGTCCCCAGTTCCTACGATCCAAAATAGCCTGTTCGAAAGACAAAGGATTATACACCGACCTCAAAGCATTGTTATAAACCTGAAATTTAGGGATACTGGCACGTCTTCTGGCTGCATCAATACTGTATTTCTGAAGACCGCATAGGAGACCACTCTCCCCCAAAAGATTAACATATCCCGCTAAAGTGACAGTATTACCAGCATCTTGCAAGGACCCTAACATCTTATTCAGAGAGAGCAATTCACCTGAGTATGAAGACCCTAATTCGAAGGTTTGGCGAAGAAGAGCGGGTTTACTCACAGGAGTATCCATCAAGATATCCTTGTTTATGGTAGCATCGATGATAGCAGATTGCACATATTGTCCCCAGCGATCTTCATCACCTATCAGTTCAGCTGCACCAGGATACCCACCATAGAAAAGATATTGATCCAAAGAAAATCCAAAACAATCACGCATCTCTGGATAACTCCAATGTGACATGCGAATTTCCTCAAAGCGCCCACTTAACGATTCAGACAGCCCCCTCTCTAACAACACACGACTGCTTCCAAGAAGTAATACTTTGATATTCCTGTCATGAAATGTGTCATCATCCCACTCCTTTTTGACAACCTCACTCCAGTTGGTAATCTTCTGAATCTCGTCTATAACAAAAATAATCTCTTGCCAACCTTTACTTTTCTGCAGACTCCGAACTGCTTCCCAGCAATTAGATACCCAAGCAGAATCACTGGCAGGCACATTGTCTGCTGAATAAAATTGATATGGAATATTAATTTCCTGTAACACCTGTTTCACGACAGTAGACTTACCAACCTGTCGTGGTCCCACAACTACTTGTATGAACTTTCTGCGCTCTTCAAGTCTTTTCTTAATCACCTGATATTCAGACCTTTTATACATCTCTCTACAAATTACTCAGTGGACTGATTATTTTTACTCAGTGCAAAGATAATCCAAAATTTCGATTAAGTGAAGAGAATACAAATAAATTTGCATTCTTGAGCGTGAGAAATTTATCCAAATTGAGTGAAATACC
>CALFUF010000002.1 GCA_937916405.1 uncultured Prevotella sp.
AGTTATATCACGCCTTTACTTTCGACCCTTCGAAAAGTTTGCTGCAAAGATAATAAATAAACTACAGAAAATGCAGATATGCGGATTAAAAAATATAAAAACTAAGAAAACTGTGCTCTCTGTGGTTATTTTTTCGTATCTTTGCAACCGATATGCCGTTTCACGTACCTATTAATATATTAGATTTCATCTTTAAGGGCATACTGATAGGCTTGATAGCCTCAGCCCCGATGGGTCCAGTTGGCATCCTTTGTGTACAGCGAACGTTGAACAAAGGACGCTGGTATGGTTTCGCTACTGGTCTGGGTGCTGCCATCAGTGATATTATCTATGCTGGTATTGCGGGATTTGGTATGTCTTTCGTGATGGACTTTATCACCAATGACCAGAACCGTTTTTATCTGCAGTTGGTCGGTAGTGTGATGTTATTATGTTTTGGACTCTTTACTTACCACACTGATCCAACAAGAAAGATGCATCAGTCCGGGCAGCAAAAAGGGTCCTTATGGTATAACACATGGACCGCTTTTCTAGTGACATTCTCCAATCCGCTCATTGTGTTCCTCTTCTTGGCGATGTACGCACAATTCGCCTTTGTCCTGCCTAACCATCCTTTTGAGATGTTAGTGGGCTTTATGAGTATAGTGGGAGGTGCTTTGCTATGGTGGTGGGGACTGACCTGGTTGGTGGATAAAATACGAACAAAGTTTGATGAGTTTGGTATTCGTCTGATTAACCAGATAATTGGTGTTGCGGTGATTATCGGCTCCATCATTATGTTATTAGGTACGACAACAAACTTGTTGAGATTTTAGTCATGTTCATAGCACAAGAGTTAAGACGTAAGAATATCGCAGAATACCTGCTTTATATGTGGCAAGTGGAAGACACAATCCGTGCCTTTGGCTGTTCTTTGAGTCGTATTCGTCGGGAATATATCGACCGTTTCGATTATACGGACGAGCAAAAAGAGGATGAGGCTGACTGGTTTGGAAATCTGATTCGAATGATGAATGAGGAGGGGTGTCGTGAGAAAGGTCATATACAGATTAATAAGGTGGTATTGCAACAATTGGAGGAGTTACATGTCCAGTTGCTGGGGAGTTCCAAGTTTCCTTTCTATAATGCGGAGTACTATAAGGTGTTGCCGTATATCGTGGAGTTGCGTAATCATGGAGCCAATAAGGAAGAAAACGAGATAGAGACCTGTTTCAACTCCCTGTATGGTGTCATGATGCTGCGTTTACAGAAAAAAGAAATCTCGTTAGAGACCCAACATGCTGTCAAGGAGATATCCACTTTTATCGGGATGCTGAACGACTATTATTTGAAAGACAAGCAAGAACCGTTAGAATTCGAGTAAGATGAATATATTGATAACAGGCTGTAATGGTCAGTTGGGTAATGAGATGCAGTTGCTGGAGAAGGATAATCCCCAGCATCAGTGGTTTAATACAGATGTGCAGGAGTTGGATATCACCAATGTGGATGCTGTCAGATTCTTTGTCCAAGAACATCAAATAGATGGAATCGTTAATTGTGCCGCTTATACCGCTGTTGACAAGGCGGAGGATCATGAAGAGCTGTGTACTAAGCTGAATGCAGAGGCTCCTGCATATCTTGCTAAGGCTATTGGGGATTGTGGAGGGTGGATGATACAGATTTCCACTGATTATGTCTTTGACGGAACGCACCATACCCCCTATGTAGAGGAAGATGACACATGCCCTAATAGCGTCTATGGTCGTACCAAGTTAGTTGGTGAACTGAATGTGCAGAAATTTTGCGAACAGTCAATGATTATCCGTACCGCATGGATGTATAGTACTTTTGGCAATAACTTTGTTAAGACGATGATTCGTTTGGGAAAAGAACGACCTGAATTGGGTGTTATCTTTGACCAAATAGGTACTCCTACCTATGCCCGTGACCTTGCTGTTGTTATCATGACAGTCATCAACAAAGGAGTCGTTCCGGGTGTATACCACTTCTCCAATGAAGGCGTTATCTCATGGTATGACTTCACTAAGGCGATTCATCGTATTGCGGGAATCACCACTTGTCATGTGAAGTCTCTGCATACTGCGGAGTATCCTACTCCTGCAAACCGTCCACATTATTCTGTATTGGATAAGACTAAGATAAAGAAGACATACGGTATAGAGATTCCTTATTGGGAAGAGAGTTTGAGAGATTGTATTGAAAAGATTGAAGAATTGAAGAATTGAAGAACTGAAGGATTGAAATGAATCAAGAGATAGAAAGAAGACGAACGTTCGCGATTATTTCGCACCCTGATGCTGGTAAGACTACCTTAACAGAGAAATTCCTGTTGTTCGGTGGTCAGATACAGGTAGCGGGTGCAGTCAAGAACAACAAGATTAAGAAGACGGCAACCTCCGACTGGATGGACATCGAGAAACAACGTGGTATCTCTGTGTCAACGTCGGTGATGGAGTTTGACTATACTCCCGATGGCTCGGATGTCGAGTATAAGGTGAACATCCTGGATACACCGGGTCACCAGGACTTTGCCGAGGATACTTATCGCACCCTGACGGCTGTGGATTCTGCCATCATAGTGGTGGATGGTGCCAAAGGTGTGGAGACGCAGACTCGTAAACTGGTGTCTGTCTGCCGTATGCGTAACACCCCGGTGATAATCTTCATTAATAAGATGGACCGTGAGGGTCGTGACCCGTTCGATTTGTTGGATGAACTAGAGCAGGAACTGGAGATTAAGGTGCGTCCTTTATCATGGCCTATCAATCAAGGTGCGAAGTTCAAGGGTGTCTATAATATCTATGAACAGAAACTGGATTTGTTTACTCCTGATAAACAGCGAGTTACAGAGAAAGTGGAGGTGGATATCAACAGTTCTCTACTCGATGAGCGGGTAGGAGAGCAGGATGCAGCCAAGCTTCGTGAGGATTTAGAGTTGGTGGATGGTGTCTATCCGGAGTTTGAGGTGGATACCTATCGTTCCGCTGAGGTGGCTCCTGTGTTCTTTGGCTCTGCCTTGAATAACTTTGGTGTACAGGAACTGCTGAACTGTTTCGTGGAGATTGCCCCTAGTCCTCGTGATACCAAGGCAGAGGAGCGTATGGTAAAGCCCGAGGAGCCGAAGTTTACTGGTTTTATCTTTAAGATAACAGCGAATATCGACCCGAACCACCGTTCATGTATAGCTTTTTGTAAGGTATGCAGTGGAAAGTTCCAGCGTAACCAACCTTATCTGCATGTCCGCCAAGGAAAGACATTGCGTTTTTCCAGTCCTACCCAGTTTATGGCTCAACGCAAATCGACGATTGATGAGGCTTGGCCAGGAGATATCGTAGGTTTGCCAGATAATGGCATCTTCAAGATTGGAGATACTTTGACAGAGGGAGAGCAGTTGCATTTCCGTGGTCTGCCCTCGTTCTCCCCAGAACTCTTTAAGTATATTGAGAATGACGACCCCATGAAGTCGAAACAACTCCAGAAGGGTATCGACCAGTTGATGGACGAGGGTGTCGCCCAGTTGTTTGTCAACCAGTTCAATGGTCGCAAGATCATCGGTACCGTAGGACAGTTGCAGTTTGAGGTCATCCAGTATCGTTTGGAGAATGAGTATAATGCCAAGTGCCGCTGGGAACCCGTCCATCTCTACAAGGCTTGCTGGATAGAGAGTGACGATGCCGCTGAGTTGGAGAATTTCAAGAAGCGTAAATACCAGTATATGGCGAAAGACAAGGAGGGGCGTGATGTGTTCCTTGCCGACTCTGGTTATGTGCTATCCATGGCTCAAGAGGATTTCAAACATATTAAATTCCATTTCACAAGCGAGTTCTGATGACAAGAGAAGAAGATATACGAAATGCAGTGGAGGTGCTGCGAAAGGGTGGGGTGATCCTTTATCCTACCGATACCGTATGGGGCATTGGCTGTGATGCCACCAACGAGGAAGCCGTGAAGCGGGTTTATGAGATCAAACAGCGTGATGACTCCAAGGCACTTATCTGCTTGGTGGATAGTGATGCCCGTTTGCAGCGTTATGTGAGAAAGGTGCCTGATGTTGCCTGGCAGTTGATAGACAGTCTGATGGAGAGTGGCAGTAAACCTACCACGTTGATTCTCGATGGTGCTATCAACCTTGCCGAGAATCTGATAGCGGAAGATGGTAGTATCGGTATTCGTATTACCCAGGAGCCATTCTCCAAGGGACTTTGCTATCGCTTCCAGAAGGCCTTGGTCTCCACTTCGGCAAATATCAGTGGTGAGCCTGCCGCCCAGAATTACCAGGATATTGATCCGCGACTGTTGGAAGCAGTTGATTATGTCTGCTGGAGTCGTCGTCAGGAGCACAAGCCTCATACTCCCTCCAGTATTATCCGATTGAAAGAGAATGGGGAGGTCTCTATTATCAGGAAGTAATGTTATAGCATCAGATGGATCGTCAACCAACAGATAACAGCAGACCGACATGGTTACAACGACTGCATGAATGGCGGGTAGAGCATGTGAGCGACAGGATGTTCTTGCTTGTCCTTGCGTTCTTTGTGGGGTTGTTCTCTGCTGTGGCTGCTTTTGTCCTGCATGGAATGATTAACCAGATTGTCGCCTTGTTGACTGGACAGTTCTCTGCCACCAGTTATAACTGGCTATACCTGGTCTATCCTGTCATCGGTATCTATTTGACTTCCTTGTTTGTACGTCATATTGTCAAGGATAATATCTCACATGGTATTACCCGAATCCTTTATGCGATTTCCTCCAACCGTAGCAGGCTGAAATCTCATAACTGTTGGTCGAGTGTTATTGCCTCCGCTATCACTATCGGCTTTGGCGGCTCTGTGGGTGCAGAGGCTCCTATTGTGTTGACGGGCTCCGCAATCGGCTCGAACTTAGGACAATTGTTTAAGTTGGACAATAAGACGCTGATGACCCTTGTGGGCTGTGGCGCCGCAGGTGCTATCGCTGGTATCTTCAAGGCTCCGATAGCAGGACTGGTGTTTACTTTGGAGGTGCTGATGATCGACCTGACGATGGCATCGTTGCTGCCTATCTTGATATCCTGTGTGACGGCAACCTGTTTTACCTATATATTTAGTGGCAATGCGGTGTTGTTCTCCTTCCATCTGGATTCAGACTGGACGGTACAGCGGGTGCCTGCTACAATCCTGTTAGGTGTCTGTTGCGGACTGGTGAGCCTGTATTTCATCCGTACGATGAATGCCTGTGAGGACATGTTTGCCCGTTTCAAAGACAAACCCTATGTACGTTTGGTAATAGGTGGCGTCATTTTGAGTACGCTGATATTCCTCTTCCCCTCCTTGTATGGAGAGGGCTATCATTCTATTAACTTGCTGCTGAACGGGAAGACAGAGGCAGACTGGAATCAGATATTGGACAACTCACTGTTCTATGGTCACCATGAGTTCCTGATAGGTTATCTTGCTTTGGTGCTCTTTACAAAAGTGTTTGCCACTAGTGCTACTAATGGCGGCGGTGGTTGTGGTGGTACTTTTGCTCCCTCTTTGTTTATCGGTTGTTTCACTGGCTTCCTGTTCTCTCGTTTGTGGAATATCAACCAGATAGGGGTTTACGTTCCCGAGAAGAACTTCGCTTTGTTGGGAATGGCTGGTGTGATGTCGGGCGTGATGCATGCCCCGCTAACGGGTATCTTCCTGATAGCAGAGATTACAAGTGGTTATAACCTGTTTATGCCTTTAATGATCGTGTCGGTATTTGCTTATCTCACGATTATCATTTTCGAGCCACATAGTATATATGGTATGCGACTGGCACGCCAAGGGAAACTCATTACCCATCATACCGACCATGCTGTACTTACCTTAATGAGTCTGGACTCCGTTATTGACCGCGACTATCAGGGTGTGGATGCGGATATGGAACTGGGACAGATGGTACATAAGATCAGCCGTTCCCGTCACAGTGTCCTGCCTGTCGTGGATGCGGCTGGTAGTCTGTTAGGTGAGATTAATATCGTAAAAATACGCCATGTTGTGTTCCGTACGGAGTTATACCATCATTTCAAGGCGAGCCAGTTGATGACAGCTCCCGCCGCAGTGTTGGATGACGGTACCTCGATGACAGAGGTGATGCGTACCTTTGAGCGGACACAGGCAGACTGGCTTCCTGTATTGGATGAGGAAAGACATCTGAAAGGATACATCTCCCGTAAAAGAATGTATAGTGCCTATCGAAAGATGGTGCATGACTTTAGCCAGGATTGAAGAGTTGAAAGATTGAAAAATTGAGGTAATGACGAAGGACGATTTACGAATCATATTTATGGGGACACCAGAGTTTGCGGTAGAGACGCTGAAAGCTCTGGTGGAGAATGAGTATCATGTTGTGGCGGTCGTGACACAGCCTGATAAGCCCGTAGGGCGTCATGGCTCTGTTTTACAGCCGTCTGCCGTCAAACAATATGCTCTGGAGAAAGGACTCCCCGTGTTGCAACCAGAGAAGATGAAAGACCCGGTGTTCGTTGAGCAGTTACGTTCTTATCAGGCAAACCTGCAAGTGGTGGTGGCTTTCCGTATGTTGCCGGAAATCGTATGGGCAATGCCTGAATATGGCACATTCAATGTGCATGCCGCTTTGTTGCCGCAGTATCGAGGTGCGGCTCCGATCAATTGGGCGGTGATTAATGGGGAGACACAGACGGGGGTGACCACCTTCTTCCTCGACCATGACATTGATACTGGTCGTATCATTATGCAAATACCTTTCGATATACCAGACGATGCTGATGTGGAGTATGTCTATGACGGTCTGATGCACCTTGGCGCAGACATCTGTCTGAAGACATTAGAGGCAATTGTTGCCGCTGATGGGCATCCTGTATCTGTGGCACAAGAAAACTCTCAACTCTCAACTCTCAACTCTCAACTTAAACCTGCTCCCAAGATTTTCAAGGAAACCTGTGAGATAGACTGGTCGAAGACGGCAAAGCGGGTGTATGACTTCATTCGTGGATTGAGTCCCTATCCCGGTGCTTGGACAACATTGGTTACCCCCGAAGGTAAAGAGACCGTACTGAAAATCTTTAAGACCCGTAAGACTGGAATCAAGACAACGGCAGAGAAAGGGGCTATTTCCATTGAAGGAAAGACGCTGATGGTGGCTGCCGTGGACGAGTGGCTTGCCATTGAAGAACTCCAACTGGCAGGCAAGAAACGAATGTCGGCGCGTGATTTCCTCAATGGGATGAAAGACATGGAGTCGTATATAATAAAATAAATAATGTTAATAGCAAAATAAAATAATTTGGCTGTACGTTTCAAAAGTAGGAACATTTAAATATATTGCCTATGCAAATTTCTACTCAAGAAAACTTAATTCAGCCTCATGAGTCAACCATCTTGTTTATCAAGCAGATGGCTCGTATGTACAGAACAGTTAAACAACCAGACAATACCTATATGGTACAAGGTCTGAATTAAAGAAAGAAAAATGACGAAAGTATCTCCTTCATTGCTTGCTGCCGATTTCTTGCATCTCGACAAAGACATTGAGATGATTAACCGTAGTGATGCCGACTGGCTTCATTTGGATGTGATGGATGGTGTGTTCGTACCAAACATCTCTTTTGGCTTCCCCGTGTTAGAGGCTGTTGCCTCATTGTGTAAGAAACCTTTGGATGTACATTATATGATAGTACATCCGGAACGGTATATCAAACAGACGGCAAAGCTAGGTGCTATGATGATGAATGTGCATTATGAGGTATGTGATCATCTGCATCGTACCGTTCAGGAAATTCATGACGCAGGGATGAAAGCTGGTGTGACCTTGAATCCGGCAACACCAGTTTGTATGCTGGAGGATATCCTTGGTGATGTGGATATGGTATTACTCATGAGTGTCAATCCTGGTTTCGGTGGACAGAAGTTTATAGAGAATACCATACAGAAAGTTCAGCGGCTGCGTCGGATGATAGACGATGGTGGCTATCAAACCTTGATAGAGGTGGATGGTGGTGTACAGGCAGAGACTGCTCCTCGTCTGGTAAAGGCGGGAGTGGATGTGCTTGTCAGTGGAAGCTATGTGTTTAAGGCATCCAATCCAGAGCAAGTTATCAAGGAACTGAGGAGTCTTTAAAGGTCCATATCCAGAAATATCTGGTGCTGCTTTGCCATGCGACGCATATTGATGAGGGCATAGCGCATTCTTCCTAAGGAGGTGTTGATGCTCACTCCTGTGAGTTCGGCAATCTCCTTGAAGGATAGTTCCTGATAGTATCGCATATAAACAACTTCCCTTTGGGTGGCAGGAAGTGTGTCCATCAGGTGGCGCACGTCATCCATTATTTGTGCGTTGACATATTCGCTCTCTCTACTTCCTTCAGTCAAAGTGTCATTACTGAGATGGCTTAAATCATTGTCAGCATTAGGTTCTGTGATATGCTCACTTTTGTTACGGCGGAACTTGTCGATAATGACATTATGGGCAATGCGTGTCAGCCAGAAAGAGAACTTTCCTGTATCTGCGTATTTCCCCTCTTGCAGTTTTGTGATAACCTTGATGAATGTATCTTGGAAAATATCATTCGCTAAATCCTGATCGTGTACAACGAAAAGGATATAATTGAACAACTTCTGCTGGTTTCTCGCTAATAACTCATCAAAAGCTTTGTTGTCTCCCGCTGCATAGAGAAGAGCAAGCTCCTCGTCAGTGCGGTTTTCAAATGTCTTCATACTTTAATGTTTTAAATTGAAGTAGAAGTTTGTTCGATAGGCAATCGGTTTAAGTTATTAACAATATTTATTATTTCGGGTACAAAAATAAGTAAATTAATTCTTTTTACCAAAAAAAATAATAAAAAAGTGACAAAAGGGAGGTAAAAAACGCCAAAGGACAGCAAAAAAGCTGTCCTTTGACTTAATCTGCTAACTGTAATAGGTATTTGCCATAATCGTTCTTTGCCATCGGCTCGGCAATCTTCTGTAGCTGCTCTTTTGTTATCCAGCCTCGCTTAAATGCAATCTCCTCCAGACAGGCGACTTTTAAGCCTTGTCGTTTCTCAATCACCTCTATAAAGGTGGAAGCTTCGGAGAGGGAGTCGTGGGTTCCTGTGTCAAGCCATGCAAAACCACGTTGCAGGGTCTGCACCTTCAGGTTTTTCTGTTTGAGATATTCCTGATTGACTGTTGTTATTTCCAGTTCCCCTCGTGCACTAGGTTTGATGTTCTTGGCAATCTCTACGACACTATTAGGGTAGAAGTAAAGACCAACCACCGCATAGTTGGACTTTGGATTAGCGGGTTTCTCCTCAATGCTCAGGCAGTTGCCGTCTTTGTCGAACTCAGCGACACCATATCGTTCCGGGTCATTCACATAATAGCCGAAAACCGTTGCCTGTCCGTGCTTCTCGGCATTCTCCACACTCTGTTTCAGAAGTCCAGTGAAACCACTGCCGTAGAAGATGTTATCTCCTAATACCAAGCAAGCGCAGTCATCGCCAATAAACTTCTCTCCGATGATAAAAGCTTGAGCCAGTCCGTCTGGAGAAGGTTGTTCCGCATACTCAAAATGTACACCTAACTCAGAGCCATCACCCAGCAATCTCTTGAAACCAGGCAGGTCGTAAGGAGTGGAGATAATAAGAATATCTCGGATACCAGCGAGCATCAGGGCGGAGATCGGATAGTAAATCATTGGCTTGTCGAAGATGGGAATCAGTTGCTTGCTGATTCCTTTCGTGATAGGGTAGAGACGTGTGCCACTGCCTCCGGCTAGTACGATTCCTTTCATAATTTTGCACTTTGTTTGATTTTCCGTTGCAAAGATAGGAAATAATGCTGACATACGAAAGCATTTTTGGATGATTAACGCAATTCGCCCCATAAATAAAGGCTTTTCGAGGAAAATCGAGGAAAGTCCGTAAGGTGCCACTAAGCAAACCGAGGCAGATTGCGGAACGAATTAGGTTTCTTATTCGTAACCCGATTGGGCTATGGTCGAAAGTTAAACTTTCTTAATCGACTACGCAAATCGGGGCAGATTGAGGCAGTTCGAACCGTTTTTACATTCCGCGTTTTTCTTTCCTAAATCTGCCGCGATTTGCGTAGCAATTTATTCCCAGAAAGGTATTACTTTTGCAGCCCGAATTTTAAAAAGGAATTAGAAGATGAGTAGAAGCACTTTTTCGGTATTGTTCTATGCGAACAAGAGTAAGGTAAAGAACGGCATCGTGCCAGTGATGGGCAGAATCACCATCAACGGAACACAAAGCCAGTTCAGTTGCAAGCGGAGCATCCCATTGTCGTTATGGGACGCGAAGGGTAACTGTGCCAAGGGCAGAAGCAGGGAGGCACTTGACTTGAACCGTGACCTCGACAACATCAAGGCGCAGATCATCAAGCACTACCAGCACCTATCAGACCGTGAGGCATTCGTCACGGCAGAGATGGTACGTAATGCCTATCAGGGCTTCGGCAGCGAATATGCAACCCTGCTTGGCGCATTCGACAAGGACATTGCCAATCTGAAAAGACGTGTAGGCAAGGACCGGGCTTTGGGAACATACAAACTGCAAGTGAGGTCGAGGAACTACGTAGCGGACTTCCTTCAGATGAATTTCCGTCGCAATGATATATCCATGCAGGAACTCACCCCCGACTTCATCAAGGAGTTTGCCGTCTATCTCAGCAATGAGCGAGGTCTGGCCAGTTCCACCATCTGGCTTTCTTGCATGCATCTGAAAGGAGTAGTAGGACGTGCGCATGATAACGGCAAGTTACAGCGCAACGTGTTTGCGCAGTTCCACATCAGCCCCAAGTGCAAGGAACGCACATTCCTGACAGAGGAAGAACTGAAGACGGTGATGACACATGAGTTTGAGGATGCACATCTCGCCTTTATCCGTGACCTCTTCGTATTCATGAACTTTACCGCCCTGTCGTTTGTGGACTTGAAGGAACTGACAACAGACAACATCGTGGAGGTCAACGGTGAAAAATGGATTGTCGGTAAGCGTCACAAAACAGGTGTACCCTATCAGGTAAAACTGCTGGCAGTACCCTTGCAGATTATCGAACGCTACCGTGACTTTCCAAAGGAGAATCCGAAATCTGTCTTCGGCGAAGTCAACTACTGGAGCGTATGCAAGAAGTTGAAGCCAGTAATGAAGGAGTGTGGCATTGACAAGCCAATTTCGGCTCACTGTGCTCGCCATGGATTCGCCACAATGGCCTTAACCAATGGCATGCCCATAGAGAGCGTAAGCCGGGTATTGGGACATACGAACATCGTCACCACCCAGATATATGCCCGCATCACCACTCAGAAGTTAGACAACGACCTGACCATGTTGGGCAACAAGTTAAACCAGTCATTCAGTAATATCAAAAGAGCATAAACGCATGGAAGAGAGAAACATTATTAAGTGGAGTGAGTATAGCGGGTACACTGAACTGACTATACCGAGTGGAGAGATATGGATGAGCGAACCCGAGATGGTGGACTTGTTCGGAGTGTTCATCCCCAAACTGAGGAATGCTATCAAAAACCTCTACAAAGAAGAACTGATAAAGCCCTACGAGGCAGAGAGAACCACCAAGAAGAGAGACAACCTGTATGTCACCGTATATAGTATGGAGGTTGTTCTGCTGCTTGCATTCCGTCTGAACTCCTATCAGGCAATGGTAGTCCGCAGGGAACTGATGGAGCGTATCACCCGTAACCACAAACCGTTTGAGGTGATACTGACAGCAACAACAGGAAAAGGGAATTAGCGGCAAGAGCGGCAGAGAGAATAAGGACGGACTTTTAGGAGGATAGATAGTGTGTTGGAACGATGGAACGCTCCAACACACAACGTCTATCCCTCCTTTAGTCCATCCGTCCATTGCAACTTCCCCATAGTCAAATAGAATTTATCGTCTATAACGGACGAAGCACACGGCACGGCAATGTACGACAGGCTTGATGCTGGCGCAGGAACGGGTTTTCCCACAGGCGGAAAATACCATAGCCTATTAGGGGATTTTTCGAGCCGCACAACAGAGTTAGTGCTAAAAATCCCC
>CALFUF010000003.1 GCA_937916405.1 uncultured Prevotella sp.
ACCGAGACCGAAGAACTTACACTCCTGTGTTGACTTACCACCGAGGGCAATCTCCTCAACGATAGGCAGAGAGAGATTTGTAACATCATCAACGATACCTACGGTGAAGTGGTTCTTAGGCTGTGGCAGCTCAAGGTTGTTGAATACAGATATAATCTTGGCAGGAGTGATGTCTGATGAGCCGAGACCATATCGACCGCCAACGATGAGAGGATGGTTCTCTACGTCATAGTAAGCAGACTTCACGTCAAGGTACAGAGGCTCACCCTCAGCACCCGGCTCCTTGGTACGGTCAAGCACGGCAATCTTCTTGCAGGTTGCAGGAACAGCGGCCACCAGGTGCTTAACAGAGAACGGACGATAGAGGTGAACATTAACCATACCTACCTTCTTACCCTGAGATACGAGGTAGTCGATAGCCTCTTTGGCAGCCTCGCAGGCAGAGCCCATGAGGATGATTACGTTCTCCGCGTCCTTAGCGCCATAGTAGTTGAAGAGGTGGTACTCACGGCCAGTGATCTCAGAGATCTTCTGACAGTACTTCTCTACTACCTCCGGTATAGCGTCATAGTATGCGTTACAAGCCTCACGGTGTGTGAAGAATGTCTCCGGGTTCTCAGCAGTACCACGAGTTACAGGACGCTCAGGGGTAAGGGCGCGGTTGCGGAAGTCCTCAACAAACTCCTGTGGAGTGATGGCCTTGATATCCTCCATATCCATCACCTCAATCTTATGATACTCGTGAGAGGTACGGAAACCATCGAAGAAGTTGATGAAAGGAACCTTTGTCTCAAGAGTAGCGAGGTGAGGAACGGCAGTAAGGTCCATAACCTCCTGAACAGAGCTTGAGGCAAACATAGCGAAACCAGTCTGACGGCAAGCCATCACATCCTGATGGTCACCGAAGATACAGAGAGAGTGAGAAGCCAGCGTACGGGCGGAAACGTCGAATACGCATGGGAGCAGCTCACCAGCAATCTTGTACATGTTAGGAATCATCAGCAACAGACCCTGAGAAGCAGTGAATGTTGTGGTGAGGGCACCAGCCTGCAAAGAACCGTGAACGGCACCAGCGGCACCAGCCTCAGACTGCATTTCCTGAACACTGACGGTCTGTCCCCACAGGTTCTTACGACCACGGGCAGCCCACTCGTCAACATGCTCCGCCATAGGAGATGACGGGGTGATGGGGTAGATAGCAGCTACCTCCGAGAACATATAACTCACGTGAGCCGCAGCCTCGTTACCATCACAAGTGATAAACTTTTTTTCTTTTGCCATTTGTTTAGTTAATTTAAGAATAATAATTTTCGATATTTCGATATTTCGCTTTTGGTCAATATAGGAATCCCAATAACCATAAAGGTATCTGATTGTCCTTACCCACCTCCGTGTTATAACGGGCATAGATGGTATCGGGTGCGTACCTTATTTTATTACGGGTATCAGCGTCGCAGATGCGGAACTTGATTTTCTCATCTACGATATAGATAGAGTCACGGGTACCTTGGTTGACCTTATGGTCTTTCCAAAGGGAGTTGACGAAGAAGGTCTCCATGGCATCCTGCTTCTCCACATGAATGGGGTAGATAGCATAAAGCAGGTTGGAGTTGTGGAGCATCACCTTGGATGGCTTCTTGGGGAAGTCCTCGCCCACAGGGTAGATCATATTGAGCAGACGGGCATCTGTCAGGTACTTGATATAGTTCATGACAGTGGCACGACTGGTCTCGATGTCCTTGGCGAGTTTGCTGACATTCGGTGCCTTTGGTCCCTGTTCGGCAAGCTCATAGAACAGTTTTTTGATCTTCGAGAGATACTTCAGCTCAATCTGCTTAATCAACAGGATATCCACCTCAGTCATCATATTCATCGTCTTCAGGAGATTCTCGCTGTAATTGCGGTGCTCTTGGAAGAAGGGATAGAAACCATGATGGATATAATCCTGGAAATACTTGTTGGGCGACACCTTCGGCAGAATCTGCTTGATGATGTGCTCGTGGTTGCGCAATATCTCATCGAGGGTGTAGGGCTTAAAGTCATTACCAGTCAACAGGTTGATGAACTCACGGAAAGAGAAGCCACGCAGGTTGTAACTCTTTACAATACCATTCAGCTCGGGGTTCTCCTCTTTCAGACGCATCACACTGGAACCAGTGAATACGATTTTAAGTCCAGGGTGCTCATCATAGCAACGACGCAACTCCTTCGACCAGTCGTTCTGCTTGAACACCTGATCGATCAACAGCACACGACCGCCTTTGTGGTAGAACTCCCCGGCAAAGTCGGCAATACCGCGCCCCTGAAAATAGAAGTTGTTCATGTTGATGTAGAGACATTGCTTATCCTGAATATAAAAATGCTCCTTCGCATACTGGAGCAGGAAGGTGGTCTTTCCGACGCCTCTGGTACCCTTGATACCTATCATGCGGTCACTCCAGTTGATCTCATCCATCAGGGTGCGACGAACCGGGGCATTGACATGCTCAACCAAGTAACGATGTGTACGGAAAAAAGCCTCCATCAATTAGATTTGTTTTAAAACAGATGCAAAGATAATACATTTCCGCCAAATTGCAAAGCCGAGATTGCAAAATCTTGTGAAAAAGCATTATTTTTGTTCTATCTAAATAAGAAAAGGAGCCTTTGTGGCTCCCTTTCCTTAGAATTTGTATGCAATGCTGCCCATGAACCACAACCCTTTCTGAGGTATGGGTCCTGTCGACATACCGCTTTGTGTATATTTGTGATTGAAAAGGTTGTGGATATCGAAAGACAACTCCAAGTCCTTGATGGTATAGCGTGCCCCAAGGTTAACCAATAACCGAGCAGGATATTCATTCCTAACGGTGATTTCTTGTACCAAGTATGACATTTTCTTATCCATCTCATCCAACTCTTCTGCAATTTCTTCTGTCGGATTATTCACATATTCCTGATATAATTGCCCGTAATAACTGGCAAGATCAATAAAGGTTGAATAGTTGATAGGCTCCAGATGATAGGTCTCCTGTTTGGAGGTAAGCGATAGATGCGTGTGCAACTCAAGATTTTTCAGGGGAGTTTTCCACGAGAAAATCGCATTAGCCATAAACTTTGGCATATTCAGTCCTCGGTCAAAATCCTTGCCATAGAGATTGTTCTTCTTGACATCCTGCCAGGTGGCATTGAAATGGATAGATAGTTTTCTGGTTTGATAACTTCCAGAGAATTCCAATCCGTAAGCATTCATTTCGCCTGCGTTTTCGTGTTCTGAGAACATGAGGAATATCAGATCGTGGGCACGATTATAAAATGCATTCAATTCGAAATTCAATCCCTTCGCCCATTCCACAGCGTTGAATGTCAGCTGCCAGGAGTGTAAAGATTCGGGATTAAGGTCCACCGTGATATTATCTTCATTGAAATAATTTGCCAAAACGAGGTTTGTTTTACGATACAAATAAGGTGCATCGATAAACGATTTGGAGTAGCTGAGTTTCATGTTCCATTTCGGCTGCATGTAAATCAGTGCTACACGTGGTGAGAACTCGCGGATATGCGAATTGTCGTAACGTTGTTTATAGTCAAAACGCAAACCAGCATTCAGAATGAAGCTCTTCCACTGATGCTTCAGTTGGACAAAGGTGTTTTGATTGGTTTCATGACCCTTTCCGTATTCTTGGATTTCACTGGCTTCAGGAAGCGTGTTAGCGTATTCGTAACCGAAAGTATATCGCACGTCGTCGAGAGTGAAATAGCTATACTCAATGCCGAATGACAAATTACCCTTGTGGTTTTTGTTGTTGACGTAGTTCCAATCTCCTTGCAACTTCCCGCTAATGGTATGTTCTTGTCCATTGATGTAGCGGAAGATGCCCCCCTTATCGGTCAACAACTGCTGTACCTGCTTATTGAATGGCAACAGTGACAGTACGGAGGTCGTGGGCTCCTCAACAATAACTTGATAGTGAGTCAGGTCGCTATTGTCGTAGGCTATGCTACCTTTCAGCCACACCTTCCCGAGTTGATGACTGTAGCTTAAATCAGCATGGTGCGACAGAGTGGTATATCCAGGTCGTAATCCGTTGAAAGTTTTGTACTTGTCAATATTATAAGGCGAATAAAAGAACATCATGGTCATCGGAGCCTGAATCTGCGAGTACTGTGTATTGTAAAAGAAATTGAGGTTTTTGTATTTCAAAGACAGTCCCACGTCGTATGAAGGCTTCTTGCCAATGCCGCCAATGGTGATATCTCCTGAATCGAAGTGCAGTCCGGTGTTCTCGCGGTCGATATAGCGCGTCTCGCCTTTTGCTCTGTAGATACTCCCCCATAGTAGGAAATCCACGTCAAAATAACGCTTACCAATCATGGCATCACCTCGCAATTGTCCATAGTTTCCAACACCGGCTTTCACCTTTACACCATCAACATCTGCACCTTGCCATGTGATGATATTGATAACACCTGTCAGCGACACACCACCGTAGAGTGACGATGCAGGGCCTCGCAACACCTCTATCTGTTTAATCTTCTCCAAACTGATACTGAAGTCCGGGGCAGCGATATTCGTACAATAGCTGTTCAGGCGATGACCATTGACCATGATGAGAATTTTCTCCTGACTGTTGCTATAAATACCACGCATCGCGATGTTGATGTCATCGTTACAGTCAATTATATGCATACCAGGCACGTAAGCAGCCAAAACCTCTTGAAGATTACAGCCTCCGCAGTTTTTAATCATATCGGCAGTAATCAAGGTTGTTGGCACAGGTACCTCATTCAGTGTCTCTGCCTGACTTGATGCCGTCGTAATCGTAGCACTGCGTCCAGCCTTGATACGCTCCACCATATCAATAAAGCGCTGAGGATCATTGGCACTAGGACTGAAATAAGGATTCAATTGTAGTAAAAGCCTCGTTCTTTCCTCTGCCAGTTGCTCTTGGTCATTACCCAGACTACATAAAGCAAGCAACCTGTAGGCACTCTGACGGAGGTTGGTGGGGAATTTCTTCAGATTCTCCATCAATTCCTTCTCTGCCTCATCTATTCTACCGATATTATAGTTCTCCTCCGCATTATCATAGATGCTGCGCAACTGTTCGGACTCACTCTGGGCTAGAGCGGAAAAGGTACATCCTAATAATATAAATAAGGTGAAGATAGTTTTTCTCATCATTTCTTTACAGGTATAGTAATATGGAATGTTGTGCCCTGACCCTCTTGTGACTCAAATGCCAGCGTTCCCTCATGCTTGTTCTCGATGATATCCTTGGTAATCGCCATACCCAAACCAGTACCTTGCCCGGCAGGTTTAGTAGTAAAGAAGTTCTCATATAGGCGTTGCTTTACCTCCTCCGTCATACCTTCTCCGTTGTCCTCAATACTGATATGTAGTTTCCCTTCAGAGACAAAGACCTTCACACTGATAGCTGGTTTGAAGTCATCTCCTAATCGTTGTGATTTCTTCCATACCGTATAGCAAGCATTATTCATCAGGTTCAGGACGGCACGGCTTAAATCTTGTGGAATGACCATGATACGGGGTAAGTCTTCCTGATATTCCTCGTGAATACTGATATTGAAGTTTTTATAATTGGCACGCATGGCATGGTAGGAGAGCCATACATACTCTTTGACAATGTGGACGATATCTGAGGGGATATACTCGTTCTCCTTGCCTCTTGAAACGAGTAGGATACCTTGTATGATACTGATGGCACGCTCTCCGTGCTCCACGATTTTTGCAAGATTCTCTTTCAAGTCGGCAACAATATCTTCCACCTCTTCACGGTCTTCTTCCGGAAGGCTCTCTTCGTTGTCCTCTACAATCTCCGTCAGGTCCTTCAGCAATTTGTCAGACATCTTGCTGAAATTAATAACGAAATTCAGCGGGTTCTGTATCTCATGAGCGATACCGGCACTTAGCATTCCTAAGGAAGCCAGTTTTTCCTGCTGCTTCAACTGCTGTTGTAAAGTGTCAATTTCTTTCTCCATAGCCATCTGTTATTTAAGAGTTGGTAATATAATGGAAAATTCTGTATACTCGTCTTTCTGTGATTTCACGGTGATATCTCCACCGTAGTTCTGGACAATCTCACGACTCAAATAGAGTCCTACGCCAGATGCCTCGCCAGTAGTCTTGGTCGTAAAGAAGGGGTCGAAAATCTTATCGATAATCGTGTCCTCAATACCAATACCGTTATCTCGTATTTGAATCATCACTTTTTGATCATTGGGGGCAACTGTAAGATTGACTTCAGGAACGAATTCTATGCGTTTTACTTTCTTGACAACAGCATAGATAGAATTGCCCAACAGGCTCATAAAGGTCTTGCTCAATTGTTCTGCGTTACCATTGACATAAACAGGTGTCTCTGGATAGCTGAACACAGTCTTGATATGATGCTCCGTGATGTCCTTTGCGAAATAATTGTTCAGCATCTCCTCGTTTTGATGGATGAGCGCAACGATATCTATCTTTGAGATACCACCCGAGCGGTCTTTTAACATTTCCTCCATCGCTTTCAGCGTACGGGTAGTATTAGCACCATGCTCGCTGACTTTCTCCAGATTACCTTTTAACATTCCAAGTACATCGATGGTATCTTCATAGTTTTCTGGATCCATGTTGTCTTTCTCGTCCTCTATATTTGCAGTGACATCGTCAACAAGGCCCTGAGAGAGTTTTGAGAAATTGTTGATATAGTTAAGTGGGTTTAAGATACGGTCAATCAGACCCTGTGTCAGTTTACCTACTGTCGCCATCTTCTCCTGTCGCACCAGTTCGTGCTGTGCTTCGCCCAGTTCTGACAGTGCTGTTTCCAGACTCTTTGATTTCTCCTCAATCTCATCTTTCTGCTTGACGACTTCAGCGGTACGCTCTTGTACGATATTCTCCAATCGGATCTTTTCTTTTCTCAGTTGACTGATACGCCATAGTACAGTAGCGTAGATGATTAGGGCAAACAACAACAAATAGAGGATTTGCATGTACCATCGGAGATAGAAAGGTGCCCGAATCTCAAAAGAGAATTGGGCAATTTCCGAGACACGACCAAAAGCATCTCTTGACTGTACCTCAAACAGATAACTACCATAAGGTTGGTTGTTGTATTCTGTAAAGGTGTCATTATCCCAAGCACTCCATTTACCTCCATTGACTCTATAGCGATATTGTGTACGAAGGAGAAGTGAGGGATAGTCTGTGGAGTAATTGATTTGTATCTGTCTCTCATCAGCGTCAAAAACCATCTTGCTTGGTATTTCTCCGAATCCGCCCCAGGCAAGACTATCATCATTAATGATGACAGAACGAATAAACAATTTTTGGTTGATATCCTTTGTGGGGTCTTTCTTGGACTTGTCTGCTACAATCACTCCATTTGAGCTTCCCAACCACAAGAGGTTATTCTCATGGGAAATGGCACGAACGGAATAGTCCATGAGTGGATAAACAAAGGCGTTCCATGGGTTGTTCGTACTCCCATTAACTAATGCTTTAAAGTTCTTTCCTTTATTATCGGTTATCCACAGAACCCCGTCTTGATCTGAATATGAGAAAAGCGGGTAGGGGAAAGGCTCGGTTGCATTTGCTGTAATAATGGTAGGTTTGTTCTTATAGATAACAAGTGTGGACATCTCCTCTTTATTACTACCTGCTGTTTGAACCGTAAATAGTCCACTTTCATCGTTCCAGATCCTGCCATAGAGATTCTGAAGCCAGATAACTCCGTCATTGTCTTTAATGAATTTAGTGACACGTTCAGCTTCGCAGACCTTCTCTGGTGCCTTTCCTGGCTGGTAGTAATAGACACCATCTTGCTCACCAGTATAGAAGCCACGATAGTCCCCCATCACGGCAGTAGTACTTTCTTTGGTCAGTTGTTGGATTGTTCCATTAGCCTGTATACTATAGACGCCATTAGAGGTGGCAGCCAACAAGCCGTCATTATAATTGATAATTTGCCAGCAGGCATAACTTATCTGGTCAATTGGTGTGAATGATTGTCCATTCTGCCTGAAAAGACCAGTCAGTGTTCCTGCATACATCCTTTCTCCCATCTTTGTCATGGAGAGAACTTCTCCTTTCAAGCCATTATCGGAAGTAAAACGTGAATAGGGAGATGGTATCTGGACTATGAAGATACCATTGTCGGTTACACCCCATAATAAGCCATGCTTGTTGTAGGCAAGACTCTTCACGTTATCGGAACAAAGTCCGTTGTCCTTATTCAAATGATATAGGATGTTCTGATGCTCATCAATGATAAAAAAACCGTCACCCTCAGTGGCAATACCTGTCAATCCAAGCTCCATTGGCTCTTTCCTGTTGACGGTGACGTTGGGGATGATAGGAGTGTATTCATAAGGATTACCTTTGTCGGTTGTAGAGATAAAGATGCTGTTTTGTTTTGCGGTATAGGTCTTGCCATTGCTGACAGAGAAGTAAATCTCACCTTTATCTTCCCAGATATCATCGACCTCACCTTTGAACTCGTGTTTCTCATCTTGCGTCTTCAACTCTAAGGAACCATTTTCCTTGGCTCTTACATAACCAAAGAAATTATATCCTCCTACCCATAATTTACCTTTTGTGTCTTTATACAAAACGGTGACACGAGTGATACCGGGAGTATAAATCATGCGCCAATCAGCATTGTCGTAATAGAGTAACCCTTCGAAGTTTGCTATATAAACAATACCGTCTCTGTCAATCTCCACATCGAAGTTCTGTTTATGGGCTTTATAGGTCGTAGGGGAGATGTTGTTGAAGAAAGGAACACCCACGGCAACTGCGTTCAACAGCATAGTACCTGTCAAAAGGCATAAGAAGAGCATTCTTTTCATGGTTTCGCCTCCTTTCTAATAAAAGACTCATACGGGATGTTCTTGCCAATGTAGTAGTTCCACTCTTCCTTTGTCAGGTTCCTTTTGATCTTTGACTTCAGTATGGTCGCCATATCTGTAATGTCAATCAATGTCTCTGTCAAGTTACCATTCTGGTCACCGGTCCAAATATAGTGATGTGTCTTGTCGAAACTCAGACTGATAATCCATAGGCGTGAGTTGAGGATAGGGATAGGCTCAAACTTCTCTGTCTTCATGTTCCAATACCTGACAGTACCATCGTAGCTACTGGTGTATATGCGGTTACTGTCGAAGTTAATCCTTGAGACACGGGATCTGTGCCCTACGAGTTTGTTGATCTTTCCAGTCGGATCCTGATAATAGATAGTGCCATCGTACATGCCGAATATCTGTTGCTTGGTCTTGCTGTTTGAGTTGTATGACATGACACGTCCTTTGAATGGCAAAGTCTGTTTAGTAACATGAGAGATGTCACTATTCACAAAATACATGACAGGAAGGCTTTTGTCAAAAAGGATGATCTGTCCGTTTTTCCATCCGGCGATAGATGTCTTAAAGTTCAAAGGTAATGTTTTGATGGGGCGCAAGGTGATGGCATCTATCACGTGCAGACTGCTTTCTGCCGTGATGACCAACTCGTTTTCCTTGATGGAGTATATTCTAAAAGGACGCACAGCCCCCTCAATCGGTACGATATGTGGTTTCCCGTTTTCTTTACAAGCTATCAGATGACCTGTATGACTGACGGCAAAAAAGGTCCTTTCATTATTAAGATAGATGTCTCGGATATCAAACTGGCTATTACTGAATATCGTCTTTGTCAGTAAGTTGTCTTTAGTACGGGTATGTTTAAGAATCTCACCATACGTACTAATAGACATGAAACTAGTCGTACCAGGAATAAGGATTGTCTTGATGATAGAGCCATGAGCGACAGCCCATCTTCGTTGCCCACCACTCGTCAGCATGAGTGCCTCATAAATAGAAGGATGGTAGGTGTCTCCATGATAGCGCATGGTAAAGACATAGGAGGCATAAGCCAAGAGGGACGCGAGTTCTTTGTTGCCAGACCGCTGTTGGGTAATCGCTGCATTTCCTACGTTACGTGCCATAGCGACATAGCTTAACGTATCAGCCACCCGCTTTGAGAATTCAGCTTGTACACGTTGGTTCTCCGCAATCACACGTTCTTCTTCTGCCACCTTAGAGGCATCCAAGGCTCGTTTCTCAGCTTCTTGAGCGTTTTGTCGCTCAATCTCAGCATGCTGTCGCATCTCGTTAGCGATATGAGACTGTTGCTCTGCCTCCTCACGTTGCTCATCACTGATGATACGTTGTTGGTTGGCAATCTCCTCCATCTGCGCATTGACGCTCTGCATGACAGCAGACTCTTTCTCTTTCTGGGAGAGAATCGCCAACTGCTTTTCCAATTCCTTGACTCTCATCTGCTCATCGGAATATTTATCATGCATCTTCCACATGGTTATTCCTGTCAGAACGAGAACAATGCCAAGGACTGTAGAGACTCCTATTTTTGTGATTTTCCTCATGCTTTGCGTTTCAGTGCCATGATAGTGATGTCGTCACTCTGGGAAGCCTGACCGATGAATGATTTAGTGTCAGCGAGCAGGGCATCGATAATCTCTTTGCAAGTCTTGTCAGATACTGTGCTAAGGACAGCTTCCATACGCTGTTCTCCATATTCTTCCATTTGCTCGTTGAAAGCCTCATTCACGCCATCGGTATACATGACGAGTGAGTCACCCACATTCAGTTGGGCTTGCTCATCGATATATTCAAGATCCTTGAAGACACCCAGTATACAGTTCTTGCTGACGGGCAGAGGCTCTACACGACCGTCTGCTCTGAGGATATAGGGTGAGTTATGTCCACCATTACAAAAATCCAACTGTCCTGTTTTGATATTATAGATACCATAGAAAACGGTCACGAACATACTGTCGACAGACTCAGCACTTAAAAGGTCGTTCGATTTCTTCAGACATTTCCCAGGGGTGTAGCCCTGAAGTCCGACAGTACGGATCAATGTACGGCTGACAGCCATGAAGATAGCGGCAGGAACACCTTTACCGCTGACATCAGCCGTCACAACACCGATACGGTCTTCGTCGATGCGGAAGAAATCATAGAAATCACCACCCACATCCTTGGCAGGAGTCATCAGAGCCGCCAAGTCCATCTCATGCTCATTCTCCGGGAAGGGAGGGAACACACGAGGCAGGATCGCCTGCTGGATTTCATGGGCAACGGCAAGGTCGCTCTTCAGAGACTCTAACTGTGAGTGTTCCTCTTGCGCTTTCTTGATATAGTCAATCTGCTCTATCGCTTTCTCGATGGTCACACTCAGGTCATCCAAGTCGATGGGCTTGGTGGCAAAGTCAAAAGCACCGTTGTTCATAGCTGAGCGGATATTACCCATGTCACCGTATGCGGAAACCATGATACATTTCATGGCAGGGTTTTGCATCTCGTTGATCTTGGTGAGCAATGTCAGCCCGTCCATCTCCGGCATATTGATGTCGGAGAGGATAATGTTAATGTCTTTCTCACGCAACAAGACGGTAAGGGCTTCCAGACCGTTATGCGCAAAGAAAAACTCATACTCACCCTTGCGGATTTTTCTTCTAAAATATTGTGTTAACAGGAGTTCGAGGTCCATCTCGTCGTCCACACTGAGAATCTTAACTGGTGTCATTTAGCTTATTTTAATATAATGTGGCAAAATTAGTGATATTTTTCTATATACACAAATGTTTTTGGAAATATTTTGCTTATCTTTGCAACCAGAAATGGCACACTTACACATATTCAATCCTGAACACGATATTGCTTTGGCAAGCAATCTCACTAATTTCACAGCTCCGCATGCTGGCAGACAACTGCGTGCAGACTTATGCTACCTTCCTGCTCTGTGGGCTGACGAGGGCGATTATGTGCTGGTGGAGGACGCTGACTATGCTACTCGTGCTTATCGTCGTGCTACAAGAGGACGGAAATGTCGTGTAGAGTGGGTGACCAAATCACAGTTAGCTGGTTTGACTTTGGATGAGGTGTTGCCTTGGGGGTGGGACGCTGCCTTGCGTCATCAGCTGCTACACTATGGAATGGATGCCTCTATATTGCCTTCTGAACAAGCAATTGCGGAAATACGACAGTTGTCACATCGTCAGACCTCCTCGCTGGTTCTTCGACAATTACAGGGTGACGGTTTTGTGGGCAAGTCTATTTTGTGTGAGTCGATGGAAGATGTAGAGCAGCAGCTTTCTCTGCATCCCCATTTGGTACTAAAAGCCCCTTGGAGCTCCAGTGGTCGTGGCATCCGTTTTATTGACGCGGAAATGGACGACTACCATCGTGGCTGGTTACGTAATCTTTTGAAAAGTCAGGGTGGTGTCATGGCAGAGCCATACTACGAAAAAGTAAAAGATTTTGGTATGGAGTTTGAGGTGACAGATGATGGAATCCATTATCTGGGACTATCTCTTTTCCATACTTCCAATGGAGCTTATACGGGAAATATACTTGCTACAGAGAATGCTAAGCGAGAAATATTAAGTCGCTATATACCAGCAAGTTTATTAGATGCGGTTAAAGAAAAGATAATTAACACATCTGCCATTCATTCCTATCGTGGTCTCTTTGGTGTGGATATGATGATTGTACGTGATGACTCTCTGTTTCTGTTACATCCTTGTGTTGAGATAAATCTAAGACGTACGATGGGACATGTGGCATTGGCATTGTCACCTTCGGATGATGATATCCGAAAGGTGATGCGCATCGATTACGAAGACAATAATTACAAACTACGAATACGAAAACTATGAGGAAAACTTTTCTTGCATTCTTATCGTTGGTGACATTGACCTTGAATGCGCAGTATAAGTCTGAGGTATGGTCGCCTGACAATGGGGATGGCACTTTTACTAATCCGGTCATTAATGCCGACTACTCAGACCCTGATGTCTGTGTGGGAGCCAGTGGTGAGGACTTTTACCTGACGGCAAGTTCCTTTAACTGTATCCCTGGTCTTCCTATCCTGCATTCCAAGGATTTGGTGAATTGGGAGATTATTAATCACGCCATTGATGCGCTACCACCTCTGGAACGCTATAACGTGCCACAACATGGGAATGGTGTATGGGCTCCGTCTATCCGTTATAATGAGTATAACCAAACCTATTATATATATTGGGGCGACCCTGATCTGGGTGTCTTCGTGGTGACAGCTAAGGATCCTGCCGGCAAATGGACGGAACCTGTCTGCGTCATTGAGGGCAAGGGTATGATAGACACGACTCCCTTGTGGGACGAGGACGGACGTTGCTATCTGGTCAATGGCTGGGCGAACTCCCGTTGCCAGTTCAATTCAGTATTGACTGTTCGTGAGATGTCTGCCGACGGTATGCGTCAGATAGGTCATCCTGTCATCGTGTTCGATGGTAATGGAACTCAAAACCGCACGGCTGAGGGTCCTAAGTTCTACAAGCGTAATGGTTGGTACTGGATTATGTGTCCCGCAGGTGGTGTACCTATTGGTCATCAGCTTGCCATGCGTTCTAAGTCACCTTATGGACCCTATGAGTGGAAGGTGGTTCTTGACCAGGGTAAGACCAATGTCAACGGACCTCATCAAGGTGGATGGGTACACTTGAAGAGTGGGGAAGACTGGTTCCTGCATTTCCAAGACAAGGAAGCATATGGTCGTGTGGTATGGTTGGAGCCTGTGACATGGAAGGACAACTGGCCTGCGATGGGACAGCATATCAAGAACTATTGTGGGGAGCCTGTTCTGACCTATAAGAAACCGAATGTAGGCAAGACCTATCCTATTCAGAATCCAGTGGAGAGTGACGAGTTTAATACCACGACACTTGGCAAACAATGGCAGTGGCATGCCAACTACCAGCAGACTTTCGGTATGCCAACTCCATACGGGGTGTTCCGTCTGTTCTGTCATAAACAGAGTGCTGACTACAAGAATCTCTGGGAAGCAGGTAACTTGTTGTTACAGAAAACACCAGCTGACAACTTCACGGCAACCACTAAGCTACGTCTTTCTGCGAAGGACGACGGACAGTATGGTGGTATTATCGTGATGGGACTGGACTATTCCTCTTTGGTATTACGTCGTGTCGGCGACCAGTTTGAGTTGCAACAGATCACCTGTAAGAATGCTGACAAAGGAACCCCGGAGAGTATCAAGACGCTTGACACATTAAAACCAACAGTTATTGATAAGGTAGACTATCAGTCATCCATCCATTGTGACATCTATCTCCGTCTGCAAGTCAGCTACAAGGGTGGTAAGAACAGTGATGGTACCAACAAACACGAGGCTGCCGTTCGTTTCGCATGGTCGAAGGATGGTAAGAAATTCACAACGGCTGGTGATACCTTCACGATGCGTCAAGGTAAATGGATCGGAGCCAAAATCGGTTTGATGGCGGCCGAGCCTGCAGGAAAGAAAGTACGTGGATGGGTGGATGCCGACTGGTTCCGCATCACCTCATATAAGGATTAAACTGTCGCTCATCGGCAATCGTGGTCTGCGGACCGTGTCCGCAATAGACCTGGGTATCGGCGGGGAGTTTTGCCAATTGTTGCAGACTCTCCGCCATTTCTTGCCAACTGCCTCCCTCGAAGTCGGTACGTCCGATACTCATGCGGAAGAGCGTATCACCTGTGAAAGCGACATGCTCGTCAGCACAGTTGTATACACAACCGCCTGGGGTATGCCCTGGGGTGTGAATAATATCGAAATGATGGGTGCCGAAAGATATTTGCTCTCCCTCTGTAAAGTAATGTCCTACTGGTGCTTCCTCCTCGTTCAATTCAAAACCGAACAGTTCTGATGCTTGCTTCCCTAAATGAGCGATGAGGAAATCATCTTCTGCCCGTGCCTCTACTTTCAGTCCAAACTCGTTAAAGAGTGCGATATTCCCCCAGTTATGGTCGAGGTGTCCGTGGGTGGCAAGCAGATGGACGGGTTTTAAGTTCTCTTCCTTAATATAATGACTGATGGCACCACGTTCCTCCTGGTACTGTGCCCCACAGTCGATGATGACACATTCCTTCGTCTCGTCGCTTACCACGTAGCAGTTTTCCTGCAGCATGTTACACATGAATCGCTTGATATTCAGCATGGCAGATAGATAATGTTTTTCTCCTTAAACCATTCCTCGTCGAAGAACTGGCTGATGTCGTTAATCTCCACGATATTGCGATAGGGACGGGTCTCCTCTTGAAGGTCACCGCCTTTCAGACAGATAACACCATTCGGCAAGGCGTTACGTTGTTCTTGTGAGATGTTCTTACGTACAATTTTATAGAGGTCGGGTAGGGACATCACGGCACGACTCACCACAAAGTCGTATTTCCCTTTCTCCTCCTCACCACGCAGATGCTCCGGATGACAGTTCCTCAGTCCGATGGCATCACATACCTCCTGTGCCACTCGTATCTTCTTACCTGTTCCGTCGATGAGTTTGAAGTCGCAGTCAGGGAAAAGGATCGCAAGCGGAATACCCGGGAAACCACCACCTGTTCCGAAGTCGAGAATCTTTGTGCCGCTCTGAAAACGAATCATCTTGGCAATCGCCATCGAGTGCAGCACATGATGCTCGTAGAGGTTGTCGATATCCTTGCGAGAGATGACGTTGATCTTCGCGTTCCAGTCACGATAGAGGGACTCCAGCGCCTCCAACTGTCTCCGTTGCTCGTCTGTCAGTTCTGGGAAATATTTCAGGATTTCTTCCATCTTACTTCATTATCTCTTTGAGTTTAGAGTAGCTCAGGGTCAGTTCTGTATTCCCCTTCTCGTAAGGAGCTATCTCGTAGGGATTATAGATAAAGGTGATCTCGTCGTCGCCAAGGATGAAGTTCTGTGGCGCATAGATATCCATCGTCAACAGATAGTCCTGTGCATGCAACTCATCGAGGGAGTTGGTCTTCGTCTGATCTTTCAACGCTTCCAGCAGCAGTTCCCGCAATCGGTACTGATAGCCCTGTACGAACACATCGTCGTAGGTAATCTGCTGTCCCGTCTTCTCATCGAAGTTCATGACGAGTTGCTGACGGATGCCATGGGCACCTCCCTCATACATATCGAGGTTGATGATATACACCAGACAGTTGTCCTTACCACGCTGGGTGTCCGTCTCTATGCTATATTGATACTCATACCAAGACCGCTTCGTCTCGTCGGCACGGTCTTCACGATACAGGGGAGCCATATTCTTCTGATACTCAGAGGTGTAGAAATTAGCAAACGAGTCGACGGCTTGCTGCATGGCAAGACTGTCGAACATAAACAACCGTTGTTCGATGGCGTTATTGATGGTACGGGCACGCTCGTCATCTCCCTTCACATATTTCACCTTCAGGTTTACCTGACACTGAGGGGCGTTGTCCTCGCTCGTAATTGTCACTACCTTGGTCACCGACGCCTCCTCCATATCAATGCTGGAGCCACCAAATAAACCACCGCCGTTGCTACCTCCACAAGCGGAGAGGAGCACAGCCGTCAGTCCAATCATCCAATTTATTCTCTTCATATTGGCTGCGAAGGTACAAAGAATTTTTGTTAATTCCAAATATTCGTCGTCAAATGCGTTACGATTCGTTGAAGAAATCAGCTGATTCACTGAAAACGTTCTGTCAGCGATTAAACTTTTCCTATCTTTGTAACGTCATATAAGTGACTTCGGTCAAGAACCAACATAAGTTTAACATATAAAAAATGAGTAAGATGAAAAAGATTGTATTAACAATGGTTGCCCTCCTGTCAATGACAGTGATGCAGGCACAGAACAATGACAAGTGTGAGTGTAAGAAGGAGATGAAAGAGCGTAAGGCTCCCAAAGAGTTGACAGCAGAACAGCGTACAGACATGATGGTGAAGCAACTCGAACTCTCTGACGCACAGAAAACAAAGGTGCTCGCACTCAACAAGGAGTATCAGGATGTGCTGAAAGGTCCGGAGATGGGTGGTCCTCGTCCACATAAGCCTGAGGCTGACGCAGAGACTGGCGCTACAGAACAGCAACGTCCAGAGCGTCCAGAACTCACTGACAAAC
>CALFUF010000004.1 GCA_937916405.1 uncultured Prevotella sp.
CATTTCTACGCTTCCCAAATTTTCCAATTCTTCGTTATCCACTTCCTGTTTCCTGCCTCCTAACTGCTTTCGTTCAACGCTTCGGCAACGCTTTCAAGGACGCTGATTGACTTCTCATAGTCCATCCTTAATGGCCCTATTAAGCCCAAAACCGCTCTCTGTTGGCGCGGACGTGCAGGGATTAAAATCATCGCGCTGTCTTCCATTCCTTCGGTTTCGTTCTCTTCGCCGAGCGAAATTTTCAGATCCGAAGTCTTGCGGCATTTTTCAATCATGTCTGCCAAAGGCTTTTCCTGCTCGAGCAAACTTAAGACCGCTTGCAGTCTCGATAACGCCTGAAAATGCGGAAGTCCCAAAATCTGCAGAGCTCCGGAACTGAAAAATTTATAATTTTGCTCCATCAAAAATTTATCAAGCTCTCTGATAGCTTCTCGACAAGAATTTTCAGCCTCTTCAAGTCCGCCTAAGACATATTGATAAAGAATTTCACGAACTTCGCTCCATGAATGACCGCAGGCAAACGTGCTGATTCTGCTGGAGAGATTGTGCTGACGAACAAGGTGATTCTTGGTCGGAAGGAAATTGAGCAGCTGCCACGACTTGAATATATAGGTGTACTGGCAACGGGCTATAACGTGGTGGACATCGAGACTGCACGCGAACACGGCATAACGGTGACGAATGTGCCAGCCTACAGTACGATGAGTGTGGCGCAGATGGTGTTCGCCCATCTGCTGACCGTCACCAACCGTACGGAGCATTATGCCATCCAAAACCGTCAAGGACGTTGGAGTGAGAATCCCGATTTCTGCTATTGGGACACCCCCTTACAGGAACTTGCTGGGAAGACTATGGGTATCGTAGGGCTTGGGAATATCGGTAGTCGGGTGGCACAGATAGCACAGGCTTTCGGCATGAAGGTGAAAGCACTGACCAGTAAGCATGCCGACGTACTACCGTCGGGTATTCAGAAAGCCGACCTCACTGAGTTGTTGAGCACCTCCGATGTTGTCACCCTGCATTGTCCGTTGACAGACGAGACACGCCATCTCATCCATGCCGACACACTACGGATGATGAAGCCGACAGCCATCCTTATCAATACAGGCAGAGGTCCTTTGGTCAACGATGCCGATGTCGCAGAGGCATTGCGCACCAACCGTCTTGCAGCCTATTGCGCTGATGTGTTGACAGAGGAGCCACCCAAGGCAGACCATCCCCTACTCGACCAGTCCAATGCCTTTATCACTCCCCATATCGCATGGGCTACGAGAGAAGCCCGCATCCGATTATTACAGACTGCTATCGCCAATGTCTGTGCATTCGTCAATGGCAGTCCCCAAAATATCATAAAATAACCAACAAACAATACGAAAGCTATGATTAGGAAAGCAGAGAAGAGAGACATTCCTGGTTTGATCAAACTCCTTTATCAAGCCGATGCCGTTCATAACGGTATTCGCCCAGACCTGTTTAAGTCGAACACCCCCAAATATGACGAGCAAGAGCTGGAGCACATCCTCGAAGAAGAGCACAAACCTATCTTTGTGTATGATGACGGAAAGATAGTAGGACATGCCTTCTGTCAGATTACGGAGGTAAGGAACCACAGACTACTGCAAGATATCAAGACCTTGTATATCGATGATATCTGTGTAGATGAAGTCGTTCGAGGCAAACATATCGGAAAGGCATTGTACGAGTTTGTCCGTGACTACGCCAAGTCTATCGGATGCTATAACATCACCCTCAATGTCTGGGAGGGCAACGACCCTGCCCAGCGTTTCTACCAGAGCATGGGTATGCAAGTGCAGAAAACAGGTATGGAGATTATTTTGTAATTCAAACACCCAATTTTTACCATCATGACTAAAAGATTCGTAACTATCCTATTCTCCGCACTCCTCTCCCTGACTATAGGAGCGCAAAGCATCAACGTCCTTGACCAGCTTAAAGAAACCCCAAGGAAAGCCTATGGCAACGACTGTCCCTATCTGTTTGAGGAAACCCCTGAGACCAAGGCGCCGAAAGGCTACAAGCCATTCTATATCAGCCACTATGCCCGTCATGGGTCACGTTACAACTGGAGTTCCAAGCTCTATAAGGATCTGGACACCTTGCTGACCACAGCCCATGAGAAGCAGCTGCTCACCTCTGAGGGCGAGGCTTTCTATCGTAAGTTCATTGCCGTCAAAGACGAGCTGATGACAGGTGTCGGAGAGTTGACCCAGTTGGGATGGGAACAGCACCAAGGTATCGCACGAAGGATGTACAACCATTTCCCCGAGGTATTCAAGAAAGGTGGTAATGTGCTTGCCGTCTCCTCCCTCTCCGGACGTTGTGTGCTGAGCATGTCAGCATTCTGTCAGGAGCTGGTACAGTGTAACCCGAAGATAGAGATTCGCGAGCAGTCATCCCGCTTTACCCTTGACGCTGTCGTACCTAACGACCATCAGAACCCCCATAAGCGTGACTTCCCCAAGGCAAAGCCCCGTTACGAGGCAAACCGTAGTCAGTTTAAATACGACAACACCATCGTTGACAAGGTGCTGGCAAGAACCTTCACGTCAACAGAAGGGTTGTCTGGAGACAAGCATAAGAACGCCTATGTCCTCATCGATTTTTACAAGACACTGCCCAGTATCAATTATGAGGGCATGATGGGCAACCTGATTACTGACGAGGATATTGTCGAGCAGTGGGAGACTTCCAACTTAGGGTCCTACACATGGGTATTCACAGACAAATATGTAGTCATCCCCATTCTGCAAGACATCATCCAGAAAGCCGATGCTGTATTCACAGGCAGTAGTGACCATCTCGCAGACCTTCGTTTCGGACACGACTCCTTCATAGGTCCCTTGACCGTCCTGATGGGTATCAACGGTGCCGACCTTGACCCAGAGGACCCCTATGACGTGAAGAACTGTTACCAGAACTGGGAGACGTGTAAGGCTTGTAACATCCAACTGGTGTTCTACCGTGGTAAACAAGGACGTTACGACATCCTCGTGAAATGCCTGCTCAACGGTATGGAGGCAAAACTGCCCGTACCTACCACACAGGCTCCTTACTACCGATGGACAGACTTCCGTGACTTCTACACGAAGCGGTGCAGTAGTTTCTAATTGTCTTTCATTTTTCACATTTTAATATCCTTTTGCTAAGAAACGAAGAATTTTTTAGCAAAAAATTACGTTTATTATAAAATAATGTGTATCTTTGTACTTTGAAACAAATAAAACTACTAATATTACTAAAACGAATATGGTATATAACGAGATAGGAAAGACGGGAATGCGCGTGTCGAACTTAGGTTTCGGCGCATCCTCACTGGGTGGCGTGTTCCATGGCATCAAGGAAGAAGAGGGTATTCAAGCGGTGTTCACTGCTGTGGAGAACGGTATTAACTTCATCGACGTGTCACCCTACTACGGACACCTGAAGGCTGAGACCGTCTTGGGTAAGGCACTGAAGGACATTCCCCGTGACAAATATTATCTCTCCACGAAGGTGGGACGCTACGGCAAGGACGGAAAGAACATCTGGGACTACTCCGCGAAACGTGCCACAGAGAGCGTGTATGAGAGCATGGAACGCCTGAACATCGACTACATCGACCTGATCAACGTCCATGACGTGGAGTTTCAGGGCGATATGGAGGGCGGCTTGCAAAAGATAGTGGACGAGACGCTGCCTGCCCTGGTGGAACTGCGTGACAAAGGTATCGTGAGACATGTGGGTATCACAGACCTGCAGCCAGAGAATCTGCGCTGGGTCATAGAGCATGCAGAGCCAGGATCCGTGGAGAGCGTACTTTGTTTCTGTCATTACAGTCTGAACGACACGTTACTGAAAGACTATCTTGGTTTCTTTGAACAGCATAACGTAGGTGTCATCAACGCCTCCCCCTTCTCGATGGGTTTGTTGTCACAGCGTGGTGCTCCTGATTGGCACCCAGCCAGCCAAGACCTGAAAGAGGCATGTGCCAAGGCTGCTGCCTACTGTGAGGCACAAGGCTACCCTATCGACAAACTTGCCATCCAGTTCTCTACCAGTCTGAATCCCCGCATTGCCACGACCCTGTTCAGCAGTGCTAATCCCAATAACGTATTGAAGAACATCCAGTACGTCAATGAGCCGATGGACGAGGAGTTGGTCAAGAAAGTACAGGAGATTATCGGTGACCAAATGTTTGTAAGATGGAAAAACTCGTAATCATCGACGCACACAGCCACCTGTGGTTGAGACAAGACACCACATGGAACGGGAAAGTCATCCGCTCCCTGAAAAACGGGCGCAGCATCTTCCTGGACGAAGAGGTGCAGATGATTCCACCGTTTATCATAGACGGTGTGAACTCCGCCGAGGTGTTCCTCTCCAACATGGACTATGCCCAAGTGGCTGCCGCTGTCGTGGTACAAGAGTTTATCGACGGTATCCAGAACGACTATCTTGCCGAGGTGAAGCGTCGTTATCCTAACCGTTTCTTTGTCTGCGGCATGTGCGACTACCTGCACGACGGCTTCTATGAGCAAGCCGAGCAGTTGATCACTGATGGTCGTTTCCAAGGTATCGCTATCCCCGGACACCGTCTGTTAGGTCGTCCGCTGACCTCCCCGGAGATGATGCGGATGTTCCACCTGATGGAGCAGAAAGACATGCTCCTGTCGATCACCCTTGCTGACGGAGACCAGCAGGTTGGTGAGTTGCGAGAGGTTATCAGCGAGTGCCCCCACCTGCGTATCGCCATCGGACACATGGGTATGGCGAATCCCCCACAATCCAATCCTTGGGAGAACAAGAGCTGGCGGGAGCAGATCTCCTTGGCAAGAAACGAGCACGTAGCGATGGAGATGGGTGGTATCACCTGGCTCTACAATAGTGAGTTCTATCCCTACCCTACAGCCGTCCGTACCATCCGTGAGGCAGCGGAACTGGTAGGTATGGACAAGATCATGTGGGGCAGTGACTATCCCCGTACCATCACCGCCATCACCTATCGGATGTCCTACGACTTCCTCTTGAAGTCACAAGAACTGACAAATGATGACAAGCGGCAACTACTGGGTGAGAACGCCCGTCGCTTCTACCGTTTCGGAGAACTCGTCGAACTGCCCTATATTAAGAATATGAGTGAGTAAATAAAAATACTAAAACAAATTATAGAATATGACAAACTATCCTAAAATCGGTATCCGCCCCACCATCGACGGTCGTCAGGGGGGCATCCGCGAGGGTCTTGAGGAAAAGACCATGGCACTTGCCAATGCAGTAAAGAACCTTATTGAGAGCAACCTTCGCAATGGCGACGGCTCCAAAGTAGAATGTGTCATCAGTGACACCACCATCGGACGTGTCGGCGAGTCAGCAGCCTGTGCGGAGAAATTCGAGCGTGAGGGTGTCGGTTCCACTATTACTGTCACCAGTTGCTGGTGCTACGGTTCCGAGACCATGGATATGAACCCCTACTATCCCAAAGCTGTATGGGGCTTCAATGGTACAGAGCGTCCTGGTGCCGTTTATCTTGCTGCCGTTCTTGCAGCCCATGCACAGAAAGGACTGCCCGCCTATGGCATCTATGGTCATGACGTACAGGACCTGAACGACAATACGATTCCTGCCGACGTTGCTGAAAAGATTCTCCGCTTTGCCCGTGCCGCCCAGGCTGTTGCCACCATGCGTGGTAAGTCATACCTGTCACTGGGTAACACCTGTATGGGTATCGCCGGTTCTATCGTCAATGCCGATTTCCTGCAACAGTATCTGGGGATGCGTACAGAATACGTATCGCTGGTGGAGATCCTGCGCCGTGTAGACTTCGGTATCTACGACAAGGAGGAGTTCCAGAAGGCAATGACGTGGGTAGAGAAATACTGCAAGCCCAACGAGGGTCATGACTATAACGAGGACCGTCCGTTGTTCCCCGGTACACCTATGACTACCTTCAATGGCAAGGGCAAGGGTAAGAACCGTGAGGAGAAAGATGCCGACTGGGAGTTCACCGTGAAGACGATGATGATCATCCGCGATCTGATGCAGGGTTCTAAGAAACTGCTTGAGATGGGTTATAAGGAAGAGGCTATCGGACACAATGCCATTGCGGCTGGTGTTCAGGGACAGCGTCAGTGGACAGACTACAAGCCCAACTTCGACTTCCCCGAGTCTATGATGTGTACGTCGTTCGACTGGAACGGTCCCCGTGAGGCCTATACCCTCGCTACTGAGAACGACTCCCTCAACGGTATATCGATGCTCTTCGGACATCTGCTCACCAATAAAGGTGTGATGTTCTCTGATATCCGTACCTACTGGAGTCCTGAGGCAGTAGAGCGTGTTGCCGGCAAGCGTCCTGAGGGTGTTGCCGCACAAGGTTTCATCCACCTGATCAACAGTGGTGCCACGACTCTTGATGCCACTGGTGCTATGAGTGACAAGGACGGCAAGCCCGTCATGAAGTCACATTGGGAGATGAGCGATGCCGATACAGAGGATTGTCTGAAGGCTACCAGTTGGATGCCTGCAGACCGTGACTACTTCCGTGGCGGTGGTTATTCCAGTCACTTCCTTACCAGAGGTGGTATGCCAATGACGATGTTACGTATCAACATGGTTCAAGGACTCGGTCCTGTGCTGCAACTCGCAGAGGGATGGACGGTAGACCTTGACCCGAAGACCAATGATATTCTCGACAAGCGTACTGACCCCACATGGCCTACCACCTGGTTCGTGCCACGTCTCGACCCCACAAAGGACGCCTTCAAGGATGTCTACTCCGTGATGAACAACTGGGGTGCCAACCATGGTGCTATCTGTTACGGACATGTTGGTGCCGACCTCATCACCATGTGTGCTATGCTGCGTATCCCAGTATGTATGCACAATATTGCTGACAAGGATATCTTCCGTCCTGCCGCATGGAATGCCTTCGGTATGGACAAGGAGGGAGCCGACTATCGTGCCTGCTCCAACTTCGGACCTATATATAAATAAGGTACACGTATGAGTAAGAACAATTCCCTGATCACGAAGGACGGGGTAAGCTATCTTATCCCGTTCATCCTCGTCACCTTCTGTTTTGCGCTCTGGGGCTTTGCCAATGATATCACCAATCCAATGGTGAAGGCATTCTCCAAGATTTTCCGCATGAGTGTGACAGACGGCACATTAGTGCAAGTCGCCTTCTACGGAGGTTATTTCTGTATGGCATTCCCTGCCGCTATCTTCATCCGTAAGTATAGTTACAAGGCTGGTGTGCTGATGGGACTTGGGCTCTATGCCACAGGAGCGTTATTGTTCTTCCCCTCCAAGAGCATCGGACTCTATGGTTGTTTCCTGATAGCCTACTTCATCATGACCTGTGGACTCTCCTTCCTGGAGACCTCTTGTAATCCGTATATTCTCACGATGGGACCAGAGGAGACAGCGACCAGACGACTGAACATGGCTCAGTGCTTCAACCCCTGTGGCTCCATCATCGGTATGTTTGTCGCCATGAATTTCATTCAAGCGAGACTCAATCCGATGAGCAGTGACGACCGTGCCCTGTTGGGAGATGCGGAATTTGAGGCGATGAAGGATGCAGACCTGAGCATCCTCATCTCACCTTATTTAATAATAGGGCTGGTCATCGTGGCAATGTTCCTGATTATCTTCTTCGCCAAGATGCCGAAGAATGGTGACCAGAGTCACGACATTCATTTCCTGCCTACGCTGAAGCGTATCTTCTCCCTGAAATACTATCGGGAGGGAGTCATCGCCCAGTTCTTCTACGTAG
>CALFUF010000005.1 GCA_937916405.1 uncultured Prevotella sp.
TAGTTTCAAACTGTAAGATTTTCAAGAGAGCATTTACATTTTGACACACCCTCTTTAATTGACTTTATTTCCCGTATATTTCTTTCAGTTTACTGATGAGTTTCTCACCTCGTAGGTCCATGGCGACAATCTTACCAGTGGGGTCTACCAGGACATTGGAGGGGATACTGTTGACACCATAGGCTTCGGCAGCGGCACACTTCCAACCTTTCAGGTCACTCATTTGGTGCCATCTCATACCGAGTTGCTGGATGGCATTGACCCATGCGTCTTTCTTCTGGTCGAAGGAAACACCTACCACATCGAAGCCTTTGCCGTGATATTGCTCATAGGCGGTTACAACATACGGCATCTCCCGACGGCAGGGACCACACCATGATGCCCAGAAATCAACCAAGACATAGTTGCCTGTTCCTACCCATTGACTGAGTTTTACAGGTTGTCCCTCGACATCCTGCATCTCCAACTCATGGTACTGAATACCGGGTTTACGCTTCTCATAACCCGCCAACAGTTTCTTGGGAATATCCAAGTCAGGATGACGATAGTAGGATGCCTTGGGATCAAGAGCGGCTTTCAGTTCCTCATAACTGAACTGGTACATCGCATCCTTGATATATTTGGCAGGCAGGTCATTGTCTTTGTTATCACGGATAATCTCCTTGATGAGTTTCAACTGCTCCTCACCGATAGAGTCCAGACGGTCAGACAGGATCTTTGCCTTCGCCTTGCTCTCAGGGAGTTCCCCGTTAGGGTCTTTCTGCTGGATAGCACGATATTCTTTCAGGATGTTATCAGCCTGTTTGTCATAAGCGTCCATCAGCGGCTGATAAGGGTCAATTTGGGTTTGTGCCTGAGCCATCATCGTGACAGCAAACAGTGATAAAGTAATCAGTCTTCTCATATCTATAAGTTTAATAATTTCTGCAAAGATACGATTAAGTGAGAAGAAAACCAAAAGAATTTTGAATTATTCGTTCTCATTCAAGTCTTCGATGCCTCCAATCGCAGATGAAGATGCCTTCCGTAGGGGTAGCCGATTACCGTTGTTGGGGTATTAGGTACGTCCTTCGAGGGGTAAAGTGGCATCCTTTCAACCGTTCGGCTATAGCCAAACAACTGAACGGCTCCAGCCAAACA
>CALFUF010000006.1 GCA_937916405.1 uncultured Prevotella sp.
TGTCCGTAACCGACTGTCCTGCTTCTGTAGAAGGCTCATCTGCCGCCTGCTTCTGAACGAACCGCATTTCCTGGATGTTGTCGGTGGAATAATGTACTGTGCCATCCTTCAGGCTTACGTGCATCTGATAAGTGTCTGTGGTCTGTGCTGACACTGCAATTGTAAATGCCAACAGGCATATCAGAAAGATTTGCTTCTTCATTTCACAATCACTTTTTGAGTTTTACTATGATTCTTCACAACATAGATACCATAAGAGGGATGCAGGACTCTGCGACCCTGAATGTCGAAGAGTGCACCGTCAGAAGTTTGCTCTGTGCTGTTTTTAATATTAACGATTTTAGTTGCATCGTCTTCCGACAAATATATTCTGGTAATGTCTTTCAACAAGAAACTCCTGCTGTCGTCACTGTTGGTGGCCGTCAGCACTCCGTCAGAAATCGTCAATTTCAATGACTCCAGCGCTAGTGCAGTCATGCTTTCTGAGGTTTCAAATATCAAGTATTGATGCTGTCCGTTAGCAGCATGCACATGAAGATACATGCACAAGAGCATGGCTACTGTCGTAAAAATACTTTGTTTCATATTCGTTTGATTTTGTTATTTCGAAATTATTGATTATCCATTCTGCCCATGTGGGAAGTGACCGAGCGCATGAACTTTGCCAATCCCCCGTTTTTCTCGAAGTTCTTCAAAAGCGAGACGGGCATGACACCAGGGGAGTATAGAATTAGGAAATAGAGAATGGTTGCCATGAGTTTGTCTTGAAAGCGGAACAGCCAAAGAGCTTTAGGGGTATATAAACTCAGTAGTATTTCTCTTGATACACATAAAAGGTACTGATGCCGTTCTGTTCATCGAACTCGATTTTGTTCTCACGAGCAAGCCAGCCGATGGCGGTACATACAGACTTTATATCAAGTTGCGCTTCGCGCTGCAGACCCTCGAATGAGAGAGGACCTTTGTCGTTGAGGGTTCGCCAGACGATTCCTGCAATATTTCCAATTTCTTCTTTGTTCATCTTTCTTCGATTGATTGAATTTCTTAAATCAAAGCAAAGTTAGTTATATTCTTGCGATAATCGGACTGCCCGACGGCTTCAAAGATGTTCTAAATTCAAGAAAGAAGCCATTCGGCACATCTTTTAAGAGAATAAGAACACCTCTTAAAGTGGTTTTCTCGAAAATAACAACTATCTTTGTCGGCAAAAGGCACGAATATGGATAAGCAGCGAATGGATCAAGCCATACAGAAAGTGAATCTGATGGATGTCTCGGCAATGTCTGTCAACGAGGAACTGGTCAAGTATCTTGATGACGAACTGGTCATTGTTGACAACCTTAGGGAGATTCCCCAACTCGGAGGTGGAAAGATTGACTTCAACGTGGTGGCAGCATGCATCACCGGTTGCATGCAGTTGGAAGTGTCCGGGCAACCCACAATAGTCAATGCCCAACAGATATTCGTCTGTCACTCGCATGTCGTTCTCTCAAACCTGATGATCAGTCCTGATTTTGAGTGCAAGATTATGTGTTTTAGTGACCGACTGCTGTGCAGCATCCTGCAGTCGCAGAAGCTGATATGGAACAACGTGCTCTATAAGCGGCGTTACTGCATCATCGACATTCCTGCAGGTCGTCTCACGCTTTACAACGAACTGCGCTATCAATGGATCAATGAAGACAATCCCTTCAAGCGTGAGATATTGGTCAGCCTGCTGCGTGCGGCTTTGCTGGAACTGTGTCATCAGTTGATGTGCAATGAGCAGAGAGCAGAAGATGAGTCGCCACAAGAAAGGCTACGGGTAGGCGCGACAGCGGGAATGGGCAACTCACGCATGGAAACGCTCTTCCATCAGTTCCTGAAAAATGTTGCCCGCCGTCGTATCAAGAAACTCAGCGTCAGCGAGTATGCCGAGGAACTCTGTATTACGCCCAAATACCTCTCCACCATCTGCCGGACGGTCAGCGGGAAATCGCCATCGGAATGGATTTCAGAACATGTCGTAGAGGACATTACCTATTATCTGAAAAATACCGAACTGACAGCCTCGCAAATTGGTGTCGAACTGGGGTTTCCCAATGCCTCGTTCTTCGGCAAATACGTGCGCGAGCATCTTGGTATGTCACCCAATGAATACAGGAGAATACAGGCGAACAGACTGCCATGAAAAACGAAAGAATATTGCTGTTATTCTTTTCGTAACTTTGACTTCGTCGAACTTACTTTGCACTCGGAAATGAAAAGAAAAGCAAGCTTTCCTTTTGCATTTCTCTCGTTTTTTCGTAACTTTGGAAGAATTTGCAGGATTTCTTTGTATAAAGGCGATGCAGAGGATTGAGAAAATTCGGGGTTACGATATAGAGCCCGTTCTCAATTCAATGTTCTGCTATAATTTGCATCAAAGAGCACCCGACTCGGAGCCACCGCCTGTTTCGTGGCTCGTTGTCGGATGTAAAGGTAGGCATCATATTTCACATCACCAAATATTCAACCATCTTTATTTGTATTGCAGATACTAAAATGTCTTTAGTCCGCTTAAAATTCCACTTAAAGTCGCTTAAATTCTCGCTTAAAGTCACTTAATTCAAGTTTCGCATGTTTTCACATTCTCAACTTTCAGTGGTAACTATTTAATCCCGATCCATCTTATCTTCATCATCAGACTCCCCCTTTGATTTCTTGTAATTTGGGTCGTCTGTGACAGTCAAAAGAGTACCATCTTTCAAGAACTTCTCTATTTTAGAGCCGCCACCGTCTATTTCACAGATTGCCGAGTCTGATGCAATAGATATGACTTTTAAACTTCCAACCTTTTTCTTGGTTATTTCACCTTTCTTTTCTTTATCATAATATACATTGAATTCATCACCAGCAGAGACAAAACGATTCTCGCCTGCATCAATAGCCACCTTCTTGTCCTTTTTCTTCTCCCCTGGTATGATATCGGTGACTTTACAAGTCACAGGGAATGTCCGATTCAAGAACCTACGGAAATAGATGGAAAAGTATTTATTTGCTTTATCCATTGCATTCGCATCAAGACTCGCATTAGAAGGACCGGAACTCTGATTGTCTACAGAAACTCGGTTTATAATTTTCTTACTGTTAGTGTCGTAAATGTACTGCTCATATGTAGCAGTCGCAATATAATTCGTTGTAGTATGGGTCTGACCTTTTTTGTCTTTCCATGAATTTCTTAAAGTATTGTGGTTAACCGTTGGACAGGAAAAATTGATCACATAGTCAAAGCCTTCCTTACGGGCTTCCTCAAGCAACTCGTCACTGCACTTAGAATCTTTTGTCTTTAATCGCTCTGATTGCACATTATCAACAGATACAAGTTCGGCTCTCCCAAAGGAGCTAAGAGATCCGTTAATATTATCTTCGATATAGGTCAAAGAGCCTATGCCAAACATACCAGAGAAATAGCCTGCGCCTTTCTCCACTAATATACGTGGTTTCTTGTTTGTTTGAGCATTTACCACAATGCATCCCAACACAACAGTCAGGATAAGCATATTTAATCTCACAGACTTTTTCATAGCTAACATTCCATTTTTTCAGTTTAACTTTATTTCATTTCTCTTACCAGCAGACCAGGATAGAAACTGCCACCGCTCACCTTCTCGAAGGTGGTGAAACCCAGTGTGGCATTCTCTGCTCCTTCCTCCGCTGCCATGTAACGGTTGTCCCATATCTTATCTTTGACAGGTCGGATGACCCCTACCCGTTTATACGCTATATGTCCGCTTTTGTCTTCGACAGTCTCCAATACCTCATAACGGCTATTTTCGGTAATACCCTCTTTCAGTCCTATCTCACACGTCAGCGGCTGAAAACTCCTTAAAGGAGCCTTGACTTTGAATACCTCGAAGTTCTTTTGCAGATTGGCGATATTCTCATCGAAGGCACGTTGACAAGCCTTACGAACCATCTTTTGCGGTTCCGACTCGTTGACGCCTGCAAAAGACACATCTTTTCCACTACTCTCCTGCATACCCAGATACCTCAACGAGAATTTCCCCCTGTTATTCTCAAAGTTCTCTTTCTTTGCGTCATCTGGTTTCTCAGTATACACCTGATTGTAAAAGAAAGAGGAGATTTCATCGTCCCATACCAGCTGATAGAGATACGTTTTGATCTTGACATTAAAACCCTTATAACTAGCAATCAAGTCACCCAAGTCCTTCTGGTTCGTCATATTTTGACCTTGAAGAGTTCCTGCTGTCTTGATAGCTGCACTGACGATTCCTCCGATGACAGACGTTCCTCTACTCTTGTCAATATAGCGGATGTCATTAACCAAGACGAAGGTACTGCTAATCAGTTCCTCACCTGCATCCCTCAGCAATGCGTCCTTACGGACAGAAAGGGCAGCCAACCTCTTATCTACCTCAGAAGCATTCTGATACCCCCTTTCCTGTACCAGTTCCATGTCACAGATGCTATTACCTTTTTTGCGATGAAACCACTTTGCGACAAGTCGGCTTGCCATATGTTGTTTTTGGAGAAATGCATCGAAGTCATTCATCTTGGAGGGGTCAGACGAAGCATTGACGATAAATCCCTCATGTTTATTGAGCCCTTTAACCTCAATCTTCTTATCAGAAGTATAGAAGACCTTCTTGCCCAGCCCATGATCATTATATTTGTCGGGTACAGGCATCTCATCGAACGCCTTTTCAATATCTTGCTCGTAAGCCAGACTACGATGCCCTATCATCATGGAATAGATAGAACCACGACGATAGAGGAAAACGGAGTCTCCTGTCTGGCAAAAGCCAGCAGGAGACACCATCAATAATATGGCGACAAGACATTTTCTCATGGTCGAATAATCTTAATAATCCCAATCCTCCTGAAGGTTGTCATAGATTCGCACTTCGTCGGGTTCCTTTTCTGTCCACAGATTCTTTTTCTTCATATACTTTGTGTTCTCCTCTACGATTTTCTGAATCTTATTGGCATCCTTGTTGCCATCAATCAGTTTTATCTCGGAAGGAACTTCAAATTCTGAATCCTCTACTTTGCGTGGTGTGATAGACTTTGTTTCGGAGTCCATATACATCAAGAAGTCCAGATTCAGCATGTCGCTCGATGTCATGGAAGAGGTGTTATTGATGTATTTCAGAGGGGTACCCTTTACTCCTGGAAGGAGGGGAACATCTTCAGTAGAGCCTAGGCAAGAAGGATCGGAACATACTGCAAACTGATGATTCATTATCGTAGTGGATTTCGAACCTGCCGAATCCAGTTTCACCTCCGACTTCACCTGATAGATATCACACTTGTATCCTAAGATGGTCATGGTCTCACCAGTCTTCACTACATCACCTTTCTGAATAGCTGCTGTCTGTTCCTTGTTGGCAGCAATACTCATTTCCTGATAATAACCTTTCTTGATATATGGGAAATAGGTGGTGGTCTTCATGTTGTCGCCATCTTTCTCCACAATCATCACACTGTTGTTGTAAGGTGTCATTACCTTGTACTTGTTAAGACCTTTAAAAACAGTAGTCGCTGTATAGGTTCCATTAAACCCGGCACCATTCTTTTCTACTTTTTTCATTACTTTCTTCAGAATCACTTTTGCTAAAATGTTCTTGGTGAGCACTTGCGACTTCATTTTCGTAACGGAATGAATGTTTGTCGTTATCTCTCCTTCGTTAAGAGACGTTTCCTGAGCCATCACATTCCCTAAGCCAATAACCATTGACATTAGGACAAAAATCATCATTTTCTTCATAGCTTATTTGTTTTTAGTTATTAATATATGGTTTATCTAACAAACATATAGGTGGGGTTGTTGGCTTGCTGGTGCTTGGCATAGGTGACTGCCACCTCCTTAGCCGCATCAATACGCTGCTTCTCCAGACTGACATTGTCCTCGTAGACTTTCAGTCCGATATCCCAAGGGGTGTTCTTCTCTGCCTTCGCCTTTATCTCACGCATCAACTCACCAGCTGCCGCATAACTGTTGGACTCGGGGTCAATCTGTGCTAACAGATTTGCGGCTTCTATAGCAGCTTCACTATCTGTCTGCGCGCCCCAGATAGCCTGTGCCCTGGTCAGCAGTTTCATTCCTTCCAGATTGACACGTGCCTGCCATACCTCCGTCATCATCTGCAACACAGACTCATAGCCATTCGTACACGCTGGTATTCTCATTAACAGATAGAGAGCCTCATCATATTTACGTGTCTGTTTCAGCATCGCTGCTTTGGCAAGAGTCCTCTCCAAATTCTTATTGTAATAGTCTATGATACGGTCTTGTGCCTCATAGATGAAATGCTTCATATCCTGATTCTTTGGAGAGAGACGCTTCACGGCATCACTAAAGGCTGCCGCCTCTGATGTCCCTACGCCATCCATATCTGTAGAATAGGAGGAGAACACAACACCATCATCAACATTCATCACTTTCAGACTCAACATCAGTTGATAAACGACTTGCTTAGGAGGACCTGGAGTAACAGACTTACCCATGACCTCAAACTCAGGAACCAAGGCAAACGAATGAAACTCCAACGACCCAGATACTCCATTGGCAGATAGCAATTGTCTCAATTTGTTACCTATCATACGCTGTGTGGAGTTCGGGACTGGCTGGAGAGTGGTTTTAAAAGCCACTGCTATCGGCAACTCACAATCCTGCGCATGCAAAATCGGTAATGCCGTACACATTATTAATAAAATAGATAATATCTTCTTCATCTCTTATAACTATTTTTCGCCAACAATCAAGAGACAACGCCCCAAACCACGATTAACGACCTTGCTGGTGATGTTATAGGGGGCACCCCTCAAATAATTACGCAACTGACGTGCGAAAGCATCTGCATCCATCGCCATTCCATTTGGACGATAAATAGGTATTCTTACCTGGTCAAAAAGTAAATAGTTCTCTGTACCATCACTCTTGCTGTAACGATGCTCTACCGTATTATCATGCATCCATTCATCAATCACCTCTGCTAATTCCTTCCCACTATATTCTGTCTCGAAATCAAGGTCTTGACCATTGTCCGGTATCTGCAACTCTATCACTACTTCCCGTCCTTTCTCCAGTAAATCGTCAAAATGCTCTCGCAACTGGGTAGTAAAGGGATCCATATGATTCTGTACCGCTTCCTCTATCAACACTGGTATCTCAGCGGAGAAGGAAGGAGCACCAGTTCCCTCGGCACCAGCCACTTGCTTATTGCTATACGCGTCCAGTCCACGAAGATTATAGGTGATGGAGCGTTTGGGACCATTGATGTTCACACCCCAGTCAACTTCTATGATAATGTCGGCACGGGCCGTGCGGCGGAGACGATCAACAGGACTCTCCGCCAAGCCTGCTCCAGATGTCTTTGTACGCAACACACTATTCTCCTGACTGGTGCGCTCAATAGACTTCAATGTCTGTGACATATCCTGTAAAGGGAATCCCCGTTCTGCCATGAGGGTATTGATTTTACCTATCACTGCCATCAATTCTCGGCTTGTCTGCATGGCACGCTTATAATCCGGATAGGTCACAACCTCACCCATCACCTCCATCGACTCCATGCACCCGTTCTCGGAGCACCACACATCACTGGGCACTACCATCAACTTGGGTAGTTTTGCCTGTCCCATCATGGTAGTGGCGAGACTCAGCAATGCAATGACTGTATATATCTTCTTCATCATTTTCTTTTCATTTTATGGGACCTGTGGAATAATCTTATCTTTTACCAGCTGTTCACGGAGTTTCGGACAAAGGATACGGACGGTAACACTCCACCGGGTTCCAAGACTACTTTGAACACTCTCACGTGACTTCTTCTTATTCTCATCTTTCAAGGATACAAAACTCTTGTACTTCCCTCCGTCAGCGAAGAACTTATTGAAATAGGCAGCATGACGCTCACGGGCATTCACCTCTGTAATCATGGGACGTAGGTTACAACCGTCCATCCCTTCCTTTATCCCTTTAAAGAGGACATCCCTGACCGCATTCTTCATCGCCTGCTCCACAGCGTCTTTCTTTTTCTTGCCAAATCCCCAGGCACGTAATGTCTGCGACCCGTCCTCCTCGACCCCAAGACATTGGGTCTCAAACTCAACACGGGCTGATTGACCCACTTGTGCCTGGACAGCCAAGGATAACAGTGCGAGCATTGTTATAATAACCTGTCTTCTCATATCTCTCGACTTTAAAAACCACTACTTAGTTTCTTCACCACACCTGCTTTCTCCAAGTCTTTGCGTAATTGCGACTTTGACACATTCACAATACCTGTTACCACGAATTGCTTACCCTGTTTGACTGTTTGCAAAGAACCTTCCACGATAGTACAATAGGACTCACAACCTCCACCAGTTTGGAAGAAAGGCAGGAAGAAATCACTATATTGCTGTTCAACAGTGGGGCTCCCAGCCAATGGCGGCTGCGAGACACAACCTTGACCACCACTATAACCACGAAATAACACACCATGAACGGCACAGCGTTTCAAGATGTTCTCACCTATGTCTTTCTTGTTATCTACCACTGCCTTTACCCGGACTAAGGAATAACCTTGAGTCCCTGAGCCGGCACAACTAATCTCATAGTCAAAAGGCTTGTCTTTCTTCTTGGCATCCACTATCGTAACCGAACAGAGTATGAGCACAATTAAACATATCCAATAGTTTGTTTTCATTGTATCCTATTTTTACGTTAATAATTACATCTTAGGTTATGGCAAAGATAACGCTTTTCTATCTTTCCCACAAATGGGGAAAATGGAAGAATTACAATGAAAGGGATAATCATTCGTTAAGTCGTCAAAAAACGATGATAACAGGGATAAAAAAATGTCGTATAACATCTGATAAAAGAAAGGATTTTTTGTTTATTTTATTTATTTTTGTATCTTTGCAAAAAACTTACAACCAAACAAGATGAAAGGTTGCTATTACTGTATCAAAATTTTCGTGGTATTCATAGGACTCGTTGCTTGCCAGCATAACGGAAGGTTTATGTCTCATCAGGAACTTTCCGACAAAGACAGCGACTCTATTTATATAGAACTATCTATACGTAACAACAAATTCTATGAAGCGTTTGCTGTTGACTCCTTTGTCCAGACAACGGAACGCATTCATCAGTATCTGCTTCGCAATGAAAAACGAATGTCCAGGGATCTGCAACTGCTACGTGTCCAGTGGATGATGGCTCGTGGTGTTTATTATGGTGCTTTGTTGGGACGAATTGACTCTGCCCTCGCCTATACAGAAAAGGCTGTCGAACTGATGGAACAGGAGAGGATGAACCCTGACCTGAGAGTCGTCGGCATGACGAACAAAGCGGACTTCTATCGCCAGATGGGGAAACTGGACCTTAGCGCAGATGGTTATATGCAGGCATTAGCTGTCGCAGACTCTTTTCAGACGACAACAGACAGCAAGATAGCCATTAGTTTGGGTATCAGTACCGTCTTTACTGCCATGGCGGATTATGGTAACAGCAAGAAATGGTTCAAGCGTTGTGAACAGTTACTGCCACAGATGAAGAAGGCTGATCAGTTCATCTATTACAATAACCTGGGGAATGACCACTATCTGCAAGAACAGTATCAAGAGGCGCTTCCCTGCTTCGAGAAAGCGGCATCTCTGGTGAGAGACGACCCAGACAAAACGTGGGACTACTATACGGCACGTGCTAATATCGCAGAGATCCTCATCAATCTGAAAGACGCCAATGCTGCCAGACCTATCGTGGAAGAGGTAGACTCCTTCTATCGGAAGGTGAACTTCCCCATGTTGCTCTATTATATCGGAACCTCAAAGATTGAGTTGGCGTTGCTGGAGGGCAGGACCGCTGACGCTATCCGCATCATACAACAAGAGAACACCCCCGAGGAAATGATACCTACCGCCAAAGTCATGCGACTGAAAGCGGTAGAGCAAGTATGGCAGAAGACTGGTAATTATGCTAATGCCTACCAAACACACCAGGAGATGCATGCGTTGAACGACTCTATCCAAACGGCAAACGTAAAGATGCAGATGAGTACACGACTCATAGAGTATGAGCATGATAAGCAACTCATGGAGCAAAGGCAGGAGATAGAACAAAGTAAGATGACAAACCGGCTGGCATGGGTCTTGTTTATCACTGCCCTACTGGCTGCCATCTTGCTGTTCGTTCTTTATCTGATGCATCGAAGAAAGGGTCGTATACAGGCTCTGGAACTTCACCAACAACTGATCGAGACCCGATTGCGGAATACCCGAAACCGATTGTCCCCTCACTTTATCTATAATGCCTTGAACCACGAGATGCTTGCGCAGATGGATGGCAAAACGGTAAACTTTGAGACACTGACACAACTCCTGCGCAGAGGTGTCGACATGGCTGACACGCTGGAGATCACTTTGGAGGAGGAACTTGCTTTCGTCGACTACTATGTCACCGTTGAGGGGCAACAGATGGGTGACGACTTCCATTATGAGAAACTGATAGATGAGGATATCGACATGGCGAACGTAAAACTGCCTGCCATGACCATCCAGATATTTGCAGAGAACGCCATCAAACATGGGCTGCGTGGTATGAAACCACAGGAGGGAAAGAAACGTCAACTCATCATCCATGCCAGCAGAAAAGAGAATGCCACCTTGGTAGAAGTGCTTGACAACGGTCATGGACTGAAAAACGATTTGAGCAATAGCAGGAAGACTGGTATGAAGGTTATTAGGCAGACCATCCAACTGCTCAACGAGAAGAATCATGTGCCCATCACCTTCGGAATAGGAAATTATCAACATGGTGAGGAGAGTGGATGCCGTTCATGGATTCTCCTTCCCGATGAATATCAATTCTAAACAACACGGTTATGAACAAACAAAAACTGACCAGCGCTTATATCGTTGATGACAACCAAGAGGCTGTCGAGGTATTGGCTCGCATGCTGGAAAAGAACTACTCCGTAGATGTCGTTGGCACAGCCAACGACGCTGAGTCGGCTGCCAAAGGGATTATCGACAAAGAGCCAGACATCATCTTCCTTGACGTAGAGCTTCCTAATATGTCAGGACTGGAGTTCTGTAGTCTTATCCGCAGTGATATCAAGCCAGAAACAAAGGTTGTCTTCTATACGGGACATGATAAGTATATGTTAGAGGCTATCCGACGTGAGGCTTTCGACTACCTCCTGAAACCTGCTTCTGAACAGGAATTGGGACAAATCATGACACGCTATTACGAGAACAAGTTAGCGAGTGTCCCCCAGATCATGCCTCGGGAGAATCTACGACTGCCCATCATTCTGGTAGTGAATTCCTTGAATGAACACCTGACCCTGCAACTGGAAGACATCGCTTTCTTCCGTTATAGTCAGGCACGTAAACTATGGGAAATCGTATGCACCGATCAGTCTTTCTATATCTTACGACACAGGACCACGTCGGACTTGATTCTCAACTATTCCCCTGATTTCATACAAATTCATAAGCGATATATTGTGAATATAAACCATATCAAGATGATTCAGGATAATACTTGTATCTTGGCTGAACCGCTTGAGGATAATAGGGAACTCAAAATCAGCAAGAACTATCGAGCAAACTTAATGGCTGTCTTTTATTCTTTGTAATCATCAATAATTAAGAAATATTTCGTACCTTTGAGATAAAGCTCGAAGGCACTCTCGTTCGAGAAAACTCAAATAATATTTGGTTTTCTTCTCACTTAATCGTACCTTTGTCCCCGAAAAAGATACGAAAGACTATGCAAGAGACAAGACAAAATAAGATTGCACGACTGTTGCAGAAGGAACTGAGTGTGATTTTCCAACAGCAGACTCGCAGTATGCATGGAGTGATGGTGAGCGTCACAAGGGTGCGCGTAAGCCCTGACTTGAGCATCTGCACAGCTCACCTGAGCATCTTTCCCAGTGAGCGTGGTGAGGAGATTATGGCAAATATCAACAAGAATGAGAAACAGATACGCTATGAGCTGGGGACAAGGGTGCGCTATCAGTTGCGCATCATCCCTGAGTTGCGCTTCTTCATTGATGACTCTCTCGATTATATTGACCATATCGATGAACTCTTGAAGGGTTGAAGAATTGAAAAATTGAAGAGTTGAAGAGGTGAACTTCCCATTCTATATCGCCCGTCGCTACCTCTTCTCAAAGAAGAGTACCAACGCTATCAATGTGATTAGCGGCATCTCCGTCGTAGGGGTTGCCGTCGCAACGATGGCACTGGTAGTGACACTGAGTGTGTTCAACGGGTTCCACGATATGGTGGCATCTCTCTTCACCCAACTCGATCCACAAATCAAAATCACCCCTGTAAAGGGTAAGACGGTGGCTGCCGATGACTCCCTGTTAACCCAGATACGCCAGCTGCCACAAGTGGATGTGGCAACAGAGGTGATGGAAGACCAGGCTCTTGCCGTCTATGGGGAACGGCAGGCGATGATACGACTGAAGGGTGTGGAGGATAACTTCGACAAGCTGACGCATATCCGTGAGGTGTTAGAGGGTGACGGGGAGTTTGAGTTACATGCCGCAGATATGAACTATGGTATCTTGGGGATGGGTGTCGCCTATCAGCTTGGGACTGGCTATACCTTTGAGCATCCTTTGAAGATCTATGCGCCAAGAAGGGAGGGACAGCTGAACATGGCGAATCTGCAGGAGGGCTTTGTGGAGGACGAGCTGTATTCACCTGGGGTTCTGTTCAGTATTAAACAAGGAAAATATGACAAGCGTTATATCATCACGTCAATAACCTTCGCCAGACAGTTGTTTGACCAACAGGGGATGCTCTCCTCGCTGGAGCTTCGCTTGAAGCCCGGTAGTGATTTCGAAGGGGTGAAAGCAGAGATGAAGGAGATTGCCGGCGACCGCTTTCTGGTGCGTGACCGTTATGAGCAGCAGGACGACACGTTCCGCATCATGAAGATTGAGAAACTGATGGCTTATATCTTCCTCACCTTTATCCTTGTCATCGCCTGTTTCAATATCATCGGCAGTATCTCCATGCTGATGATTGACAAGAAGAATGACGTGGTGACATTACGCAACTTAGGAGCCACAGACAAACAGATAGTGCGCATCTTCTTGTTTGAGGGACGTATGATCAGTGTGATGGGTGCTGTGATTGGTATTGCCATCGGACTGTTGCTGTGTTGGTTGCAACAGCAATATGGCATCGTGCGCCTGGGACAGTCAGAGGGCTCGTTCATCGTGGATGCCTATCCCGTCAGCGTACACCCATGGGACATCATCTTTATCTTCCTCACAGTGATCGCCGTCGGCTTCCTCAGCGTATGGTATCCCGTACGCTATTTCGCCAAGCGCCTATTGAACTAACCCAGAGTGATATTCTCGACTTTGACAGGCTCATGTAGAAAAATTTGAGCCTGTTCTTTGAACTTCTCGGGACTCTCCGTCGTGAGATAATGCACACTGCCACCCTGTGTGCAACGCTGCTCCACATCCGGATGACGCTGGAAATACTTTTGCAAGGCACCAGCTACATATTCTCCTTGCGAGACAATACGGATACCACGAGGGATATACTTATGAATCTTAGGCAATAACAAGGGATAATGGGTACAACCTAAGATAATGGTGTCTATCTCGGAATCCATACGCATCAACTGGTCGATGCGCTTCTTCACGAAATAGTCGGCTCCCGGGGAGTCGGCTTCATTATACTCCACTAAAGGGACCCAGAACGGACAAGCGACACCACTGACCTGTATGTCTGGGAAGAACTTATGAATCTCCAGATTATAACTCTCACTGCGTATCGTCCCCTCTGTGGCGAAAATTCCCACATGACGGGAATGAGTCAGAGAACCGATAACCTCTGCCGTAGGACGGATGATGCCCAACACACGACGCTGTGGGTCAAGATCGGGGAGGTCATTTTGCTGGATGGTTCGTAATGCCTTTGCGGAAGCGGTGTTACAACCTAATATCACTAAGTGACAACCCATCTCAAAGAGACGGACAACAGCTTGACGGGTAAACTCATAGACCACATCGAAGGAGCGCGTACCATAGGGGGCACGCGCATTATCTCCCAGATAGAGATAGTCATACTGGGGTAGCAACTGGCGGATGCCATGCAGAATGGTCAATCCGCCATACCCACTGTCAAAGACTCCGATGGGTCCTGGTTTACTCGATAATGTCATTGCACTTATTTCAATGCTTCCTGAACAGCTTCCGTCACGTCCTCGCCCATGCTGATATTCATCCAAGGCAAAGCATTCTGGTCGGTATTCACGATAAAAGCAAGACCACGAGAGCTTCCTACTCTTGCCAGCGCATCAGCAAGACGCGCTTTCAAAGGCTGCATAGCCTTCTCTCTTGCCTCGGCAAGCAGACGCTGACCTTCTTTCTTGAAAGCAATATTCTTGTCCAGAAGTTCTTGCAACTCACTCTGACGCTTCTGAAGAATCGTCTGGGGGAAGTCACGCTGACCGTCCAAGAACTCCTCATACTTCTTGTTAAACTCATCCTCTACCCGCTGCTGCTCTGCCGCATACTGCTCTTGTAACTGAGCCATACTACTCTCCACTGCGGCATAGTCTGCCATCGACTGGAGTACTGCATCATAGCTTAAGAAGCCAAATTTCAGCACCGGTGCCTCTGTCTGACCCGATGCTGAAAGGGTGATGACGGTTAATAATAAAAACAAAAACCGCTTCATATTGTTTAATTATCAGATTACTTCAAACCAAGCTTAGCTTTTACCTGAGCAGTAACATCGGTAGAGAGCGTCGTGCTGATGTAAGGAACACCACCAGCGATATCCATGATGTAAATATAACCACCAGCCTGACCGACCTGCTTGATAGCGTCAATCACCTTTGTCTGGATAGCCTGCATCTTCTCAGACTGCTCTTTGGCAAGAGCCTGCTGATTGTCCTGATAGGTCTGCTGAATCTTCTGATACATATCCTGCAGCTCCTTCTCACGGCGCTCCTTGATATTAGCGGGCAGCGTTGCCTGCTCTTTCTCATAAGCCTCAGCTTTCTTCTGTAATTCATCCTGCATATTCTTCAGGTCAGCCTCATAGGTCTTTGTCAACGTCTCGATATCAGCACGAGCCTTAGTGAACTCAGGCATTGCCTGAATAACCTCCTGGGCATTAACATGACCAAACTTCTGTGCGAATGTTGCCAATGGGGCAAACATGAACAACATTAAAAGTACTTTTTTCATTTTTCTTTCTTCTTTGTTAATTGATTATTTCGTTATTTGATATTTTCGATGTTTCGATATCTCGGGATCTCGATATCATGAGATCCCTATTTAATTGGAATAACCCAATCGACTCAATACCTCACTGGAGATATCCACTTTGGGAGAGCCGAAGATGATGCCACTGTCACTGGCACGATCAAGTACCAACTGATAGCCACGCAGGTCAGCAATCTCACTCACAGCATTATATATCTCCTCTTGGATAGGTGACATCAAAGCGGTACGCTTCTTGAACAACTCACCCTCAGGACCAAAGTATTTCTTCTTCAACTCAGAAGCCTCACGCTCTTTCTCCATAATAGCATCCTGACGCGCCTTCTTTTGTTCTTGAGAGAGGAATACAACCTCTTTCTGATAGTCCTTATACATGGTTTGCGCCTCCGTCTGGAGAGCCTCCACCTCAGCCTGCCACTTCTTAGATACCTGCGCCAGCTGCTCATTAGCACGCTCATAAGCAGGTATGTTCTTGAGGATATAATCCATATCCAACAGGGCAAACTTCTGTGCGTGTGCCCCAGTAAAGCCACACACAGCCAGTATTGTACAGATAATAAACTTTCTAATCATAATTACTCATTACTAATTACTCATTTAAATTAGAACTCTTGTCCTAAGATGAAGTGGAACTGGCTGCCGCCCTTCTGATAGTTGCTACCACTATATACTTTGTCGAAACCATAAGCCCAGTCGATACCCATCAAACCAACCATCGGCAGGAAAATACGCACTCCAACGCCTGCAGAGCGTTTCATGTCGAAGGGGTTGAACTTCTTGGTGTCTACCCATGCATTACCTCCCTCCAAAAAACCGAGTCCGTAGATGGTCGTATTACCTAACATAAACGGATAACGGAGTTCCAATGTGAAGCGGTCATAGGCATAGGCGTTATAGTAAGCACTCGTTCCTGCCTGATAGGCAGCTGTATTAGAGATAGAACCATTATCGTAACCACGCAGTCCGATGGTCTCTTCCGCATAACCAGAGGAATAGCCACTCATACCATCACCACCGACATAGAAGGTCTCGAAAGGTGACTTCTTATACTGGTTGTAAGAACCCAACAAACCAAGCTCCACACGGGTCATCAATACCAGACACTTCTGACCATTCGTCAGAGAGGTGAAGGTACGTGACTTAAACTTCCACTTATGATACTCAATCCAACGGTATTTGTCTTGTTGCTCACTCTCAAATGTCGCTGAGGTACGGTCTGTGGCAAGATGCTCATAGTCTTTCTTGTCGAAAGCTGACCAGGGCGGAGTAAGTGTGACAGATGCCATAAACTCCGAACCGCGACGTGGAAAAAGCTGATTATCTGTAGATGTACGTGAGAGGGTCACACCCAAGTTGATGTTGTTACAGTTACCATTAGAGATGATAAAGTAGTTCCAGTCACGTAGCATATAGCGAGTATATGACAGCTGAACAGACAACTGGAAATAATCATCTGGCCAACGGAGACGCTTACCCCATCCTACAGATAGTCCGAACATCTTAATATACTTGTCATCGTCAAGCATGGAGTCATAGTTATAACCATAACCTGTTGAGCCATAGCCATACATATAATTATAGTAATTATTATAAAGACTATTGTTACGATAACTGCTGGAGATATCTGATTGCTTAGAATAGAAAGCGCTGACATTCAATGCGTTCGGTCGTTTGCCACCAAACCAACCTGTGCTATAGCCTGTAGAGATAGAGCTGTAGTAACGACCATTAGTCTGCAGAGAGAGTGATAACTGCTCACCATCACCAATCGGCATGATACCACGGTGCATCTTGTTCTTTCCAAAGAGGTTGCGCATGGAGAAGTTGTTCAACTTAATACCCACACGACCAATGACACCTGTCTGTCCCCAACCCAAAGAGAACTCCAACTGGTCATTAGACTTCTGTTCCAGTTCCCAGTTGATATCCACGGTGCCATCCTCGTAATTAGGTTTGATATCAGGGTTCACTTTCTCTGGGTCGAAATATCCCATAGAGGCTATCTCACGGGCAGAACGCTGGATAGCTTCCTTGGAGAACAAGTCACCTGGTTTGGTACGCAGCTCACGACGAACGACCTCCTCGTAAAGACGATCATTACCATAGATACGCACATTACTGATATGAGCTTGTGTTCCTTCTTGGATACGCATCTCCAAATCAATGGAGTCGCCTACTATATTCACCTCGGTAGGATCCAGGTTATAGAAAAGATAACCATTGTTCCAATAGTAGTTACCTACAGCATCCTCATCTTCGGACAGACGCTTCTTCAGCTGCTTCTGGTTGTAGATATCACCTTTCTTCATACCCAGTACAGCATTCAGATAATCTGTCGTCACCACCGTATTACCAACCCATGTGATATTACGGATATAGTAACGCTGTCCTTCGTCTAATTTCACATAGACATTGACATGTTTCTCATCATTGTTCCATACGGAATCCTCTAAGATAACAGCATCACGATAACCTAACTCATTATATTTTTCTATCAGTGATTTCTTCGCCTCGTCATACCGCTCCTGAGTAAACTTCTTTGCCTTGAAGAAGGTGCGGAGCTTACCTGCTTCATTGATTTTTCCAAAGGCGCCTTTCTTGAATAAGTTACCCTTAATCTTCTTGGAAGAGAGCTGCTTGTTTCCTTCAAAGATGATATGACGAACCCTCATCTTATCTTTCTTATCAATGTTGACATCAAGAATGACCATATTCTTATCTGTCACATCGTCACGCTGCACAATCTCGATTTCCGCATTCTTAAAGCCTTTATCATCAAAATAGCGCTTGGCAAGTATCTTGGCACGGTCTATCATATTAGGGGTAATCTGACTACCTTTCATAATACCGAGTTTTGCCTCCATATCCTCACGCTCTGACTTCTTAATGCCATTGTAGTTAATCCTACTGACACGTGGACGAGTTGCCAGATTAATACACAGGTATATTTTAGAACCTACGATGGAATCCGCCGTGATAGAGACTCGTGAGAACAGTCCATGACGCCAATATCTCTTCACAGCATCCGTGATCTCAGAGCCTGGAACGGTAATTATCTGTCCAACAGCAAGTCCAGAAAGACCAGTCAAGACATAATCCTCGTAGCCTTCAACACCCTTGACGGCTATTCCACCTATCTCACAAGTTCTTGGTGTACCAGCATAAGAAATGTCAGGATTAACAATAACATCCTGTGCTTTCGTCTGCAAGACCATACCAAGCATTATCGTCAGCAATATGACTATCTTATTGATATCTCTCATTTTCATTCTTCGTTTTCGACTTGTTTCTCTGTCTTGCCAAAACGGCGTTGACGACTTTGATAACTGGCTATTGCCTTATGAAGGTCCTCCTCGCCGAAGTCCGGCCAGTAAGTATCACAGAAATAAAACTCTGAGTAGGCACACTGCCAGAGCAGATAATTTGAAATACGGATCTCACCGCCTGTACGAATAAGCAAGTCAGGATCAGGCATCCATGCGGTCCAAAGGTGTTCGCTAATGGTCTCCTCATTGATATCATCAGCACTCATCTCACCACGCTGCACCTCACGAGCTATTCGTTTAGTGGCATTCACTATCTCCTGTTTAGAGGAATAACCCATGGCTATCGTCATTGCCATGCCGTCATACATCGCTGTTTCCTCCTCCATAGAGCGTAACTTGTCCTGCACACTCTGAGGAAGACGCGCACGGTCGCCCACCACATGGAAACTCACATTGTTGTTGTGGAACAGATCCATCTTGATAAAACTGAGGACAAGTCCCATCAATGCCTCCACTTCGTAGGCAGGTCTATTGAAGTTCTCTATAGAGAAAGCATAGACTGTCAGATACTTTACCCCTAGATTTGAGCATAGGGTTGTAACTGTCTCAAGATTGTCAAGACCTGCCTTGTGACCAAACGTACGGTCCAGTCCACGATCCATTGCCCATCGTCCATTACCATCCATAATGATAGCAATGTGAGCAGGAATACGTGTCTTATCTATTTGTTGTGTCATATCTATTTATTCTCTGTCATTATGACAGGTTTTACATTTTGCCCATATATCATAGGTTAAGGACAATCGCAAATGACTATAGCAGTCGGTATTCTTAAAGATACCACTGCTCTTGATGCCATAAGGATCCTTTACACCGTCCAGCATATCACTTGTCGTGAAATGCATGGTCCACTCCAGTGCCAGATTCGTACGAGTGCCCACTTTATACTTTACTCCAGCACCTATAGGGAAATTGAAGGCTATCTCTGTTTTATCAGGCTTCACAAAGGTCGCTCCCAATCCTATATATATATAAGGTGTTAAGTGCTTTGCCCCACGATATTCCTTTCCAGTACCATAGGGCCAGAAATTATATTCATATCTCACGCCCACATCCACAAGTCCGTGACTGAAACTCACCTCCTCGGGGAGGGGATAATATGTCTCTGCATCCTTTGATGAGCCTTTAATTTTACCATAGCTCACATTCAACGCCAATGCCATTCGTGGGTTAAACTTATAACGTCCCAATAAGGAAAACATCGGCTGCATATTCTTAAAGAGATTGCCATTGAAGTCGCCCTGATAGGAAACGAGACCTATTCCACCTCCTAACTCAGCACGATATTCAGGTTCTTCCTGAGCACTGAGGGAAACCGTCATGGTCAACAACAGGATGGATATCAACGACTTTCTAAACATCTCCCTATTCCGACTTTTCCCAAGCCACCTTATTCAGATGCCCTTGCCATACTTGACCATTGCTACCTATTATCCATATTTCCCCACCATCTGTGGCTGCTCCAAAATGATCGACCGCACTATTCTTGAAGTTTACAGGTAATTGATAACGAGAATTCTCTTTCCACACAATTCCGTTGTCACGACTTTGGTAGATAGGTGAGTAGTCGTCGTCTTTGATACCAAAGGCAAGTACACCGTCGTCATAGTTGAGCATCACCAGATTTTCCAGCTGAGGAAGGGCAAACTCATTGCCATCAGTACGGTCCATATATACCCACTTCTCATCTCCTTGCAGGTCGTATTCCACAATCTTACGCCATACGGAAGAAATCTTATCAACACCATTTGAAATGCCTGCCATCAACATGTAGTCAGCATAATAGGTCATATTCACAGGATAGCAGACATAAGCGACTTCCTCCGTAGGCAACCAGCTCTTGTCGGTATCCAGCAAATCCTCTATCCAAGTAACGCCCTTGTCCTCTGATTTCATTAATGTTCCGTCACTGGTCAATCCATATAATTCGGAATAGTTGGCTGCAACCAGTTTAGTAACTTCTGGTGCGTCATTGACAACCGTCCATGTGGTACCGTCGTTAGACTGCTGTAACTGACCATTAGCTATCATATAAAGACCATTCTGTAATGGCAACACATTACTGTAAGCTTTCTCGTCGTCTATTTCTGCTACAGGAGTCCAATCATCCCCATTGGTAGTAGTATAGCCGACAGTCTTTCCGTCCATCGTACCAAAGACGTACAAATCCTCATTCACCATCACTGCTTTGATACGATCCAATTCTGCAATCTCCGCACTTTCCTGATGTAGCTTCCAGACGAACTGCTCACCATCTTCTTTGTGAACATTCAACTGAACGTTATAATCCTCATGGGTAGAACCATCAGAAGAATACACCACGAACTTACGTGAAGTAGAAAAATCAATACTGTCTGAAGAAGAATAGAAATATAAAATATCACTATCTTCTGTGTCCTCGATAAATACCGATCCGTTATTCAAAGTATTCACATAACATACAACTGCCTTCACGTCCGTATAGAGAGGAAGTGAGTCTGTATTAAAAATACGATGACTGGCATTATCAATACTAAACTTATAGTCACTTCCTGTGATGGAGACCTTATAGATGGAGTCTGCTCCTGTGGATGATGTGGTATGCAGATATCCATTCAGAGTTCCCAAGGAAAAACTTGTTATAGCCGTATCAGTATAAAGTGTACTTGTAGTATTGTCTGACTTCATGCAAGATGTCAACAGCAACATGGCTGTAAACAATCCACATATGGTCTTCATTAGTTTATTCATTTGATTTCGTTCAATTTTTGGGTGCAAATTTACTCACAATTCTGCAAATAGCCACATTTTTCTACCTTTTATTAAGTTAATTATATGATAAAATGCCATATTTTAGATTTTGTAAACAAAAAAAGAGCGCGGTATGAATCACTCACTCCGCGCTCTTTCCTAACGGATGTTGGTATTCATGAGTGTGATAACACTCAAAACTGTCGCAATAGCAACCGACACCAACACAACCGTCGTTTGAAAATCTAATAACATAATCTTTACCTTAATCTATTAACTACTAACCTAATGAATAACAACGTAATCGTCTCGATTACATATGCAAAGGTACGAAACTCTTTGCAATCAGCCATAAAAAATAAATATTATTTATTCTCTTTAAAACTCTTTTTGACTTACATCAAAAAATATTGGCTACACCTTACAGCGCAGCCAATATTCCTTTTATGTGAGTTTTTATTCTCTTCCTTAGAGTTTTGGACCAGCAGCAACCAAAGCCTTACCAGCCTCGTTACCCTCATACTTCTTAAAGTTCTTAATGAAGCGACCTGCCAAATCCTCTGCCTTCTTGTTCCACTCAGCTGCGTCAGCATATGTGTCACGAGGATCAAGGATATTAGTGTCTACACCTTCCAACTGTGTGGGAACCTCGAAATCGAAGTAAGGAATCTTCTTGGTAGGAGCCTTCAAGATAGCACCGCCCAGGATAGCATCAATGATACCACGAGTATCACGAATGGAGATACGCTTACCTGTACCATTCCAACCAGTATTTACGAGATATGCCTTAGCACCGCTCTTCTCCATCTTCTTCACGAGTTCCTCAGCATACTTGGTAGGATGTAACTCGAGGAATGCCTGTCCGAAACAAGCGGAGAATGTTGGTGTAGGTTCTGTAATACCACGCTCAGTACCTGCCAACTTAGCTGTGAAGCCTGAGAGGAAGTAGTACTTCGTCTGCTCTGGAGTCAGAATAGATACTGGAGGCAGAACACCGAAGGCATCTGCAGAGAGGAAGATGACGTTCTGAGCGTCAGGACCCGCACTCTTACCATTTACCTTCTTGGCGATCTTCTCAATGTGCTCGATAGGATATGATACACGAGTATTCTCTGTAACACTCTTATCTGCGAAATCAATCTTACCATTAGCGTCAACTGTCACGTTCTCTAAGAGGGCGTCACGACGGATTGCGTTGTAGATATCAGGCTCGCTCTCTTTGTCAAGGTTGATAACCTTAGCATAGCAACCACCCTCAAGGTTGAATACACCCTCGTCATCCCATCCGTGCTCGTCATCACCAATCAACAGACGCTTAGGATCGGTAGACAGGGTTGTCTTACCTGTACCAGAAAGACCAAAGAAGATAGCAGTATTCTTACCTTCCATGTCAGTATTAGCAGAGCAGTGCATAGAAGCAATACCCTGTAAAGGCAGATAGTAGTTCTGCATAGAGAACATACCCTTCTTCATCTCACCACCATACCAGGTGTTGATGATAACCTGCTCACGACTGGTAGTATTGAAAGCGACACATGTCTCTGAGTTCAGACCCAGCTCCTTGTAGTTCTCTACCTTTGCCTTAGAAGCATTGTAGATAACGAAGTTAGGCTCGAATTTCTCCAACTCCTCAGCAGTAGGCTGGATGAACATGTTCTTAACGAAGTGAGCCTGCCAAGCTACCTCTACGATAAAACGAACAGCAAGACGAGTAGCCTCATTAGCACCGCAGAAAGCATCAACTACATAAAGCTCCTTGTTGCAAAGCTCCTTAATAGCAATGTCCTTAACCTGTGCCCAAACATCCTCACTCATGGGATGGTTGTCATTCTTGTACTCCTCAGTAGTCCACCAAACTTTATCCTTGCTCTGCTCATCGCATACAATATACTTATCCTTAGGAGAACGACCTGTATAAATACCTGTCATCACGTTAACAGCATTAAGCTCAGTGTTCTGACCTTTGTCATAACCAGTCAGACCAGCCTTTGTCTCCTCTTCAAAGAGGTACTCATAAGATGGATTGTGCGCAATCACGGTAGAACCTGTGATTCCATACTTTGTCAAATCTAACTTTGCCATAATTTCTTTATTTTATTGAATGATACTATTACCTACTTTCGAATGCGATGCAAAGGTACAAAGAAAATAGGAATAAGAACTTAGGAATTAAGATTTATTTACTTTCGTAGGTTCGTTTTTTGGTTAAAGTATTCAAAAAACGGCTTCACCTTTCTATTTTTGTCACTTTGACTTTGCAAAAATCAAAAGGAGTTAGTACCTTTGCATCCAATAAAATACCTAAAACAACAAATGAAAGTAATTAATTTTGCAGAACAGAACAGCATCATCAACCATTACATGGCTGAGTTGCGTGACAAGAACTATCAGAAAAACCGCTTGAACTTCCGTCATAACGTGGAGCGTATCGGAGAAATGATGGCGTATGAGATTTCCAAAACATTGGAGTATAAGCCCAAAACGATTAAAACGCCTCTGGGAACAGTTGACATTCCCCTCATCAAGCAAGAAGATCTGGTTATAGCTACCGTCCTTCGTGCCGGACTTCCATTCCATCAGGGATTCCTGAATGTTTTTGATGAAGCAGATAATGCTTTTGTCTCCGCCTTCCGTATGTATCTTAACCGTGAACATACGGAGGTTGGTATCCATGCTGAATACATTGCCACACCAAGTGTGAAAGGCAGGACACTGGTCATTGTTGACCCAATGCTTGCTACAGGTGGTAGTATGGCTGCGGCTATCGGGGCTCTTCTCGAAGCTGGTAAACCAAAGGCAATTCATGTATGCTGCGTGATTGCTGCACCAGAAGGTATTGAGGTAGTTAAAGAGGTTTTACCCGAAGGATCTACCATTTGGTGTGCCGCTATCGATGAAGGTATGAACGAGCAGAAATACATCGTTCCTGGTTTCGGTGATTGTGGCGACCTCTGCTTTGGAGAGAAACTGCAATCTTTTCGTAAGATTGCGGACAAGAAGTAAAACTTGAAATGACTTATATGAAATAAAAAGAGAAGGCACCCTCCCAAAATGGGATAGTGCCTTCTCTTTTGTTTTTTTATTTCACTTCCCAAATATCATTAGTCTCCAACAACTCTGTGAAATTGTGGTATTTCTTCAGGGCACTCACCTCCTGAATTTGAGCATGTACAGCCTCATCATAGGTAGGAGCGTCGACATCACGGATAACACCAAGGGCGATGGGGAAACCGTCACCATTACCCATCAGGGCGAGTTTCAACTGCAAGGTGTTGT
>CALFUF010000007.1 GCA_937916405.1 uncultured Prevotella sp.
AATACCCCCATAGGGATTATCGGAACGGGTGATAAACTATATCTTTATCAAATGAGGGCTTTAATTGACTCGATTAAAGGCTTTAATCGGTATGAAAATGGGCTTCAGTCGGTAACAAAACAGGGGTTAGTCGGTAACTGAATACTGGTCAGTCGGTAACTGATTTCATAGAATTTTTAAGAGAATCGAAAAAACATCTCCCCTTCTCCCGTCAGGTGGCTCAAAGCCCGATAAATAAAGGGCGGAGGGCACGGGAGTAGTTGACATAACATCTCCCATACTACTCCCTTCAAACGAAAAAGGGAGTAGTACGGGAGTAGTTGGAGCAACTAGTCCCGTCTTGAAACGCCCTGTACATCGGTATTTCAGAAGAAAACGGGAGAAGGGGAGATGTTTTTATTTGATTCGCTAATGACAGGGGAACGGTTACCTGTCATCTTCTCATCCGTATCATCAAGAAAAGGTACCTCCAGCAAGGAAAATCGGGGGTCAGGCTCAGGGAAAAACGTAACAATTACTTAAAGAGGTTTGTATTTTCCAAAAATTATCGTATCTTTGCAACCTAATTGGATACATTCCACTTATAACACAGGTAACTTATAAAAATGAAATCTTTACTAACGTTGCTGACCATGGTGCTGACAGGTCAGGTGGTGACAGCACAAAATGTGTACTCACCCAGCGTCAATGTGCTGAAGTATAAAGTTCAGGCACACCGTGCCGCCTCCACTGAGACAGAGCAGCAGCGTGCCGTATTCACTGTGACATGTAGTGCAGACTCCAGTCTGTTTGCCATTGCCAACCAGATGAAAGGGATGGGTGGCGAGATTCGTACAGTCATGGGCAACCAGTTGCTGGTAGACCTGCCCATGGCACGACTGGACGAGATGGCTGCCATCGACGGTGTGCTGCTCGTGGACATGCCGCGTAGCGGACGTCAGCGCACAGACACAGCCCGCAAGGCATCGCAGGTGGACGAGGCTCATGCCGGAAATGCCGAGGGACTGCCCGACCTGCCACAGGCTTACACGGGCAAGGGCGTCATCATCGGAGTCATTGACGGTGGCTTCGACTTCACTCACCCCATCTTCAAGGACAAGGACGGTAACCTGCGTATCAAGGGCGTATTCATTGCATGCAACGAGTCGAATCGCGACAAGGGCGAGAACCTTGACGACATTCCGATGGTGACAGCCAGTGGCGAGACCATCAACCAGAAAGTGATGGGCGAGTTCTTCACTGACCCGAACGACATCCTGGATACCCTGGTATGTAAGGATCCGTCAGGCGCACACGGAACCCACTGCGCCAGCATTGCAGCGGGCAGCATCATGGACTACAAGAACGGGTTCACGGGTAAGTACGCCACCAGCGGCAAGATAGGTGGCATGGCACCCGACGCTGAGTTGTATTTGGCATTAGATGAAATTTCGGAGGAGCAGAAGGAAAAGTACCCCGAACTCAAGGACAACTTAGGTACCATCAACAACATGCAGGCTCTCTCCGTCATAAGGCACTTCGCCAAGAAGGAGGGCAAACCGCTCATCGTCAGTTGGAGTGCGAACGCCCATGATGGGTTTCACGACGGTACCAGTTCCATGGCACGCTTCATAGGCAATTATTGCAACCAAGGCAATATCATGGCTCTGTGCGCCAGCAACGAGGGTGCCGACTCGATGTACATGGACCACACCATCAGCATGGGCAAGACCCAGAAGTGGGTGCTCAAGAAGACGAATTCTTCTTTCGGTGTCGATGCCTTTATCAAGACCTGCAAGGAGGTCAAACTCGACCTGGTCATCGTCGACCAGGACTACAATCCTGTCTACACCTGCAACCTGCCCCTGACGTCATCTGCAAAGCAGGACTCCGAAACAAAATTTGAGGTGACTGTGAAAACTGACGAAGCCCACGCCCCCGATGACGACTTCAGTCCAGTGACCGTCAACGACGACGTCTACAAGAATGTAGGTGACGAGGTGGCTCAGTTCATAAATAAAGGTACGCTGTCGATAGGCATCAACAAAGGCGTTGGCCTCGATAATAATAACCAGAACTTCGACTACGTCAACATCCATGTCGAAAGTGAAGGTTTGAATTTCCTGACAGACGAGGTGACGGAGAAGGATGAGTATCTGCCTATGCTGCTGATCACCTCCCCCAACGAGGACATTCACATCCAGGGCTGGGGCGACTACTGTAACATCTATGCCAACTCGATGGACGATGAGAATACTATCAAGCCCGGAACCGCTGAGAACTCGATGGGCGACTGGAACACGTCGGGCGAGCCCGTCACCATTGGAGCCTACACCACAGATAGATCCGTCATCAACCCCGACTACCCCGATGACTCAGACAAGCCTCTTGTTGAGTCCCCGAGAGAGGTGGTAGGACGCTATGCCAGTTTCAGCAGTTTCGGTCACGACTTCAGCGAAGCCCGCCGCGCATATCCTGATGTATCGGCTCCCGGTTATGCCATCTATGCGGCAAGTAATAGTTTTGTGAGAGAGGATCAGTTCCGGACTGCCGAGTACAGCGGTCAGTTCAAGGGACAGAAGGAGCCTCGCAAGTACCCCTACGCCATCATGAGCGGCACCTCAATGTCCACCCCTGCAGCAGCAGGTATCATGGCTCTCTGGGTACAGGCTGCACTGGAGGAAAAGGGCAAGAAACTCACCAATGCTGACATCAAGGATATCATTGCCCACAGCAGCGTTACCGATGACTACACCAAGGATGACCCGCTGCGCTATGGTGCCGGCAAGATAAATGCCTACAAGGGACTGCTCTACGTGCTCGGTATCGAAACCAGCATTCCCGAACTGCCTTCCAGGCACATCGGTGCCACACTCAACGGACGCACGCTGCATATCAATGGCGACCTCGACACGCAGGTTACCGTCTACAACCTCTCTGGTCAGAAGGTGCTCGACGCCAAGGCTGATGCAGGTATCGTGGAACTGCCTAACCTGCCCGCAGGTGTCTATGCCGTGAAGATTGGTAAGCAGGGCTCGACGCTCATCCGTCTCTGATACATTCCAGATACAAAAATTAGCGAAGAATATTTGGTTTTCTGCTCAATTAGTTGTAACTTCGCAGTCGGAAAAAACCTAAAGGAACACAATATATGGAAAAGCATGACTTTGTAACCATTGCTAACCTTACTCGTGAGAAGATTCTCTATATGATTGAGATGGCTCAGGAGTTTGAGAAGCATCCTAACCGAGAGATATTGAAAGGACGGGTGGTCGCTACCCTCTTCTTCGAGCCATCCACCCGTACCCGTCTGAGTTTCGAGACAGCCGCCAACCGTCTCGGTGCCCGTGTGATTGGTTTCGCCGACCCGAAGATTACCAGTGGCACGAAGGGAGAGACATTGAAAGACACCATCTCAATGGTGGCAAACTATGCCGACGTCATCGTCATGCGCCATTTTATAGAAGGTGCCGCACAGTATGCGTCGGAGGTGACGGAGGTTCCTATCGTCAACGCCGGTGACGGTGCCCACCAGCATCCCTCACAGTGTATGCTCGACCTCTATAGCATCTACAAGACCCAAGGAACGCTGGACAACCTCAATATCTACTTGGTAGGTGACCTGAAATACGGTCGCACCGTCCACTCCCTGATTATGGCGATGCGTCATTTCAACCCCACCTTCCATTTCGTGGCACCCAAAGAACTCGCCATGCCCAACGAGTATAAGTTGTACTGCAAGGAGCATGGTATCAAGTTCCAAGAGCATACCGCCTTCAACGAGAAGGTGATTGCCGATGCGGACATCCTCTATATGACAAGAGTGCAGAAGGAGCGCTTCTCCGACCTGATGGAATATGAGCGGGTGAAGAACGTGTATATCCTGAATAACGACATGCTGCGTCTTGCCAAGCCAAACATGAAGATCCTGCACCCACTGCCCCGTGTCAACGAGATTGCCTACGACGTGGACGACAACCCTCATGCCTACTACATCCAGCAGGCAGGCAACGGACTCTTTGCCCGTGAGGCGATTTTCTGTGATGTACTGGGTATCAGCTTAGACGAAGTAAAGAACGATAAAACGATTATACAATGAATAAGAACCAGATGCTCGTTGCCGCCATTGAGAACGGCACCGTAATAGACCATATCCCTTCCGAGAAGACCTATCAGGTAGCGCAGTTGCTGAAGCTTGACGAACTGGGAACACCTGTCACCATCGGTTATAACTTCCCTTCCAAGAAAGTGGGAAAGAAGGGCTTTATCAAGGTAGAGAACAAATGGTTTACCGACGAGGAGATCTCCCGTCTCTCTGTTGTCGCCCCCAATGTGGTACTGAATATCATCCACGACTTCGAGGTGGTGGAGAAAAAACCGGTACGCACCCCTGACGAGATACGGGGCATCGTGAAATGCAACAATCCGAAGTGTATCACGAACAACGAGCCCATGCTCACCCACTTCCATGTGACAGACGGTATCCTGACCTGTCACTATTGTGAGATGGAACAGGACATAAACAAAGTGGAACTCGTTTGAGTTCCACTTTTTCTTTTACCACTTATCATCCTTGTCTCTGCAACAAGATGACCGTCGTTCCCTTGTCTTTATAGGAAGGCACCGCCTCACCCACATCAGAGCCTACGTAGGTAGGATCGACGATGGTGAACTTACGACCCTCCAGTGTCACATAGTCGCCAGGGATGTCCTCTGGGAAATGAACAGCCATGGCAAGATGACCAGGATAGTACACTAAGACAACATCCAGGTTGACAAGGTCACGCACCAGATGTGAGAGGAGTATCGAGCGGTCCTCACAGTCACAATAGGGATAGAACAAGGTCTCCTCACCAAAGAAGACACGGTCAACGCCCCATACATCATCATCAAAGGCATAGAGAAAGCACTCCTGGTTGGGGTTCTCACGTTTGATGTCAATCATACCCTGTACCCACCAGTCTAACTGCTGCACCTTCTCCACGGGTGACATCCCGTTCAGCTTCTCCTTCATCTGGGGATACAGCTGCGACGTGATATTCTTATCCATCGGAGTGTTGGCATACATCGCCCACCGTGTCATGAAGTTATTGTCGGTATAAGACGAGGGATAGGTGTCAAAGAAATCGATGTAGTTCTTATTGGCTCTGATGGTAAAGCTGAAGTCAGGATTCTTGGGTGAGGTAATCGTACGCTCATTAACAGGGTTATAGGTAAAGTCCTGCACGGCAGAGATCTGCAATGACAACGGACTCTCCTTGGGGAACTTCGCCTTGCAGACCGCCATCTTAGAGTCGTCCCCGATGTCGTCGAGCAGATAGTAGCACTCGCCATCGACATAGAAGAACGACTTCTTGAAGATGCTATACTGACTTGCCACGAGGATATAGAGCTTTGAGTTATCATGGGCGAAACGCATCTTATAGCCCGACTGGGAGTACAGGAAGCCCATCACTAACGTACCCTCGTTGGTATGCTTGCCATAGAACTTATCGGTCAAGGAAAGCAGCATCTGATAGTATGCCCAGTCAGAGAAATGGTGGTTCTTGCGTTCCTGCAGACAGTCGTAGAGCAAATTGTCATACTGTGCTTTGGTGAACTCTGTGATGGCATCGGCAATGTCATCACCAGTAAGTCCCTTCAGACCGACACGACAGTTATCGCCAATACGCACCTTACACTGTGTGCCGAAGACATCAAACGCCATATAGTCGTTAGCCTTCTCCGGAACAGGAACGACCTCTGCCAGCGGCTGCGGTTGCTTGGGAGCTGGAGCAGGAGCAGCGACAACCTGTTGTACGGCAAGGTTGGCATTGGTCTTCTCACGCTTCTTACGCTTTGCCTCCTTCTTCGCCTGCTTCTCCGCTTCCTTCTTTGCCTTCTTGGCAGTCTCCTCAGGGGTGTCTTTCTTTCCGAAGCCGAAGAGCTTGCTGAACCATGAAGCGGTCTCCTCCTCGAATTCCGGGGTGACCATCGGCTCTACCTTCTCCTCTTTGGGGATATCTACTGGAGGCTCCGCACCGAACTCCTCCCATGCCTCACGAACAAACTGGGCATAATCGGCAAGGGCTTTCTTACGGAAGTCAGCATATTCCTTCTTCGCCTTGTTCTTGAAAGCCTCGAAGTCCTGACGGAAATTCTTGTTCTGGGCTTGAGAAGGCAAAGACAATGCCAACAACAGCAGTTGGGTCATAATAATCTTTCTTTTCATAACTTGGTTCGTTTTAGTTTCGATTTTGTGTGGAATCAACAGGTTCTGATGGAATAGAGTCATTATCCTCCTTGACCATGGAGAGTGAGTCTACGGCGACATCACGGGTGACGGTTGCCGGGTCGCTATGGCGACGGCTCTTCACCTTCTTGTCCTTGCGGAGCTGTGCCACGACAGAGTTGACATAGTCTTCTGTCAGTGTCAGCACTGTATTGCGTTTATCTGCCAGGAAAGACGACAGTTTCGCCCTGCCTGGTGAATTGATGATATACTGCTTATCGCTATGTTCCGCAAGCAAAGTCATAGAACCACTGAACGACACGTTGATGGTGGCATCGGGAGTCAGCACGTCACCTTTCTCCACCTTACGCTTGCCATTAGGGGTAATTACCTCGATACGCCCACTCACTTTGGAGACGACATAAGAGCTTGTCTTCTCCTTCGCCGATAATACCAGCGGCATGAGCAGCATGGTCCACAGACAAATAATCTTCTTACAATTCATGATTCTTTATTCTTCTTAAACAAACGGATATCTTTGATGGAGTCGTACAGGTTCATCGCCATATAGATGAGGGCTATCGCTGACATGGCGATGACCAGACTGATACTGTAGTTATACCGGCAGAACAGGAGGAAGGTTATCCATACGATGACCGACACCCAGCCGCAGACCAATAAGCCACGTACCAGTGAGGTGGACAGCAGCACATGCCCCAGTGTCTTCTTCTTGCCTGTGAAATCCTTGTACTTCGACAACAGGATGACAGAGAAGAAGACGACGAAGAACGACACGATGACCGTGACACCAGTGGAGGCATGCTTGATCTCTGACTGCCGCAACATCGTCTCGGCAGCGTAGGCAAGCAGTTCGACACCGGCTATCTTACCCTGAGGAGTATAGTGCATGTCACCCTCCTCCTTCATGGCACCTATCAGCACCAGATGGTCCTCTATCAAGTCACGGTTCTCAAAGATGGAGTCATAAGACACGACACGGTAATACTTCGGCGAGAAATTGATGTTCAGATCTTTGTCTGCCAACGCCATCACCTCCTGTCCCGCATAGATGTCAGCCACCCGTTTGATGAACGAGGGCTGCACTACGCCTCCCACATCACGACCGATGCTCAGACTGCGCTTCATACCGCCATAGAGCTGGCGGGGCATGTTCGTGAAGCCCTCGGTGACGGAGTCACTGGGAGTAAAGAACGAGTGGACGGTCTCACCATCCATGCTGTCGATGATCTTGTAGGAGAACACATAGTTCTGAAGCTGCTTGACAGCCATGTCCAACAGTGTGTCTCCCTCAAGGTCCTCATCCTTATAGCCTTCAAACACCACATCGACACCGACGGCTTTGGGGTGAAGGGCATTCACCTCCATGAACAGGTCGGCGAAGTCACGGCGTTTCCGCAGCTCCGTCATATCCACGATGGTCACGATGCGACTGGTGTCACGCTCTCCTGCCCCGTCCAGCAACTTATAATAGAAGTCGGTGAACGAGTAGTCGTCGAGGATCTCGGCAATAGGATTGAAGACTTTCAGATTGAAAGCCGCCAACGCATAGATTCCCACCAAGCAGAAGGAGAGAACCGTCACAGCGAAGTATTTCCAGAGAGTGCCCATTAATCCTTACCCAAATAAGCCTTCAATTCCTCGCTCAGCTCCTTGCCGCCCTTTTCCAACTCGGCACGGATAGCCTCTTTCGCAATTTCTTGAATGGAAGAAGTCTTGGTAACGACACGCACCATCACCTCCTTGTTCTTGTTCTTCAGCTCACGGGTAACAACCAGAGGAGTCTGCAGACGTCCCAATTTCTGAGAGAAGATGGTCTTATTCTCTGACATCGTCGTCGTGATAGAGGCAGCCTGGTCGCCAGCCAGCATCTTGTTAGCCACGAGGTTATCGATGATACCTGTCGCCTCCGAGCTGATCTTGCTGGCAAGATTCAGACGTGCCAGCTCTGTAGCCTGGATCTGGGCGGCGGCGAAGTTCTCTGCCGTCGAACGTCCCTCACCGTCGAAATAGAGGGGATTCATATCTTCGTCATACTGTTCCATAAACATATACAGACGATTCACCTGCTTCTCCAGGGGCAGTCCGCCGGGTGATACTGTCCATCCCTCTTTCTTCAGTCGCTTAGCTTCCTTCTGGGCGTCCTTAGAGACATCTTCTTTTTTCAACGCAGCCTTGTTTTCTTTCAGTTTAGACTGAACTGAACTCTGAGCCATCGCACTCATTGAGAATGACAGTGCAACAACCATGACTAGAAATTTCATTGTTTTCATCATTTAATTGTTTTTGGGTTAATGTATTTGCTATTTAGAAGTCGCCTGGTCCGTAAAGCCCGAAATTGGGGTCTTTCTCTGGCTGCCAGGTTCTTAGTTTTATCAAAGGTTTGACTGGATCGTTGATATCCACCATGAGCATCAGGTATCCCTTGTCACCATAGGTAGAGGAATAGTAGTCCTGCTGTATCTGGATCGCATAGGACTCTCCGCCGGTACCCATCTTGATGACATCATTGTTGGAGAAACGGATGTTCACGAACTCATTACGCTCGAAACAGCGTTTGAGGTTAGCGAGATACTCGTCTTTCGTCTGACGGTTCCTCTTGATAATCAAGTTACCCTCCTGACTGATAGAAGACTGGTTCTCGATATTGACGTTCTTATTCGCCCTGCTCACGACCGAACCAGTGATGATGACAGCATCGTCGTCGAAGATGGAACGGATATAGTCGAGACGCTTCAGCGCGTATGCGGTCTTATAGTTCTCCAGGAAGTTCATGATGGCGAAGCGTGACTTCTCTTCCCAGACACCCTTGTTCAGAATATCGTCCTCAGCGGTCTTACCTAATCCGAAGGCGATATTGTCGATCTTCTGGTCATCATTGAACACGAAGACGACATCCTCCACAAACGACTTCCTGACACCGGACGCAAAGGAGAACGACATACGCAGTCCTCGTACCAAGACACTGCCTTTGTCATCGTAGAGACGGATATCCGACGAGTCGAGGACTTTTCCCTTACCATATCTCATCAGCTTGGTGAACATATCCCAACCTCCGTCACTGAAGAACGAGCGCACTGAGTCATATTTCTTCTGCTTGATGGCATTCACTACCTGCTCCAAGGCTGACATATACTTAGAGGCGTCCTTGTCTTTCTTCGCAATAGGCTGTGGAGGAGCAATCACCTCCGCACTGTTGGTGGTGAACGACTGGGAAGCCATCTGCTGATGACGGGCGGCGATCTCTTTGGGCTTCTCCTTGGTCTGGAGCTTCACATTGGTGAAGGCATCGGGCATGGGAGTACCTTTGACGGCGTTCAGCACCATCTCCACCTCCTTGTCGATCTTCGCCTCGCCAGCATACTCAAACTCAAACCGCAACTGTACCTGCGAGCCCTCGTAGCCGGGAGCCAGCTCCAGAACACCCCAACCGTCCTTCGCACTATAGATTGCACTCCATGACTGACCGTCCCAGAAACGATAGTCGACACTGTTCACGGGTTTGTCCTTATAGGTGATGGAGAGATGGACATCATTTCCCTCACGACTGTCATAGATGACTTTCAGGTCGTCGAAGGTGTCTTCCATCTCCTCTTTGATCCAGTTGGTAAGCACATGCTCCTTACCCTCGTCGTCGGTGTACATCACCTCGTTGGGATGCTGCAGCGACTTCAAGAGGGTCAACGCCCAGTAATAGTTACGCAACACGTCGTCCACCTTACCTTTCTTCTCGGCACGGAGGGCTGACTCCACCAGGTCTATCGCCTTACGTTTACGGGACTCGAAGATCTTCTCCACCTCCGACTTCTTGATCCAACGCACGACGTATGCATCCGGCTCACCCTTCAGCACCCGCTGCTCGGTATTGGTCAGTGTTGCCTGTGAATAGGTATTGACCGTCTGGGTAAACTGAGACTCCTCATTCAGCTTACCTTCACCATGCTGCACCTTGATGGAACTCTGCGCCTCTCCTGTCACATTAGTGGCAATCTTGCTGATAAGATTTGACAGGGCATTCTTCTCAGCCTCAGCGACAGTACTACCCCAGCCTTCACCGTAGATATAGTCCTCACTGTCCCTGACGGTCTCCCACTCCTGTGCAGAGACACAAAGCGTCAGCAAAAGACAGGAGCATAAAGCAACTAATCTTCTCATATAACGATCGAGATGTTTATGAATTATATTCATCATTCCTTATCTATTTTTACAAATATCAAGATTTTAGATTTATTAAAATCTATCTGTCTTCGATTGCAAAGATAAGGATTAGTCAAGAAAGTGCCAAATTTTTTGGAGTATTTTTTATGTTCTACTGGTCTACTGGCATTTATCTGAAAGCGTGATAGTCTTTGGGGAAAACAACGAATAATCCTGACAAAGTGCTTCTGTAGAAGGGCGTTTTTTCAAACAAGTCGGCAGTTGGTCGCAAATACGCGAAAATAGAGGGGTTACGATAACACACTGAGCGACAGCGGTTTATCCGTTTTGAAGACTTTTTTACCCCTCAAAAAGGGGCAAAAAAGCGGTAAAAAAGCCCTATTTAGCCCGTACCTTCGGGGGACGAAGGCGGCACCTAACGGGTAGGAAGTCGGTACCTAACGGGTAGGAAGGTACCGACTAACTACCCCAAAGGCAAAAACAAGGGGCTTTTTTGCCCCAAATAAACGATTTGGAGCCTCCAGATTTCCTAGAAGCTCCAAAAAGTCATACATAAATTTTGGTATATTTCCTTTACAAAATTGCCATATTTACACCTTGAAGGCACTCATTACTTCATAATGATCTTATGTCCATTCTTGATGTAGACACCCTTCGATGGATAGAGCACACGATGACCCTGCAGGTCATAATATACACCATCCTTCCCATCCTTCAATTCTTCAATTCTTCCATTCTTCAATTCTTGAATCCCTGTCGCATTGCCGTTGTTCAGGTCGTCAAGGGACATGAAGCGGGAACCGCCACCACTCAGGTGTTTCGTGAATGCCTCGAAGGGACGCAACTCACGGTAGTTCTGCTCGAACACACTACCCTCGGGATGACCGGCACGCTCCTCCCCTACGTTCAGCGCATAGACATACTCTTGGACCTCCATACGCTCAAAGACTGGAATCATCGCATAATCTGCTGACTCGTCAACCACCAGATTGGTCTCTGGCACATCCACTTGCTCTGCGGAGAAGGTCACCTTGCCTGCGAGGTTATACTCATCGCTATACTCTGACGAGTTCGGCATACTAATCAAATAAGGTGTATTCGCCTCTATCTGTGTCACGCTCTGCAGTCCGTTACGGGTCAGACGGCGCAGCCAGAAGTGATAGTTACTGCTGCTGTTGCCAAACGGACTGATCACGCCCTTGGTGGCATGGGTGATGGTCTGCACGTCAAACGGCA
>CALFUF010000008.1 GCA_937916405.1 uncultured Prevotella sp.
TGGCATTACTGTCAAGGCGCAGTAAAACATGGGCACGCTTTATGGTCCGTGATGCACTTTTACCTTTGGAGACAATAGACCTGAGCTCTTCGCGCTCCTTTTCTGTGAGTCTTATGATATATTTTCGCTTCGGCATAGCTGAATTCAAGTGATTGATATTCAGCTATAAAGGTACGAAAAATATCTGATATACGCAAGTTATTTTTCTGATAATCAATAGGTTAAATAAATTATATTTTGCTCAACACATGGAGTCTGATCGGCACGTAAAATAGAGAGCTTTAGTCAACTTTTAGACTTTACAGACTACTAGCTTAAATTGCAATAATAAGAAACAACTTTTTCTAAAACGGGGGGGTAAATTTGTAACATATAAAGGCGGCACATTATTTAAAAAAAGATAGCGTCTTATTAGCGCATAGGTACAGGCTTTTCAAGCGAATTCTTTATTTATCATAATGTTTGTCTTAGTCGTTTAAAGAATATGATTCTGTAGATAACAAATTGTTCCTCATTCTGAACCCATATTAGAGATCGTGTTGAATTTAATCTGTTTTTCCTTCTTTATTCTTATTTAATTTAGTATCTTTGCAAACAAAGAAACATTTAAGTAATGAATAAGAGATAATACGTATTATGATAAATAGATAATTATAAAACGAGAAGATAAGATGATTAAGGATTTTAATTTCTATGCCCCAACTCGGGTCGTCTTTGGACGGGAATCGGAGAAACAGATTGGGAATTTGGTGAAAGAAAACGGCGGAAAGCGTGTGCTGGTACATTTTGGTGGCGGTTCCGCTGAGCGTTCGGGGTTGCTGAATGTGGTGCGTCAACAACTAAAAGACGCTGGTCTGGAATTTGTAGAACTGGGCGGTGTCGTTCCTAATCCTTTATTAAGTAAGGTTTATGAAGGCATTGAGTTGGGACGTGAGAATCAGATTGATTTTATTCTTGCCGTTGGCGGTGGCAGCGTGATTGACTCAGCGAAAGCGATTGGCTATGGAATTCCATACGATGGTGATGTGTGGGATTTCTGGGAAGGCAAGGCAAAACCTGCGCAATGTCTGCCGATTGGTGTTGTGCTGACTATTCCTGCAGCTGGCAGCGAGATGTCGTCCAGTTGCGTGATCACCAAGGACGAAGGACTCATCAAACGAGGTGTCAACAGTGATCTGTGCCGTTGCAGATTCGCTGTCATGAATCCGGAGCGCACCTATACCCTGCCACCCTATCAGACTGCTGCGGGAGCCACGGATATCATGATGCACACGATGGAACGCTATTTCTCGAAATATGAGGAGATGTCGCTGACAGACGCTATTGCAGAGGCTTTGCTGAGAACCGTGATGGATTCGGCAAAAATCGTCATGAAAGCCCCTCAGAACTATCGGCATCGTGCACAGATTATGTGGGCTGGCTCGCTGGCACATAATGATTTGACGGAATGTGGTACTGAAAAGGATTTCGCCACGCATAAACTGGAGCATGAGCTCAGTGCGTTGTTTGGAGTGACCCATGGCGCAGGATTAGCCGCTCTGTGGCCCTCATGGGCTCGCTATGTGAAGGCAAAACATTTGAGCCGTTTCGTGCAGTTTGCTGTCAATGTCATGGGAATCACGAATGATTTCGCACATCCTGAGGAGACTGCCGAGCAAGGTGTTCTTGCCATCGAGCGATTCTATCGTGAAATAGGTATGCCCACGAACATCAAGGAATTGTTAGGCAGGGAAATAACGGATGCCGAAATCGATATCCTGGTAGATAAATGCTCCCGTGGAGGTACTATCTCCATTGGTGCTATGGAGGTACTTGGAGCCCAACAGATGCGGGATATCTATGAGATGGCGAAGTAGGGAACCACTCCCCTACTCGTTTTTCAATGTCGGGAGTGACAGATGGTATCTGACAGCGAGGAAACGCATCAGGCAAGTAACCAGGAAAGAGGGTATAACCGTTACTTCTATCGGAAGTTGTAAAGCGTCTAATCCCCAATAAGTTATGCCACCGAGTATCGCTGCCATAGCGTATACTTCCTTATGGAAAATAACAGGCTCGTTATTCAGCAGGATATCACGTATCACACCCCCTGCGGCGCCCGTGATACAACCCATGATAATCGCTACCCAATAAGGTTGTCCGAAGACCATCGATTTCTGGATACCAGCGATATTAAACAATGCCAGTCCCAACGTGTCAAACACAAACCACGTGTTGTGCAGTCGCTCAAGGTGTCGGGCGAAGACAATGACGAAGACCAAAGCGATTGCCGTGCAAATGATATAAAAAGGATTCGTCATCCAGAAAGGTGTCGTTCCTAACATCACATCACGGATGGTTCCGCCTCCGATGGCAACAGCGATACCACACACATAGCCCCCAAACCAGTCGAAGTGCTTGGCAGCGGCATGACGTATACCAGAGATAGCGAACGCAAACGTTCCTAAGAACTCGATGAGTTGTTGTAATAACGTATCGTAATCCATCCTTATTCCTTATATCTGTCCCCCCAGTAATTCACCATCCGCTCGTACAGCTTCTCTTCTACTGGCGAATGCTGTCCGTGCCACAGGCGCTCATTCACTAACGCATCCGGCATATATTGCTGAGGAGTAAAGTGTCCGGGATAGTCATGTGGATAGATATACCCGTCATGATACCCCAAGTCTTTCATCAGTTGTGTGGGCGCATTCCGAATAGGCAGCGGAACAGGTTGATTACCAGTCCTTTTCACCAATCCCAACGCAGCGTCAATACCCAAATAAGCGGAATTGCTCTTTGGTGAGGTGGCAAGATATACCGTAGCCTCTGCCAACGGAATCCTACCCTCGGGCCACCCAATCTTCTGGACAGCATCGAAAGCCGCATTAGCCAATAACAACGCGTTAGGATTGGCAAGTCCGATATCCTCAGAGGCAGAGATCACCAGTCGGCGTGCGATAAACTTCGGGTCTTCCCCACCCTCTATCATCCGTGCCAGCCAATAGAGTGCCGCATCCGGGTCGGAGCCCCTGATACTCTTGATAAATGCGGAGATGATATCATAGTGCATCTCCCCGTCCTTGTCGTATGCCAAGGGATTCTGCTGAAGTCTCTCGGCCACGAGTTGATCAGTGATGACGATGGGCTCAGTAGAACTTGCGGCTTCAACAACTAACTCGAGGATATTCAGTAACTTACGGGCATCACCCCCACTATACCTCAATAGCGCTCCCGTCTCCTGCAGTTCTATCTTCCGTTCCTTGAGGATGATATCCTCTGTGATGGCACGATGCAGCAGATTCAGCAAGTCATCCTTCTCCAAGGGATTCAGCACATAGATCTGACAACGTGACAATAAGGGTCTGATGACTTCAAACGAGGGGTTCTCCGTGGTGGCACCTATCAGGGTGACGACCCCCTTTTCCACCGCCCCCAGCAAAGAGTCCTGTTGAGACTTCGAGAAACGGTGTATCTCATCTATAAATAAAATAGGTGAAGCCTCATTGAAGAATCGTCCCTTCTGGGCTCTCTCTATGACATCCCTCACGTCCTTCACCCCACTCGTCACTGCCGACAGCGTGTAGAACGGAGTCTCCAACTTATGGGCGATGATCTGTGCCAGTGTTGTTTTACCAACCCCTGGAGGTCCCCATAATATAAAAGAAGAGATACGTCCTGCGTCTATCATCTTACGCAAGACGGCACCCTCGCCTACCAAATGCTGCTGACCTATATAGTCATCCAACTTGCGGGGTCTTAGTCTTTCGGCTAAAGGTTCTGCCATATTCCACGACAAAGGTAGTAGTTTTTGGGGAAATTAACAAAAAAATATAGAGGAAATACTTGTATTTCGATACTTTTTGCATTAACTTTGCAGCCATAATCATTAAAAGTACAAAAATTATGAAAGAAGCAGCTTCGAAACAAGCACTTAGCATTAAGAACCTAACCAAGAGTTCTATATGGGATGTTCAGGAGAACGATGTATTCAGAATGCTTAACCTTGGCAGCAAGGATGCGGAAGTCAAGGATAACCTCCGTCATTATGTGGACATCATCCGCTCAGCGTTTACTGTTGAGGAATTGAAAGACGATGCCCCTGCCGTTCGCAAATCCTATGAGAAACAAGGTTATAAAGTAGGATCGGTCACACTGGATGAGAGCACGAAGGTGTTATGGGCTATCCGTAAGCGTCCTATCATGCGTGTCACTGACCTTACCTACGAGAATATCCGTCATATCACGGCAAGCAAGCTGGTAGAGGTGTTGGAGCGTAACTTCGGGGGTGGCTGGGACTCGCTGTCACAGACTATCCAGGATATCATTGAGAGTGGTTTTGATATTTCCACCACCACCCTTCCCAAAGACCGTCTTCATAAGAAAGGTGGTATGTATGAGAAGAAGATCGCTGATGGTTATGAAGTCCTTGAGGTAGCCAAAGGTACATGGGTAGAAGCCATCTTCGCGAAACTGAAACCAGAGGTCATCAAGCCCCGCATGAAGTTTGAGACTGTCAATGAGGATGATGAGGATGCGGAGATCGAGGATAACTTCATCAACCATGATGAGGAGGACGAGCTCGAGGAGTTCAACGAGGAAGAGATGAACGAAGAGAACTACCGCACGACGTTTGACATAGAGAGCGACCCCGACGAGGAAGCTGGAGAGTTGTCAGAATACGGTGCTGACGAGTAGTCTTCCCTCTTGACACAATAACTAAGAACTTATAACTTTATTAATCATATATGAATATTCCAAGTGTGTTTTGGCTTGTTCCCATTGCCTCTATTGTGGCATTGGGAATGGCTTGGTACTTCTTCAAGAGTATGATGAAGTCCGACGAGGGAACTCCTCGTATGCGTGAGATTGCAGAGTATGTACGTAAAGGTGCCATGGCTTATCTGTGGCAACAGTACAAAGTGGTTATCATGGTGTTTGCCGTTTTGGTTGTCATCTTCGCCTTCATGGCGTATGGCTTGAACGTGCAGAATCCTTGGGTACCGTTTGCCTTCCTGACAGGTGGTTTCTTCTCGGGTCTTGCCGGTTTCTTTGGTATGAAGACGGCTACCTACGCCTCGGCACGTACTGCTAATGCCGCCCGTCACAGTCTGGATGCCGGTTTGAAGATTGCCTTCCGCTCAGGTGCCGTGATGGGTTTGACTGTGGTAGGTCTTGGCTTGTTGGATATCGCTATCTGGTTTGTCGTATTGAACCGTTTCGACGCTGACGGACTCATCTCCATCACCACGACGATGCTTACTTTCGGTATGGGTGCTTCCACACAGGCTCTGTTTGCCCGTGTGGGTGGTGGTATCTACACCAAGGCTGCAGACGTAGGTGCTGACATCGTAGGTAAGGTAGAGGCTGATATCCCTGAGGATGACCCTCGTAACCCTGCTACTATTGCTGATAACGTGGGGGATAACGTGGGTGACGTTGCAGGTATGGGGGCTGACCTGTATGAGAGCTATTGTGGTTCTGTACTCTCTACCGCTGCGCTTGGTGCCTCTGCCTTTGCCGCCAGTGCTGCTGACGGTATGCAGCTGAAGGCTGTCATCGCCCCGATGATTATTGCGGCAGTGGGTGTGTTCCTCTCTTTGTTAGGTATCTTTTTGGTTCGTACGAAGGAAGGTGCTACGATGAAAGACCTGCTCCGCTCCCTGTCGTTGGGAACGAATGTCAGTGCTGTCCTGATAGCCATTGCCACCTTCGCGATATTATATTTATTAGGTATAGAGAACTGGCTGGGTCTCTCCTTCTCTGTGATCTCTGGTCTTGCCGCAGGTGTGATTATCGGACAGGCTACCGAATACTACACCTCACACAGTTACAAGCCCACTCAGAAGATTTCCGAGGCTGGTCTGACAGGCTCCGCCACCGTGATTATCAAGGGTATTGGTACGGGTATGATCTCCACATGTATTCCTGTGCTTACCATCGGTGTCGCTATTATGCTGAGTTATCTCTGTGCCAACGGCTTCGACCTGAGTATGAGCAGCAGTAGTCTTTCCCACGGACTGTACGGCATTGGTATTGCCGCTGTTGGTATGCTGTCCACACTGGGTATCACCCTCGCCACGGATGCCTACGGTCCTATTGCCGATAATGCCGGTGGTAATGCGGAGATGAGTGAACTTGGTGAGGACGTACGCCATCGTACGGATGCCCTTGACGCTCTGGGTAATACGACAGCGGCGACAGGTAAGGGCTTTGCCATCGGCTCCGCAGCCCTGACGGCTCTTGCCCTTCTCGCCTCTTATATTGAGGAGATCAAGATTGCGATGACCCGTGCCGATGTGATGATGCAGAACGTACAAGGTGAGATTATCAAGGCTACGGATGCTACGATTCCCGACTTCATGAATTACTTCCAGGTCAACCTGATGAACCCGAAGGTCATTGTGGGTGCCTTTATCGGAGCCATGGCAGCATTCCTGTTCTGTGGTCTGACCATGGAGGCTGTGGGACGTGCTGCCCAGAAGATGGTGGTTGAGGTACGTCGTCAGTTCAAGGAGATTGCTGGTATCTTAGAGGGTACTGGTACTCCTGACTATGGTCGTTGTGTGGAGATCTCTACCCGTGCGGCACAGCATGAGATGATATTCCCGTCTATCCTTGCCATCATCATTCCTATCATCGTGGGATGTGTGTTAGGAGTAGCTGGTGTGTTAGGCTTGCTGGTTGGAGGACTGGCAAGTGGTTTTACCCTTGCCATCTTCATGGCGAATGCCGGAGGTGCTTGGGATAATGCCAAGAAGAATGTCGAGGAAGGCAATTTCGGAGGTAAAGGCTCATTTGCCCATAAGGCAACCATCGTGGGTGACACGGTGGGTGATCCTTTTAAAGACACCAGTGGTCCGTCCTTGAATATCCTCATCAAACTGATGTCTATGGTCAGCATTGTGATGGCTGGTCTGACCATCGCTTTTATGTAAAATCTACTTATTCAACTTTCGCAAGGCTTTACTTGCGAAAGTTGAAGAGGTAAGTGGTGAGTGGTGAGAGGTAAGAGCCTTTTTCTGTCTTTTTCCCTCTTTTTTTTGAAAAAAGTCGGGGAAAAGTTTGTTGGATTCAAAAATAGTTCGTACATTTGCAACCGCAAAACCAAAAGGATGCGCTTGTAGCTCAGTTGGTAGAGCACCTGACTCTTAATCAGGGTGTCCAGGGTTCGACCCCCTGCAGGCGTACGAAGGAAGAGGTAAACGTAAGTTTATCTCTTTTTTTTCTTTGTAATTATTTTGCTATAAAAAATATTTCCATTATCTTTGTCATCCGAAAACAATAACTTCGAATTTAAGACTATGAGTTTAGTAATGATTATTCAGCTCCTGATTGTGTTGGGAGCATTGTGGGTAGGTTCTCGCTATGGAAGCCTTGCTCTGGGTGCTATATCAGGTATCGGGCTTGCCCTATTGGTATTTGGATTTGGAATGAAACCGGGAACCCCTCCTACTGATGTGATTTATATCATCATCGCTGCTGTGACCTGTGCGGGTATCATGCAGGCATCAGGAGGTATGGACTGGTTGATACAGATAGCGGAGAAGATGCTGCGTAAGCATCCAGACCGCATCACATTCCTTGCGCCATTGACCACTTTCTTCCTCACCGTATTGGTAGGAACAGGTCATGTGGTCTATACGCTGATGCCGATTATCTGTGATATCGCCTTGAAGAAGGGTATCCGCCCTGAGCGTCCCTGTGGTGTCGCGTCTGTCGCCTCCCAGGTAGGTATCACCTGCTCCCCTATCGCCGCTGCTGTCGTCGCCTTCGTGAGTATCTCGAATGCGAATGGCTTCGACATCACCATCCCTGGGGTACTGATGATCTCCATCCCTGCCTGCATCTGTGGACTGATGGCTGCCGCTGCTGCAAGCTACCATCGTGGTCTTGACTTGGACAAAGACCCGCAGTTCCAAGAGAAGCTGAAAGACCCTGCTCAGTATGAGTATATCTATGGTGGTGGTGCCACTACCCTTGACAAGGAGATTCCGCAGTCGGCAAAGAATGCTGTGTTTATCTTCCTTGGCGCCCTTGCCATCATCGTGTTCTTTGCGATCTTCCAGAACGCTTTACCAGCCTATGATACGCTGAGGGGTATTAAGGGTACTGACCCACTGGTTATCAATGAGAATCTGACCTTGACGGCTGACCAGCTGGTGAAGGCGAAGATTCATGTCGACGGCATGACAGAGTTCTTCTCCAAACCGCTTGCCATGAACCTGGTTATCCAGATTGTGATGATTTCCGCTGCCGCCTTGATGATTATCTTCTGCAAGGCATCCCCCAAGAAAGCAGTGGCAGGTCCTGTATGGCAGTCTGGTATGGTTGCCGTTGTCGCCATCTATGGTATCGCATGGCTTGCCGACACTTATTTCTCTAACTATTTGACGACCATGCAGGAGATGCTGACAGGTATCGTGAAGGAGTATCCCTGGTCTATCGCCTTCGTCTTCTTCCTCGTCTCTGTACTCATCAACTCACAGGGTGCTGTCGTCGTGGCAATGCTGCCCCTCGCCTACTCTTTGGGTATCGACGGTCCTGTATTGCTGGGAGTACTCCCCAGTGTCTACGGCTATTTCTTCATCCCGAACTATCCCTCGGATATCGCAACGGTTAACTTCGACCGCTCGGGTACGACCGTCATCGGCAAATACCTGCTCAACCACTCGTTCATGATGCCTGGTCTGATCAGTGTTACCACCTCGACAATCGTTGCTTATATCCTTTCAAGTATCATCTACTAATCAATGAAGAGAGCATTACACCTTATTAATATTATTATGAAAAAGTTCGACCTGTAAGGTTGGAAAAAGTAATATCAGGCAGCTTCGGTTTCAG
>CALFUF010000009.1 GCA_937916405.1 uncultured Prevotella sp.
GTGCGCGATAAAAACTTTTTTTGAACAGCCAAATTAATAGGCTGCGGAATTTAGGCTAAGTGAAAATAGTGATAATAGTAGTTATAGCAAATTAATATCTAAGATAGATCAAAATAGGAAAGAACAATTAAAGATTATAGAACGTCAACAGGAGGAAAGTAACAAAAAATACAAACAAGAAAATTGGAAATATATACAATTAACATCTAATTCCTTTGATGTAAGTGGCATGACGTATGTTGGTGACGTAACAGAAAAGTATGGTATAGGTGGTGCTTTTCAATCACTAGTTGATAATAATTACAAAAGATGTATTAAAAGAATGAAAAAGAAAGGGCAAAATTAGGCGCAAGAAAAATACTAATAGGAACTCAATATGAATATCATCCCTTTGGAATGAATTATATGAAAATTCCAGCATCAGCATACAAATAAGTTACTATGAATGCAAAGAAAAAATATAGAAAAACAAAATTATCCTGCTATCCCTGCTACAAAGGATCTTCCATCCTGCTACTAGACAGCAACTGTTTTTACAGTGCCTTTTCATTTCAACTCCCTCAACAGCAAATCGAATGTGGGGGGGACAGAGGAATCCACAATTTCAAGAACTATCATACGACTGGCAGTGCAATAGTTCTGCCTGTCGTTTCCCCTACACGTATTTTTAAAAACCCATGCCACCGTTGCCGCCTTGCAAAACTATTTGATTGTCAGTGGGTTGCTGGTGACAAGGAAGCGGCAAGGGCGGCAAGGGATGGCGATTTTGCCCTCATCAACCATTCCAAGCATTGGAATCAATCATTCCAGGCATAGGGACGTTTTATCCGAATAAAGGGGATTATTTGTTCCACCCTATGGAACAAAATGTTCCATGCCATGGAACAAAGTGTTCCACCCCATGGAACAAACAGGAAGGTGCCGCCTTCGAGGGTTGAAGCATAACTCTTCATCAAATAGCATTTGCAGAACTTTTCTGTAAACATTCTTGTGGGAATGAAGAATATTTCGTATCTTCGCATCCGCAAATATTCACAAAAGAGTTATGGAGTTTAAGGAATTAGTGCAGATGCGTCGCTCGCATCGTAAGTTTACAGAGGAGGAGATAGACGGTGAGGACGTGAAGACGATCCTCCGTGCAGGACTGATGTCACCCACATCGAAAGGACAGCGTGCCTGGCAGTTTGTGGTGGTCGATGACAAGATGGATCTCGAGAAACTGTCAGATGCCAAGGATATGGGAGGACAGTTCCTCAAGGGAGCACCCCTTGCCATTGTTGTATTAGGTGACCCGCAGCAGAACGACTGCTGGGTGGAGGACGGTTCTATTGCCGCCATCTCGATGCAGTATCAGGCAGAAGAGCTTGGACTTGGTACTTGCTGGATACAGATGCGTGGTCGTGGACTGAGTGACGGGACGAGTGCCGACACGGTGATACAGGGTGTGCTGGATATCCCCGAGAACCTGTCGTGCCTCTGCATCCTCGCTGTAGGTCACAAGGCTGACGAGCGAAAGCCCCAGAACGAGGAGAAACTGAAGTGGGAGAACGTCCATCTAAATAAGTATTAAGATGCGGATCGCGTTAATAGGAGCTGGCAGACTAGCCACCAATCTCGGACTCACCCTGTTGGGTGCCGGGCATGAGATTGTCTGTGTGTATAGTCACACGATGAGATCAGCAAAGACCCTGTCGGAACGCATTGGCGGACAACCCGTCGACAAGGCGGAACAGCTGCCGATGGAAGCCGATGCTTATATCATCTCTGTCAAAGACTCCGTCCTTGCAGAGGTGATACCAGCCGTGACGAAGGGTAGGGAGACACAGGTGTTTATGCATACAGCCGGCTCGATGCCCATGGAGATGTTCAAGGGCATGGCTCGCCATTACGGGGTGTTCTATCCCATGCAGTCGTTCTCCAAGGAACGCCCAGTCGACTTTGCGGAGATTCCGACCTTTATCGAGGCGAGTGACGAGAAAGCGATGGAAGTCATCAGGCGTTTGGCAGAGAGTGTGACAGAGCGGGTCTATGAGTTGTCGAGTGAGGATAGGCAGTATCTGCATCTTGCCGCCGTCTTCGCCTGTAACTTCGCCAACCACTGCTATGCCATGGCAGCAGAGATACTGGAGGAACATGGTATGAACTTTGACGTGATGCTCCCTCTGATTGACGAGACAGCACGGAAGGTTCACCTGTTACATCCCTTGCAGGCGCAGACGGGTCCTGCCGTCCGTTATGACGAGAATGTCATCCGTCATCAGGCACAGCTGTTGCGCAATCATCCTTTTATGAAAGATCTTTACGAACGTATGTCACTTCATATACACAGAAAAGCCGAAAAACAATGATAAACTACGATTTACAGAAGATACGTGCTATCATCTTCGACCTGGACGGTGTGCTGAGCGGGTCGACCATCTCTTTAGGGATGGACGGTATCCCCTTGCGTACTGTGAATATCAAGGACGGCTATGCCATTCAACTTGCCGTGAAGATGGGATTGAACATCGCCATCATCTCAGGATGTAAGATAGAAGGTGTGCGGAAACGCTATGAGGGACTGGGGATGACAGACATCTACCTGGGTGCCGCAGTGAAGATCAAAGTCTATGAGGAGTTCCTTGCGGAACACGGACTGAGAGACGACGAGGTGATGTTCATGGGTGATGACATCCCCGACTTGGAGGTGATGCGCAGGGTAGGGTGTCCCGTTTGTCCCAAGGATGCCTGTGTGGAAATCAAGGATATCAGTATCTATATCAGCGACTATGACGGTGGTTGCGGGTGTGGCAGGGATGTGATAGAACAGACCCTGAAAGCGCAAGATAAATGGTTACAGGATGAAAGGGCTTTCGGATGGTAAGTGATCGTTATCAGATTATCCTCGCCAGCAACTCCCCAAGACGTAAGGAACTATTTGGAGGTCTTGATATTCCGTTTAAAGTCAGAGTGTTAGACGGAATCGATGAAAGTTATCCTGAGGGTCTTCCGACGAAGGATATCGCAGGATATATCTCCCTGAAGAAGGCGGCAGCCTACCAGCAGACAATCGCTGCTGACGAGTTGATTATCACAGCCGATACGATAGTGATATTAGGGGAGAAAGTGATGGGTAAGCCCAAGGATGCCGAGGAGGCAAAACAGATGCTTCATGAGTTGAGCGGGAAGACCCATCAGGTCATCACGGGAGTCAGTCTGACAACCCATGAGAAACAGGTCAGTTTCTCTGTGGACACTGATGTGACCTTTAAGAAACTTTCTGACGAAGAAATCACCTATTATGTGGAGCATTATCATCCCTTCGACAAGGCTGGCGCCTATGGTATACAGGAATGGATAGGACATGTCGGTGTGACAGGGATGAACGGCAGTTATTTCAATGTCATGGGACTTCCTGTACAGCGAATCTACGAGGCATTGAAAGCATTCTAAAAATGAATAAAGTGTTAAATGTCGAAATTATTTCGATGAATATTTGGTGGTTTCAAAAATAATGACTACCTTTGCATCACAACTAGTAATTTAGTAACGATAAAAAATTAAGTTGGGATGAAATTGCATATTAAACCGCCTTGACGA
>CALFUF010000010.1 GCA_937916405.1 uncultured Prevotella sp.
TCATGCTTTATCGAACGGGAACGAATTCGACGAAGTCAAATTCGTGAATAAGTAAACCTACACCTTAATTAATAATATAAAGCGGAGCCACTGCTGAGCGACTCCGCTTTTGCATTTCAAACTGTAACTCGTTGACTAAAAGTTATTTATTGTTAACACAAGGTTGTGTAACACAACTTTGTGTTACACAACCTTGTGTATCGTGAGAATTCTTTTTATCTTTGCACCCAATACAGAAAAACTACTAAAGCAAATACAAGATGAAAAAGCAAGTCGTGTTATTGATGCTGATGTGTGTGATGGCTATGGGAGTCTTTGCGCAGAAGACATTGACTGTAGCTCTGGATGGGTCGGGAGACTATACCACCATACAGGCGGCTATTGACGCAGTAGCCGAAGGTGAGGAGGCTGCCATCGAGATTAAGGCAGGAACCTATGAGGGAATGGTAAAGGTTGGAACTCGTCAGAAAGCCTCCACCAAGAAGATCGCTCTGATAGGTGAGGGGATGGATAAGACCATCATCACTGCAGCCAATGGCAAGAACACGATCGGAAGTGGTAAGGATGTGCGTGATTTTGCGATCCTTGCTGTCTTTGCCCCAGACTTTTATGCCCAGGACCTGTGTGTCCAGAATACAGGCGGTAAGTCGGCAGGTCAGGCACTTGCCCTGCATCTGGATGGCGACCGTGCCACGTTCTATCATTGTAAAATAGCTGGTTATCAGGACACCCATCGTACGAAGAAAGAGACTCGCAGTTATTATAAAGAATGTGTCATCGAGGGTGCAGTCGACTATATCTATGCAGGTGGTACGTGCTGGTTTGAGCGTTGTACGCTGAATAGTGTCGCAGCAGGCTATATCACTGCCCCGGAGGACATCACCGTCTATACGACGGCTGAGGATGGTACCAAGATATGGCTGGGTTTTCTGTTTAACAACTGTACGGTGACAAAAGCAAGTGATGTAAGTGACAAGAGTGTGTCGCTGGGTCGCTGCTGGGGTGCCGAGAAGTGTGGCAGTCTGTTTATGAACTGCCAGTTGAACAATGTCATCAAGGCTGCAGGCTGGGAGACGATGGGTGGCAATGACGGTACCAAGTCATACTATGCGGAATATAAGAATAAGAACGGTGAGGAACAGGCTGATGTGTCGAACCGTATCAGTTGGAGTCACCAACTCACAGATGCCGACTATGAGAAGGTAAATACGTGGGAAAAGGTGGATGCCATCTATCGCTCTGTCAAAACCAGTGCTGTCGCCTTTGACCCGGAGACTGTGATAGCCACCCATCAGCAAATGTCAGCAGATGACTATGCTCCGCTGGAGAACAAACTGCTTGCCTTCCCTACAGCACGTGGCTTTGGTAAGTATGTGTCAGGCGGTCGTGCTGGTAAGGTTGTGGAAGTCACTACTCTGGCAGATAGTGGTGAGGGCTCCTTACGCTGGGCACTGACAGAGGCAGGTAGGGAGAATGCAACCATCGTATTCCGGGTCAGTGGTATTATCCATATCGGTCCTAACCCGCAACGCCCTTCCGAACGTGCCATCCGTGCCAAACTGAAGAACGTGACCATCGCTGGGCAAACGGCTCCTGGTGAGGGAATTCTGCTGCGTGGCGGTAAACTGAACTTAGGCGGTTCTGACAATGTGATTATCCGTAATATCCGTTCTCGTCTGGGAACATTGGATTTAGAGCGGAACGAGGGAGAGAGTGATGCCGCCTATAAGAAACGTTGTTTTATCGAGGGTGGTGCCATCGGCATCGAGAATGCCACCAATATCATCGTTGACCACTGCTGCTTTGGATGGAGCGGGGAAGAGAACGTGACCATGTATGATAACCACTTTACGACGGTACAGTGGTGTATCGTCCATGAAGGTCTTCATAATGCCGGTCATAAGAAAGGTGTTCGTGGCTATGGGTGTCAGTGGGGCGGTTCCCCTGCTACTTTCCATCATAATCTGTTGATTAGCAACGACAGCCGTAGTGCCCGTCTGAACGGTGCTACTAACCCCAGCGTTGATAAGAATGTGTTTATGGAGTATATTAATAATGTGAACTTCAACTGGGGGCGGAAGAACTCTTGTTATGGGGGTGAGAATGAGGCTGGCGAGAGAAGTTCCCATGAGTGTAACTTTGTGGGCAACTATTACAAGCCAGGACCTGCCCATCCGACAGACAATTACTTCATAGAACTGTCAGCTGCACGTAAGGGGAAGACACTGACAGGTCCTTCTCTTTGGTATTTCTCTGGGAATGTCATGGAAGGGCAGCAGATAGGAGATAACTGGAAACTCATTGGTAATAAGACAGGATTCGATGTGGAGCAGATGAGACAATCGACTCCTCTTAGTAAACCGGAATATGAGAAATATATCACCCCAACCGAGTCAGCAACGGAGGCATACCAGCATGTGTTGGCAAAGGCAGGTACTATCCGTCGGGATCTCGTGGAAAGGCGTCTCATAGAAGATGTGCGGTCAGGAAAGCCGAAGTATAAAGGTGTTACGGCTAACAAACAAGGAATCATAGACTCTCCAAAGGATGCGGAGGGTTGGCAAGAATACGCCACTGCAACTCCTGTTGTGGATAACGACCACGATGGAATGGCAGACGACTGGGAGGTTGCCAACGGCTTTGATCCTACTAATCCGGAAGATCGTAACATCATCGCCTCAGCAGAAGGATATACTGCCTTGGAAGTCTATCTGAATGGTCTGATGGGGGAGAGGTGAGAGGTGAGAGGTGAGGGGGTGAGAGGTGAGAGGTCAGAATAGTGAGCCCCAGGGGTAACTACCTGGTTTCATGATAACGAAAGTCCCATTCGGGGCTTTCGTTTTGATAACTCCTGGTGCTAACTGGCTGACTACCTCCAATTCATTCCAACCAAGGTGTTGGAGGGTGGCAAAGGCACTGGCGCCTCCCTCGATAATCAGTTGTCGGGGCTGTTGCTTTTCCACTAAGTGTTGGATGAGTCGTGCAGTCATCTTACGCAGATGGATGGCAACCTCCTTTCCTGTTCGGTGACGATGGGGAATGGTGATCATCAGTGAGCCTTGTTGGGTGTAAAGACTTTCTGCCTCCTTCAGCCATGGGGTGATATCATTGTTGCCGTTATAGATATCCAGCGGCATTGCCGTGACAGGGATGCCGAGGTCTAATGGCTGGCTCTGGGTGCTTCCGCAGAGGAAGAGAGTGCTTTTAGGGGTGAGAGGTGAGAGGTGAGAGGTTAGAGAATAGTACTTAGACTCCGACATCTCTCTTACCTCTAACCTCTCACCTCTCACCTCTATATAAGTCTCAAAAAGGTCGGCGGCTCCTGCAAAGAGGGTCTTACCATCGTCATAGTCAGCAATCACCTTTCTGATATCCGCTGTGCTTTCCGCATCCGGCATAATGATACCCTTCTGTGCGGCATCCGGGAAACGTTCTTTCATGACAGAGGTCGTGGCAGGGAATTCCGGATCATAGCTAAATGCTGTCTCATGGATAGGTACTTCTCTGACCTCTGACCTCTGACCTCTGACCTCTTTAATATAATAGATACCATTGCGGATAATCCTTCCCTTGGAGGGGTTGGCAGGCAGGAAGACTGCACGCTGATAGCCCGTTGCCTGCATCAATGCAGACAGTTCTGCAACTACATGTCCTCGTAATGCAGAGTCGGTCTTCTTGAAGAAGAGCCTCCCCCCGTCCCCCTCCAAGTAGAGGGGGAGAACTATGCGGCGGGTCTCTGCTACTGCCTCTTCCTCTGTCATCGAGCGGGTGTCAGTGGCAATGACGGTGATTCCGTTTGTGGCTGTGGCACAGCCACAAACTAAACGAACCAAGAACCCATGGCTGTGGGCGATGCCCGCCATCTCCGCCGCTCCTGTGATATCATCAGCAATGACAATCATCCCTCTCACCTCTCACCTCTTACCTCTTCTATATATCGCCATACGGGTAGCATAATCAATACTGAGTGTCATGGCACTATCGTTGGCAATACCCTTTCCTGCGACATCAAAGGCGGTACCATGGTCTACGCTGACACGGATGATAGGGAGTCCGAGGGTGATATTCACACCAGAGGCACTCTCCATCTTACCCGTCTCCTTGTTCCAGTTGAAGGCACAGACCTTCAAAGGAATATGTCCCTGATCATGGTACATGGCAACACAACCGTCATACTGACCGCATTTCGCCTTGGCGAAGATAGAGTCAGGCGGTACGGGACCATCCACGTCAAAACCACGTGCTTTCAGTTCCTCGATGGCAGGGATGATCTCCTGTGCTTCCTCCCAGCCGAACATACCGTTCTCACTGGAGTGGGGGTTCAGACCAGCCACACCGATATGGGGTTTCTCAATACCGAACTGGCGACAAGCATCATCAATCAGTTCCACACACTCGATGACACGAGCCTTCTTCACCAGGTCACAAGCCTTCCGCAAGGGGACGTGGGTAGAGACGTGGATGACACGGATGTTCTCGTCGGCGAGCATCATGGCATATTTCTTCGTACCAGTGAAGGTGGCATAGATCTCCGTATGACCGTCATAGTGGTGTCCTGCAAGATTCAGTGCCTCCTTGTTCAAGGGTGCTGTTACCGTACCGTCGACCTCATCAGCCATGGCGAGTTCTATCGCCTTCTTGATATATTGGAAGGCGGCATTACCACACTGTGGCTGTACTTTACCGAACTCGAAGGTAGAGAGATCGACACATTGTAAGTCGTAGACATCAATGGTGCCATACTCGAATTTTGCATCCTTCACACTCTGTACGGCATTCACCTTCAAGTCGAAGCCAAGGAGCTGGACAGCCTGCTGCATGATTGCGGCATCGCCTGTGACGATGGGTTTGCACTTCTCGTAAGTCTCATTCCTGTTCAGGGCGCGTACAGTGATCTCAGGTCCGATGCCTGCGGGGTCGCCCATGGTAATTGCTAATATTGGGGTCATAGTCTTTTTTTTTATTATCTCGGTATCTCGGTATCTCGGAATCTCGGTATTTCGGTATCTCGAAATTAATATAGTGAATTATAAATATCTCTTGCGTCTTGCTCTGTGACTTCTCTTGGGTTGTTCTTCAGCAGGCGTTGTACCTCCATTGCCGCCTTCGCCATCCCATCGACAGCACTCTGTGGAATACCTAAGTCTGTCAACTTCTTGGGGATGCCAACAGCTTCGGCAAGCTGATAAATAAAGTCTACGCCACGCTGTGCGAGACTAGTGTCACTAGTATTTCTAGTAGTACTAGTATCCCTAGTAGTACTAGTATCCCTAGTAGTACTAGATAACAGAGCCTCAGCCACTTCCGCATAGCGCTTCGGACAAGCCTCGGCATTGAATTTCATGACGGAGGGTAGCAAGATGGCATTAGACAGTCCGTGGGGGATATGGAACTCACCGCCCAACGGGTAGGAGAGGGCGTGGACTGCCGCTGTGTTGACAGGTCCAAGACAGAGCCCGCCGTAGAGAGAACCGAGGGCGAGTGCCTCGCGAGCCTCCTGATCCTTACCGTCCTTCACAGCCCTCAGTAGGTTGGCGGCAATCAGACGAATACCTTGCAGGGCATAGATATCGACAGCAGGATGTGCGAACTTATTGGTATATGCCTCAATACAGTGTGTAAGTGCATCCATTCCCGTGTCAGCAGTCACCTTCGCTGGTACGGTCCATGTCAGTTTCGGATCCACATAGGCGGCATCAGCAATGAGGTATGGTGACACGATACCTTTCTTCAGGTGGTCACGCTCATCCAGAAGGATGGCATTAGGTGATACCTCACTACCTGTTCCTGCGGTGGTAGGCAGACAGGCGAACCAGATTCCTTTCGCCTTGATAAAGCCTGTTCCGAAACAGTCTTCTGCCTGTTGGTCGCTGTTGATGAATGCGGCAACCAGTTTCGTCACATCGAGGACAGAACCGCCACCGATACCAATGACACTGTCTGCACCAAAAGTACGAGCCTTCTCCAAGATAGCCTTGAAGTCGTTGACGGTAGGCTCAGCGAGGATATTCTGGAATATCTCGATGAGTACTCCGCTGTTACGTAACTCCTCTAATGGTTCCTCAATCAATGGGAGGATAGGGGGAGCGGTTAACACAAACAGTTTCTCATACCCTAATGTCTTATAGTCGTTTACTAATGTCTCAATACAGCCTGTACCAAATACGATCTTCTGTGGCTGTAATAGTGTGATTGCTTTCATAATAATATAATAATGTATTACTTACCTCTTACCTCTTACCTCTCACCTCTCACCTCTTACCTCTTACCACTCACCTCATCCAAATATCCCCAGATGGTCAGTTCCTTATCGGCAAGTGGGGTCTTGAATAGGAAACTGGCGAAATATCCTACTACAAGGACTATCAAGTGAGAATAAACTCCCAGCATGTATTTGTGGTGGGGGAAACCGTCGCTCAGTGTCGCCCATGCCGTAAATAGGACAGCGGCAGCGATACCGATATACAGTCCCTGTTTGTTGGCACGACGACTGAACAGACCAAGGATGAAGATGCCCACGATACCTGCTGAGAAGATAGCATAGAGGGAGAACAGGGCACCTAAGACACCCTCACCGCCCCATGAGATATAGAGGGCTGCTACTCCTATGGCACCGATACCGGCAAGTACTACCATCCATTTACCGAAGGTCAACTGCTGCTTGTCGGTAGCATCCTTGCGGAACCGCATGTAGTAATCCTGTACAGCAATAGCTGACAAACAGTTCAAGTCTGAGTCAAGTGACGAGATAGCGGCAGCGGCAAGAGCTGAGATGATAAGTCCACGGATACCAACAGGTAGTTCATGGGCGATGAAGTAGGGGAATACCTCATCCGCTTTGATACCTTCAGGCAACAGGGGAGCCCCCTGAGCGTGGTAGTAAGCGAAAAGAGCCGTACCGATAAACATAAACAAAGCCCAGATGGGAACAGACATCAGCACACCGATATAGGCAGCTTTCTTCGCCTCTTTGTCATTCTTGGCGGCAAGGTAACGCTGTACAATCGTCTGGTCAGTGCCATATTTCTGCAGAGCATAGAAGATACCGTTCAGTACCATCACGAGGAATGTCAACTGTGTCAAATCCCAGTCGTATGGACCAAATGATATCTTATTGTATTCCGAAGCGATACGGAAGGTCTCGGCAGGACCGCCCTCGATACCAAACAGAAGGATAGCGATACAGATGATGCCTCCACCAATCAGTAGGAATCCCTGAGCCACGTCCATCCATACTATCGCCTCCATACCTCCGAACAACGTCAGGATGATGATGGTGACACCTAAGATAAGTACGATGGCATAGATATCGATATTCAGGAATGTCGCCAGTGCCATTGACACGAGGAAGAACACCGTACCTGCTTTAGAGAAATGTCCCAAGGTAAAGGCAAAAGAGCTGTAAAGTCTTGCGAAGAGTCCGAAACGTCTTTCAAAATACTCGTAAGTGGAAAGACGTATCACTTTGCGGAACAGCGGTACAATGATGCCGATAAGTGCCAGCAACACAATAGGTACCATCAGTCCCTGTACCAGTAATATCCAGTTGTCAGCATAGGCTGCACCCGGATAGGCGAGGAAGGTAACACTACTGATGAGTGTGGCAAAGATAGAGATGCCTACAGCCCAGGCGGGAATTTTACCGCTTCCAGCAAAATAGGTCGACGTGTCTTTCTGCCGATGGGCGAAATACATGCCCATGCCGATAGCGGCGAGTATCGACACCAGTACGATGATGTAGTCAATCCAATGCATTTACCTTCTCTTTAATCTGCTGTTCTTCTGTCTCTGAGAGACGTGTCAGTGGCATGAGCATCCACGGCTCACAGAGTCCCTTGGTCTGCATCATCACCTTCAAAGCAGTGAGTGACTGCCCTAACGTACGGTCTTTCTGGTAGATTTTGGCAATCTCATTCGTCTCGTCCTGTAGGCGGTTAGCCGTGTCCATATCTCCTTTTATGGCTGCCTCGTAGAGCTGTTGGAACATCTCCGGAACAAAGTTACCCGTCGACGGTACGATACCGTCACCGCCCAGTTCGAGGGAGTGTGCCGACTGTGCAGCCCATCCGCAGAAATAGCAGAAGTCGTCACGGTCTTTGGCAATGGCAATACACTGTGCCATACGCTCCAAGTCACGCTCCGAGTCTTTCAGTCCCACGATATTGGGGTGGTCGGCAAGACGGCGGATGACCTCTACGGGAATACTCATATGGGTGGTGGCAAGGATGTTATACAGCATCAGCGGTCCCTTGATACTGTCGGCAAGGGTACGGTAGTAATTCTCCATCTGTTGCTCTGTCAGCGCATAATAGGTGGGTAGGGTAGCGACGATGACATCCGCACCGGCATTGGTATATGCCTCAGCCTGTGCCAGTTGCTCCGCGAAGCAGTTGCCTGTCAGTCCGGCATAGATGACCATTGACCATTGACCATTGACCATTGACCATTCTTGGCGAGCCTTAACGGCAGTCTCTACGAACAACAATCCATCTTTCTGGCTGACACTATTCCCCTCACCTGTCGTACCCATCAGCAGGGGGGAGACACCTGCCTGAACGAAAAACGCAATGATACGCTCCACAGCCTGTGTGTTGAGCGTACCATTTTCTGTAACGGGTGTCACCATTGGGACTACCACGCCATGATATCTTTTCTTCATCATATCTTCTATTTCTTACTTCTATTTCTTACCTCTTACCTCTCACCTCTCATTCATGCACATAAAGGTTCCATCCAAGATAGGTCTCGATCGCCTCATTCAAGATATCCACGACATCGGTGCGGCACATAGCGACATGATGCTCGAAACCGTTCTTGCAAATATACTTCATCAACTGCTGCAGGTTATCCACCTTGGTGACTGCGATACAGCCGTCCATTCCGTATGGGTCGTCGGTAATCTCACCCTTACCGAGGTACGCCTTGATACAGCCCTTCGGGTCATCGGTGGAGATACGGAAGAAGGTGAACGGACCACTGGTTACTTTGGCATAGACAGCACCGAAGGTGTTGATCTTACCCAGTGTCCTGCCTAAAACACCCAACGGACCCAGTTTGAGGTCGTTCTGCACGAACGACTTCGGATAGTTACCGCAGTGGGTACATACACACTTGTTGCGATCCTCTGCGAAATTATTGTTCCAGTCGAGGAGTGCCGAAGCCTTTCCAGAGGCAAGGGTCAGCGCATACATCGACACGGCGCCAGCGATATCCGTCTCACAAGCGGCGGGGATGAGTTTGTCACCCAGCATTGACATGGTGACACAGGGGGCGCAACCGTAGTTCTGCTCTAGGGAGTCCCAGCACTGGATGGCGACAGCCTGACTCGGCGCCTCGCCGCATATCGTCAAATGGGCCCGGTACCAGGGGCAGACCCTGCAAATGGGGCTGTGCGACGTGTCCATCAAATAAGAAGCGCGGCATAGGCCTACGTCAAGGAAGAGAGGCTGCGCCAACGGCGCCAAGGGATGAAAAGGGGGCGCCCTCTCTCGTTTCTGCACCTGATGGAGGGGAAGGGGTACGCCTTCGAGGGAAACGATGGCGGCCAGATGGACTTCGGCAAGATATTGCTCGATATACGCGACAAAATCCCGAACATAAAAAAATTGCCCCGCTGAAACTGCCAAATGGGCAAATCGTCCTGCAATTCTGGCAGGACGGGTTTCGGGATCCGTTCTTTGCCCCGCACATGTCGGACGGCACGTTGAAGCTGTTTGCCTACTACCTGCTGCTGCATGAGAGGAACCCCCGCCAACTGGTATTCATCGAGGAGCCGGAAAACGGCCTGTACCACAAATACCTTGACACGCTTGCGGTCGAGATGAGGAAAAATGTCAGCGAAGGGTTTTCCAAGCAGCTATTTGTCACAACCCACAGCCCATTCTTTGTCAATGCATTGACATCGGAACAAGTCTGGGTAGATC
>CALFUF010000011.1 GCA_937916405.1 uncultured Prevotella sp.
CGAAAGATGCTTCAATATGATAGACGTACACCCACTTACGGTTATGTGATACCATTCGACGTGCCCCTGGATGTATCTGCCGTAATGATTGATGTTGGCTTGCCATTACCCTATTACGAGTCGAAATGGCTTTGCCACTCGGCTTCGTATTTGTTGTTTGACTGGTTACTATCATAATGCTGCATTTATATTATGGGCAAAGATACGAAAAGTTTTTGATACTTACCGCACATTGCGCCATTATTTATCAATTTTTGTATATTGAGTCTCTTCTGAGACCTGTTGCACTCTGTAACTTTCGTTAACAGTCAAAGTGCAAATTTTCTTAATGACTAAAGTTTTCTACCCCGGTTTCCCGTATTGCGTTGGTTGTCAGGTCGTTATGCGGAAGTTCACGTTAGCGTGGCAAAACAAAGGCTTTACTTTTATCTTGTATTGCATTAGCCATAATTGTCAATTATCAACTGTCAATTAATACAGTGGAACATTGATATCAAATGGTGTATCAAAATCCTTGAGTAAGGAATGCTTAGTATCTTTGTCGCTGAGAATGGCTTTCTCTGTGGGGATGTGCCAGTCGATACCCAGAGATTCATCCAATATGCTGATACCACCGTCTGCCTCGGGGTGGTAGAACTCATCACACTTGTATTGGAACACGGCTGTATCGCTCAGCACTGCAAAGCCGTGGGCAAAGCCTCTTGGAACAAAGTACTGACGGTGATTATCCTCTGTCAGTTCTACTGCTACATGCTGTCCATAAGTGGGGCTACCCTTACGAATATCCACTGCTACATCCAGTACAGCACCCTTCACGCAACGAACCAGCTTGCTCTGGGTAAAGGGGGGACGTTGGAAATGAAGTCCACGCATGACTCCGTATGAGGACATACTTTCGTTGTCCTGGACAAAGTTGATGGTATGCCCAAGAATGGGGGCAACCTTTTCATCGAACTCCCTCTGGGAGAAGGACTCGAAGAAATAGCCACGTTTGTCACCAAAGACTTTTGGTTCGATAATTAATACGCCATCAATGGCGGTTTGTATCACATTCATTTTTATCGAATTGAAAATTGAAAAGTGAAAAGTGAAAAGTTGGGGAAGAGGGGGGAGTAACTTATCCTTGGAATACATCTTTCCCTTCCTTCATCGTCGTACTTTTGGGGGCGGTGAGGGGAGGTTAAAGATGCCTAAAAGGTATAGGTCAACGAGTTACCACCTCTACACGAGGGACGAAGTCCCGTAGATTCAATAGGTTCTGTGTCCTATAACGGGGCAAAGGTACAACTTTTTGGGGAGATTTTCAAGAATTTTTGTATTTTTATTTTCTTTTGTTAGAGGTTAGAGGTTAGCTAAAGTGTTCAACTTTCGCAAGGCTATGCTTGCTACAGTTGAAGAGGTGAGTGGTGAGAGGTGAGAATGCGAAGCATGCGAAACTTGAATAAAGTGTATAAATATTGTTAAATGGGGACCAATTTTTTTTAGGGCTGTACACATAGACGGGCAGTACTATGGAGTGAAGGGAAATGACTACCTTTATGCCCTGAAATGAATTATTTTGTTTTTTAATATTAATAATAATGGAACAATTAAAAGTTAAAGTTAAGAAAGAGCTTGATGACGTTTGATGTCTAAGGTCGAGGGCGGTAGCTTGAATAATTTTTTGAGATGGTTTGGGATGTAACATCATCGAAAAGATGATGCATGGTGTTTTAGGAGGAACAGCTTAAAGCTCGCTTTAAAGCTGGTACTCATGAAACACCATGTGAGCTGCCGCCAGGCAGTTACATCCCATACCATCGCTAATTTTGTGTAATGCCTTTGCGACGAAGGAGCAAACTCTTCTCTGCAAAGCGTACTGAAGAAACGATTACTTCGACCGAAGGGAGAACCCTAATATCTGTGTAGATTCGTGAGATTCGTGGTCAATAAATAAATCTGTGGAAAGACAATCTGTGTGACCTTTAAAAATAGTTTTACATTCCTGGACGGCGGATCGTGAGGGGGATTGCTTCGGGATGGGACTGACAGAAAGTTGGGGTATCGGTGACGACACAGGCGAGGTAACCACCACCTCCTGCCCCTGGCATCTTCCAGGCAAGTACCTGATCCTTGTATCTCTCGATATAATCAGCGACACAACCTTGTATCATGGCTGGGAACATAGCCGTCTGGGCATCAAAACTGTCACGGTATGCCTTGGCAAAGGCTTGCAGGTCAGTATCCATGATTGCCTGCCAACAACGGTCTGCGGCAGCAGCTAACGCCTCTACCTTTACCTTGGTGACATCCTTACCCTCTACGACACTACAACCCGGTCGACGGGGCTCCATGGGAATCATCACCAGATGCTGCTCCAACCAGCGGAGGATACGCTCATCCTGACACGTCTCTATCCGCTCAGGCCAGAAACGGTTGTCATAATAATGACGGCAGAGTCCTAGTACACAGATACCTATTGCGTCCTGGGCACCACTGATAATACCATCGCTACGCTCCGGGTCGTTCTCAAAACAGAACACCAGCTTGGCAAGCATCTCCGGGTCCATATTCGGCAACTGGTAGGGCCATATCTTACGGATGGTGTTACGGGTACTGGTAGACAGTCCGCAACGCTCCCGAATCTCAAAGGTAGGCTCTAACGAGATGGTGATTGCCCAACCGGGGGCATACTGGCTCACATAGGGTTGGTCAATCCATGTGCCGGCAAGGTCGAGACGGGTAGGAATCTGTGGTTCGGTCTTTTTCAGGTCGGTACTGCTACGGGCGGTGAGTCCCTCATGGGGGTCACGCTGCAGCACCACATACTTAATGCCACGCTCCTCACAGACCCGTCGTTTGTCCTCACTACCACCGTCACTGTTTACCACGAGGATATCGGGTTTCAGGACATCGAGTGTAGGGAGGAAGTCGAGGACTCCGCTTCCTGCGTTGATACAGGCATCCTTGACATATCGGATGCTCTTGACCATAAACAGGCGTTCTTGTTCGTTATATACTGTTTTATGGTGTTTATACGCTTGTATCGTGGCATCGCTACCGATACCGACATACAGGTCACCGTATTCTGCTGCCTGTCTAAAGAACTCCACGTGACCGCTATGGAGCAGGTCGTAGCATCCACTCACAAATACTTTTGGCCTCTTCTCCTCTTTCATCGTCTCGTTATTCAAAAAGAATTAATCCTCAGGTTTCTGATAAAGCCTCTGCACCTTCTTCATATCATGCGACACCATAATCCGCACTAACTCCTCAAAACTCGTTTTCTGAGGATTCCACCCTAACAGCGTCTTCGCCTTCGACGGGTCACCCAAGAGCTGGTCGACTTCTGCGGGACGGAAATACTTCGGGTCAACCTCGACGACTACATCACCGGGCTTCAGTTGAGAGTTGAGGGTTTTAACACAGACACCTTTTTCGTTGATGCCGTCGCCCTGCCATTCGAGCTCGATGCCCGCCTCACGGAAGGCGAGGGTGCAGAATTCACGGACGGTATGATATTGTCCCGTGGCAATCACAAAATCATCCGGCTTAGGCTGCTGTAATATCAGCCACATACACTCCACATAGTCCTTGGCATAGCCCCAGTCACGCAGAGAGTTCAAATTACCAAGATACAGCTTATCCTGATAACCCTGGGCGATACGGGCAGCGGCAAGGGTTATCTTACGGGTCACGAATGTCTCACCACGACGCTCTGACTCGTGGTTAAACAAAATACCGTTACAACAGTACATCCCATAACTCTCCCGGTAGTTCTTCATAATCCAGAAGCCATAGAGCTTAGCGACACCATACGGACTACGGGGATAGAACGGGGTTGTCTCCTTCTGTGGTACTTCCTGTACCATACCGTAAAGCTCAGAGGTCGATGCCTGATAGATACGACAGGTCTCTGCGAGTCCGGTGATACGCACTGCCTCTAACAGGCGGAGCACACCGATAGCATCAGCATCAGCAGTAAACTCTGGTACGTCAAAGCTGACCTTTACATGACTCTGTGCGGCGAGGTTATATATCTCGTCGGGCTTGACCTCTGAGATGATACGAATCAAGGATGAGCTGTCTGTCATATCGCCCCAGTGCAGGTTGACGAGTCGTTTTTTCTTCATATCTCGTACCCATTCGTCAAGGTACAGGTGCTCGATACGTCCTGTGTTAAACGAACTGCTACGGCGCAGAATGCCGTGTACCTCATATCCTTTTTCTATCAGGAATTCCGCCAGGAATGAGCCATCCTGTCCAGTAATACCAGTGATTAATGCTTTCTTCATGTCTTTTTTCTTTTATTGCCTACTAAGGTACGTCAAACCTTATAAAACTCCAAATTATTCACGATTTATTTTAAAAGATCTGTGTGACTTTTAGAGGCTTATTTCTCACCGATACGGGTATAGACGAAGCCGAGCTCTTCCAGTTCGTGACGGTCATAGATGTTACGACCATCTACGACGATGTTACCCGACATCACCTTCTGGATCACATTCCACGACGGCATACGGAACTGACGCCACTCCGTCATCAAGGCGAGGACATCGGCACCATCACTGGCATCATAGAGGTCCTTACAGTAGGTGACGGCATCACCGATACGACGCTTACACTCATTCATGGCGATAGGGTCGAAGACACGGACGGTAGCACCGTCCTTCAATAACTTGTCGATGACGACAAGGGCAGGTGCCTCACGCATATCGTCGGTCTCGGGCTTGAAGGCAAGACCAAGGAGGGCGACAGTTTTGCCCTTCACATCGCCAAGGGCGGTGAGGATTTTATCGTAAACGATGGACTTCTGTTTCTCGTTGACACGCTCTACCGCCTCAATGACCTCCATGTGATAGTCGTTATCCAAGCCAGTGTGGAGCAGTGCCTTCACATCCTTAGGGAAGCAGGAACCGCCATAGCCACAACCAGCATACAGGAATTTCGAGCCGATACGGGAGTCAGTACCGATACCTTTGCGGACACTGTCGACATTCGCGCCGACACGCTCACAGAGGTTGGCGATATCATTCATGAACGAGATACGGGTGGCGAGCATGGCGTTTGCCGCATATTTCGTCATCTCGGCAGAAGGGATATCCATGAAGATGACACGGAAGTTATTGATCAGGAAGGGTTTGTACAGGCGGGTCATCACCTTCGTTGCCTTCTCTGACTCCGTACCTACTACCACACGGTCAGGACTCATGAAGTCCTTGATGGCGGCACCCTCTTTCAGGAACTCCGGGTTACTTGCCACATCGAAGGGTACGTCGACCCCACGCTTATCCAGCTCCTCCTGGATGGCTGCCTTCACCTTCTTTGCCGTTCCGACAGGGACGGTAGACTTGGTGACGAGGATGGTGTATTTATTGATGTTCTGTCCGAACTGGCGTGCTACCGCCAGCACGTATTTCAGATCGGCAGAGCCATCCTCGTCGGGAGGGGTACCTACGGCAGAGAACACCACCTCGACATCGTCGAGGACCTCGGTGAGGTCGGTAGTGAACTTCAGTCGTCCCACCTCCGCATTTCTTTTCACGAGCTCTTCGAGTCCCGGCTCGTAAATAGGCATGATGCCGTTCTTTAACTTCTCGATTTTCTGTGCGTCAACATCGACGCAGGTCACATGGGAACCCATCTCTGCGAAACAGGTACCACTAACTAAACCGACATAGCCGGTTCCAACAATTGCTATATTCATATTTTCTTAAACAACTACTTATTCTAAGGGGGACGGGATATTATTTCCTTAATTTAAAAAAAACGGTTAGTGGTTAACGGGTAGCGGTGCCGTCGACCACTTTGCAGTACCAACGGGAGATGCGGAGCATGATACTGAGACTGCCTACGGTCTTGATGAGCCAGTATTTGTGTCCGCTCTTGTAGAGTTTACCACGGACACCGGCAAACTGGCCGTGTAGTACCTCAACCTCCTTGCCGGGTTTAGCCTCTGCCTCATCGGCATCCATGAACTCAACGGGGGTCTTCGCATAGTCGGGGTCACAGAGCAAGCGGAAATCGGTCATCTCCTTGTCTGAGATCTCACTGACCTTGTTGTCCATCTTGTTGCGGAGCAACTGGAGGGGGACCCTGCATTTGTTGAGCATCTCTCGCAGCGTGTTGTCCGTACAGTTTTTCTGTAGGAACACGTAGTTGTGGATCACGGGAACCAGTATTCTACGGGGTTTCAGCTCGTCGCCAACGAGTTTTTCCTGATAGGTCATGGGTATGAAATACGTGAGTCCTTTTTCCTTTAGGAATGACCCTACCTCCATCTCTTTGCGATTGAAGGTTCGTATCACAACCCAGCTGTTTTCCATCGTGTTTCCTCTTATTCGGCTGCAAAGTTAGTGTAATTTGTGCAAAGTTCCAAATTATTCACGATTTATTTTATAATGTAAAGGGTAAAGGGTAAAGGTTAACGGTTAGCGGTTAGAGGGAGGTGAGGAGGGAGAGGGCGGAGGCGACTGTGGGGACGTCGGAGATGAGGAGGGAGCGCTTGCCATTAGCATCACGGAACTGGCAGCGACGAGGATTGGAGGCAACATACCGGAGAATAGCATCGAAGGCAGAGCTCTGGTAGAACGAGTGATGCGGGTCAGAGACAAAATACAACGTCATATGCCCCTGCCTCAACATCACCTTCTCACAACCTAACTGCCCAGCTACACGCCGTAAAGGAATCACCCGCATCAACTCCTCACCCTCAGGCGGTACAGGACCGAAACGGTCGATGAGACGGGAGCGGTATGCCCCCAACTGCTCGTCCGTATGCAGGTTGTCGAGTTCCCGGTAGAGTAACATCCGCTCACTGTCCGACGGTACGTACTGGTCAGGGAAATAGAGGGGGAGGTCAGCATCGAGTGCCGTATCAATTATAGAGGTGAGAGGTGAGAGGTGAGAGGTGAGAGGTGAGAGGTTGGCGTTTAACTCCTCCTCCCTCAACTCCTGCATTGCCTGTTGGAGGATTTTCTGGTACGTCTCGTAACCGAGGTCGGCGATAAAGCCAGACTGCTCAGCACCGAGGAGGTTGCCGGCACCACGGATATCAAGGTCTTGCATCGCTATCTGAATACCGCTGCCCAGTTCACTGAACGTCTCTAACGCCTCCAGTCGTCTGCGACTCTCCTGTGGGAGGTCAGCGAGGGGCGGTGCCAACAAATAACAGTACGCCTTGCGGTTGCCACGCCCTACCCTGCCTCGCATCTGGTGGAGGTCAGAGAGTCCGAAATGGTGTGCCCCATTGATGATGATGGTATTGGCATTCGGGATATCAATCCCATTCTCGATGATTGTCGTGGAGAGCAGCACGTCATAGTCGAAGTTCACGAAGTCGAAGATGACTTTCTCCAGCTCGTCAGGTTTCATCTGTCCATGACCGATTGCCACCCTTGCCTCCGGGACATAGGTATGGATCATATCCGCTATCCGTCGCAGGTCGTTGATACGAGGATTGACGAAGTACACCTGTCCGTTGCGGGACATCTCGAAGTTGATTGCCTCTGCGATGACCTCCGGACTGAGCGTGTGTATCTCCGTCTGGATGGGATAGCGGTTGGGCGGTGGCGTCTGGATGATACTCAGGTCACGGGCACCCATCAGGGAGAACTGGAGGGTACGAGGGATGGGCGTTGCCGTCAGTGTCAGGGTATCGACATTCGTCCGCATCTGACGAAGCTTCTCTTTCGTGGACACCCCGAATTTCTGTTCCTCATCAATGATGAGGAGACCGAGGTCCTTGAACTTCACCGACTTACCGATGAGTTTATGCGTCCCTATCAGGATGTCAATCTTCCCCTCCGCCAGGTCATGTAACAGCTCCTTCGTCTGTTTCGGGGTACGGGCCCGGGTGAGGTAGTCGACCCTTACGGGCAGGTCTTTCAGACGGTTCTGGAATGTCTGGTAATGCTGGAAGGCAAGGACGGTGGTAGGTACCAGTACCGCCACCTGTTTAGAGTCACATGCCGCCTTAAAAGCCGCACGTACAGCGACCTCCGTCTTACCGAAGCCCACATCCCCACACACCAGTCGGTCCATGGGGCGAGGCTGTTCCATATCCCCCTTCACGTCATTCGTCGCCTTCAGCTGGTCGGGGGTGTCCTCATAGAGGAACGACGCCTCCAGCTCATGCTGCATAAAGCTGTCGGCACTATAGGCAAACCCTTTCTCCCGTTTGCGTGCCGCATACAGTTTGATGAGGTCACGGGCGATATCCTTCAGTTTGTTCTTGGTCCGTTCCTTCATCCGTTCCCACTGTCCCGTACCCAGCTGGGAGAGGCGTGGCGGTTCGCCATTGTCCTGTGCCTTGTATTTGCTGACCTTATAGAGGGAGTGGATAGAGACATAGATGGCACCCCCACCCTGGTAGATGATTTTGATCATCTCTTGGTATTTGGGAGTTTTCGGAGTAATCGGAGTATTCTGAGTATTCTGAGGAATGGGCATTCTCACCAATCCGCCGAACTTACCGATGCCATGGTCGACATGGACGATATAGTCGCCTATCTCGAACTGCTGGAGTTCCTTGAGGGTGAGCGCCACCTTCCCGCTCCTTGCCTTATCGGTGCGGAGACTATAGCGGTGGAAGCGGTCGAAGATCTCATGGTCGGTGAAGATACAGAGGCGTAGGTCGTGGTCGATGAAGCCCGCATGGATGGTATGTAAGACCCCCTCCACCTTCCCCTGCTCAGGGGGAGAGCTCTTAGAGGGGTCTTCCAATATCGCTTTCAAGCGATCTAACTGTTTCTGACTATCGGCAAGAACATAGAGGTGGTAGCCTTTCGACTGGTAGTCGGCAAAGGTATCACGGAGGAGGTCGAAATTCTTATGGAGCAGGGGCTGCGGGGTGGTATGGAACGACAGGGTCACGTCGGGTCGGGTGTCTGTACGATGCCCGAAACTGATTTTCCGGAAGGGAGCTGTCTCTTCTTGCCACTGTGTACCGCTGATAACCTGTACCTCCCCCGGATCCGCCTCCTGACAAGTACGGTCGATGGCATCACGGACATATTGGAAGTCTTTGGCGATAAGGAGTGTGGAGGGAGGAAGGAAGGAGAGGAAGGAGGTGAGCGGTGAGCGGTCGCTGCGACTCGGTCGCAGCAGAGAAGACGAGGGGAGAGAGGGCTGCGCCTCGGTCGCAGCAGAGGAGACGAGGGTGACTTCGCTGCGCTTGTCACGGGACAACTGGTCGTCGACCTCGAAGGTGCGGATGGAGTCGATATCATCGCCGAAGAAGTCGATACGGAAGGGATACTCACTGCTGAAGCTATAGATATCAAGGATGGAGCCACGCAGGGCAAACTGTCCGGGCTCGTAGACATAGTCGACCTCGTGGAAGTCTAAGTCACGGAGGCTCTTGACCAACTCATCGACCTCAATGGTCTGTCCCTGTCGGAGTACCAGAGTCTGTTCCTGTAGCTGTTCTGCGGGAACCACCAGCTCTGCAAGTGCTTCGGGGGAAGTGATAATTGAGAGGTGAGAGGTGAGAGGTGAGAGGTGAGAGGTGAGAGTGGTGAGGCGGGTGAGTGCCTCGGTACGGAGGATCTCATTGGCGGCATCCCGTTGGGCGTATTTGATGGCACGACGGAAGGAGGAGGGGAAGAAGAGGACCTGCTCGTCTCCCAGCATCTGTTTGAGGTCGTGGTAGAAATAACCTGCCTCCTCTTCGTCGTTGAGGATGAAGAGGTGAGAGGTGAGAGGAGGGAGCGAGGCAAAGAGCATGGGTGCAGAGGAGGCAACGAGTCCCTCGAGGAAAATCGTTTTTACCGACTTTTCCTCCATCGCTTTCCTCAGAGCCTCCACCTGTGGTGAGTGCCCATACAGCTGTACTAACTCCTGTATCGTCATATATCATCATCCCCCTTCAGGGGAGTTAGAGGGGGACTTTATTGATCCGGATTCTCTACGAACCCTTGGTATGCTGGTGTAAGTGCCGCCATGATGGTGTCGTACGACTGCTGGAGCGTCGTCTGGACATTCTCAGGACCTTGCGACTGCGGATAAATCGGCGCATGGATGGTGAGCGTCAACGGGTGCCAGTTGACAAAATGCCAGTCACGGAAGCGAGGCATCACATCAAAAGAGCCATTGATCGTCATGGGAACCACGGGGAGCTGCAGCTCGTCCGCCAAGGTAAACGCCCCCTTGCGAAAGACACCCATGTGTCCCGTAAAGCTCCGAGAGCCCTCCGGGAACACCACCACACTACTGTTGCCCGTCTCCAGCGTATGGCGTACCGTCTTGTACATTGCCCGGACCTTAGCCGTTCCCCGTCGGTCAACAAATATCTGATGCGACTTCTCACAGGCATAGCCGACGAAAGGAATCTTCTTGAGCTGGTGTTTCATCATCCACTTGAAATTCCTTCCCAGATAGCCGTATATCAGGAAGATATCAAAAGCACCCTGATGGTTTGCGACAAACACAAACGACTGGTCGGCAGGGAGTTTCTCACCCTCCTCTACCTTCACGGGGATGAGGAAGATACGGGTAATGACCCTCGCCCACCAACGTCCCGGGTAATAGCCCCAGTAATGTCCGTCTCCGATGGTACATCCAACGGCTACCACGAGGGCTGTCCATATCGTCATGAGGATGGTGACAGGGACTGCAATGAACAACTGATAGACTCTGTATATGTATTTCATTGGTTAGGGGTTTACTGTTTACCGTTTACTGTTGAGCAGTTAGCGGGGAGGGAGGGATATTTACGGGTCCAACCGTCCCAACGGAGACGCATCACACCGAAAAACGCCTCCCCGAAAATACCACCCGACATCTTTGAGGTACCCTCCCGACGATTGACGAAGATGACAGGAACCTCCTTGATCTTAAAGCCAATCTTATAGGCAGTGAACTTCATCTCTATCTGGAAGGCATAGCCCTTGAAGCGGATCTTGTCCAGCTCAATGGTCTCCAGCACCCTGCGCTTATAACATTTGAAACCTGCGGTGGTGTCATGCACCTGAAAACCTGTGACAAACCGTACGTATTTCGAGGCGAAATAACTCATCAGGACCCTTCCCATGGGCCAGTTGACCACATTCACACCACTGACATAACGGCTGCCGATAGCGAGGTCGTAACCTCCTTCGGAGGCATCCTCACCATCTTTAGGAGGGGCACATGCGGCATAAAGGCGAGGCAGGTCGTTGGGGTCGTGACTGAAGTCCGCATCCATCTCAAAGACATAGTCGTAAGCATGTTCCAACGCCCATTTAAAGCCTGTGATATAGGCGGTACCGAGCCCCAGCTTACCTGTCCGCTCTATGATAAACAGGCGGTCAGAGAACTCCTCAGCCATCAGTCCTTTGACAATGGCTGCTGTCCCGTCAGGAGAGCCATCGTCAATCACGAGGATATGGAAGCATTTCTCCAGTGAGAATACCGCACGGATGATCTTCTCGATATTCTCTTTCTCGTTATAGGTTGGAATAATAACTATACAGTCACTTGCATTCATCTTTTTCGATATTTGCTTCTATATAACTAAATCTTAACGCATTGATAATCAGAAGCAAGCGCATGCGG
>CALFUF010000012.1 GCA_937916405.1 uncultured Prevotella sp.
CATTAGCCGTCTCGTCGGCAATGACACAGACCTCAGAAGGTCCGGCAGGCATATCGATGGCAACCTCGTCAAGACTGACCTGTTGCTTTGCCGCCATCACATACTGGTTGCCGGGACCGAATATCTTATAGACCTTAGGGACAGACTCCGTGCCGTATGCCATCGCACCGATCGCCTGTACACCACCAGCCTTGAAGATCTTGCTGACACCAGCGACACGTGCCGCATAGAGAATAGCGGGATTCACCTTACCTTCCTTGTTGGGGGGTGTGCAGAGCACTATCTCCTTACAGCCGGCAATCTTCGCAGGGGTAGCGAGCATCAGCACGGTAGAGAAGAGTGGGGCAGTACCGCCGGGGATATAAAGTCCCACCTTCTCGATGGCTACACTCTTCTGCCAGCAGGTCACACCCTCCTGTGTCTTGATCTTCTGTCCTACAAAACGCTGGGAGATATGGAATACCTTAATATTATGGTGGGCAAGGATGATGGCGTCTTTCAGGTCGTTCCCAATCAACTGCTCAGCCTCGTCCATCTCCTGCTCCGTGACAGCAAGAGAGGTTAGTACCGCCTTGTCGAACTTCTCCTCGTATTCCTTTACAGCCTTATCACCTCGCGCCTTGACATCAGCAAGCACAGAGGCGACGGTGGCGTTCAACTGGGAGAGGTCGAGGCGTGGACGGGTGGTAATCTCCGCCCATTGCTCCCTTTGTGGGTATTTGATGATTCTCATTATAGTATCATTTTCTCTATCGGGGTTACCAGAATGCCCTGGGCACCCATTTCCTTCAGTTTGCCGATAATCTCCCAGAAACGCTTCTGGTCGAGAACGGTATGTACAGAGCACCATTCCTCATCGGCAAGAGGAATAATCGTAGGACTCTTCAAGCCAGGCAGTACATTGATAATCTCCTGCAAACGAGCCTTCGGAGCATTCATCCGCACATATTTCTTATCCTCGGCATCCTTTACAGCCTTGAAGCGGAACAGCATCTGCTCCAAGATGTCACGCTTCTCCTGTGACATCTGCTTATGTCCAATCAGTAAAGCCTCACTCTGCATCACTATCTCCACCTCGCGGAGATTGTTGCTGACCAGGGTAGAGCCGCTGCTGACAATATCGAAGATACCGTCGGCAAGTCCGATACCCGGACTAATCTCCACAGAACCCGTGATGACATGAATCTCTGCCTTAATACCTTTTGACTCCATGTACTGGGTGAGGATATGGGGATAGGAGGTGGCTATTTTCTTACCATTAAACCACTCCACACCTTGATAATCTATTTCTTTGGGGATAGCAAGGGAGAGACGGCACTTGGAGAAGCCTAAACGAGAGATAACCTCGGCATCCTCGCCACGCTCCACGAACTCGTTCTCACCAACCACACCGATGTCTGCAACACCGCTTGCCACACTCTGTGGAATATCATCGTCACGGAGATAGAGCACCTCCAAAGGGAAGTTGCTCGACTGAACTAATAGTGTGCGTCGTCCTGAACTAACCTTGATATCTGCCTCTGCGAGCAGGTTCATTGTGTCGTCAAACAGACGACCTTTTGACTGTACAGCAATTCTTAACATAATCTTTATTTGCTAATTTAGTGCACAAAGGTAGTGCAAATCGAGCGAAAAACCAAATTTATTTGGGTTTTTCCGAGGTGAAGCCTACTTTCGACTTGTTTTACAAGTCAAATTTACGCATTTCTCATCATATTTGCAAGAAAATGATTACTTTTGCATCCAAAATCCGAATAAATTGACACGAAAAGACATATATATCCATCTTTTAGCATTGCTGTTGCTATTGGGGGCTTGTTCTAAGAAACAACAGGAGCCGATGACCCCTTGGGGGGGAGAGGAGACAGATACTCTCTCTTCAGACTTTGATTTAGAGCAGATAGTCAGCAACGGTGAGTTGATAGCCCTTGCCCTGTCGGGTCCTGAGACCTACTATGACTATCGAGGTAAACAACTGGGTACCGAATATATGCTTTGTCAGCGATTTGCGAATAAGATTGGTGTGAGTCTTCGCGTGGAGGTTTGTCGTGACTCCGCTGAGATGCTTAAACGTCTTGCTGACGGGGATGCTGACCTCATCCTGTTCCGCAATCATCCAACATCCAAACAACTCGCTTGGAAGATAGGAGGTGACAAGCCCCAGTTAGTGAAGGCACTGACGGAATGGTATCGTCCCCAACTATTGGATGAGGTAAAGAAAGAGGAGGATTATCTGTTGTCTGCTCGTTCCGTCAAGCGCCGTGTCTATGCTCCTATGTTGAATGCCAAAGGTGGAATAATCTCTCATTATGACGGCTATTTCCAACAGTACTGCCGTAGCATCCGCTGGGACTGGCGATTGATGGCAGCACAATGTTATCAGGAGTCTACTTTCGACCCACAGGCTCGCTCATGGGCTGGTGCTTGTGGACTCATGCAGATTATGCCTTCGACTGCCGACCATTTAGGACTTGCTCGTTCGGATATGTTTAACCCGGAGAAGAGTATTGCTGCTGCGGCTAAACTCATTGGTGAACTTGATCGCTCGTTTAGTGATATACGTAACCAACAGGAACGTATCAAGTTTGTTCTTGCCGCCTATAACGGTGGAGCTAATCATGTCCGTGACGCTATGGCTCTGGCTCGCAAGAACGGTCGTGACCCGCAACGCTGGTCGGATGTGAGCCATTATATTCTGTTGCTTGCCCAACCTGAATATTATAACGACCCAGTAGTGAAATATGGTTACATGCGAGGCTCAGAGACAGCAGGTTATGTTGACAAGATTATGCAGCGGTGGAATGGTTATCGTGGTGTCAAGTCTCCAACTATCGGAGGAATGTCTGGGACACCCCAGCGTGCTACTCATCAGAAGAATAAGTATAAGATATAAAGAAAGAATATTATATGGATAGTAAAATGATATTGAACTTCCTTAGGGAGGTTATGATGAATAATAATCGCCCTTGGTTTCAAGAACATAAAGGAGAGTACTTGGAGGCAAAGGCTGAGTTCGAGACAGGTGTGGCAAAGGCTATTGCTAGGATTGCTGAGTTCGATGAGTCAATAGCACATGTGACGGTGAAGGATGCTACCTATCGTTTCTATCGTGACACCCGTTTCTCACAAGACAAGTCGCCCTACAAGAATCATTTTGGCGCTTATATCAATGCTCATGGGAAGAAAGCATTGCGTGGTGGTTACTATATTCATTTGGAGCCAGACCACTGTCTGCTTGCCGTAGGCAACTATTGGCTACCCACGAATATCCTGACCTCTTGCCGTAATGAGATAATGGCGAACGAGGACGAGTGGCTGCGTTGTGTGGAGACCAAGGAGTTCAAGAAATACTTTGGAGCACCCGAGGATGCTAATTGGGAGAGTCCGCAAGGGTTTGGACTGGAAAAACTGAAGACATGCCCTGCCGGTTTCCCACGTGATTATCCCTATCTACACTATTTGCGACTGAAGGATTATTGTGCGTGGCATCATGTGGAGGAGAGTTTCTATGAGGGTGACAAATGGCTCGATCAGATGGCGAAGATGTTCAAGGCGGCCAAACCCATGATGGACTTTATGAACTCTGTAATTGATGATTATGAGTAGGATTTGGGCTTTGACTATCAGCTGTTGGCTGTTGACATTTAGTTCCTTTGCTCAAGAGAGTGGGGTAAAAGTGCATAAGCAGCACTCTTTTCATACCACTATTCCTGCTGGTAACTATAGTGGTATCACCTGGATAGGTGGTAATCAATATGCGGTTGTGAACGACAAAGCAGAAGAGAGCGGCTTCCATCTTTTTACTATAGATATCGATTCTATTACTGGTGATATCCTTCATGCTTCTGAAAATGGCTTTCGCTCATCAGGTAAACCAAATCGTGATGATGAGGGAATCTGTTTCTTTCCTAAGGACAGTACACTGTGGATTAGTGGCGAGGCAGACAATGAAGTAATAGAGTATGCGATGAGTGGGGTGTTGACTGGACGTAAATTACAGATGCCGGCAATTTTCAAGAATGCGAAAAAGAATATGGGGTTGGAGGCTCTTACTTATCAGCAGCAGACAGGATTATTCTATACCATACCAGAAAATCCGTTAAAGGGTGATAGTCTTTCACGTCTTCAGAGTTTCGGAAATGATTTCCGTCCTTCCTGTCACTGGTATTATCGAATGGATTATAAAACATCAGAAGTGAAGGAGGGTAAGCATACGCTCGGTGTTCCTGCCTTGGCGGCTTTGGCTGACGGCAGGTTGCTCGTATTGGAGCGTGAAGTTTTCAGACCCAAGAATAATATCGGCTCTTATGTATATAATAAGGTGTATGTGGTGACTCCTCTCATAGAGATGGAGGGACGACTCCTTGAGAAACAACTGTTGGTATCCTTTAAGACGAAAATCAACTTGACGGCACGTAGCTTTGCCAATTATGAGGGAATGTGCTTGGGCCCCCGTCTTGCTGATGGCAGGCAGGTTGTTGTGCTGATTTGTGACTCGCAAAACCAGTATAAGGGTTTCCTTAAAGACTGGTTGAAGACGATTGTTTTTTAACGTAAGTAAGGTAATAGCCTAATTTATAGATATTAAACAATATAAGCCTCGGATGATTGCCCATGAGCTGACACCGTTCCCATGTGCCAAATAGTTGATGCCATAAGGAAATCAACCAAACAACAGGGCGATGAAGTGAATTAACTGCTTGTAGGAGACGGGAATAGCCCTTTAGTTCATGGCGGAACGCATAGAGTGTTCGTAATCCTTCTTCGGTTTTCAGAATAAAGTCCTCATTGCTTTCAAAGACTTCAAAACTCATAGGATTGTCGATATGCAGAATGTCGATGCTATTATTCTTTAATGTAATGCCAAAGGCAACATCTTCATAGCCATAATGACTATAACGTTCATCGAAAGGAAATCGAAGCATCAACTCACGGGGTATCATGAAATTTGCCGTATGGAAATCATGGTAGGGGCTCTTCCTCCTTTTCTCCACAGTATGCTCTTGTTCCGATGCTCGTTCATAAAGGTAACGTAGGAGATGCTCGTTAGAGCCATTGACAACAATACCGCCATCAACGACATTTTCCTTGTTAACCCAATAGGTCTTAATAAAATCAGGGCGGCATATCATCATATCACTATCTATGAATAATAGCCAAGGGTAAATAGCTTGGCGTGCAAGAAAATTACGAATAGCTGAGCGTCCGCAGTTGCGCTGACGAATGATATAATGGCAGTTTGGTATTTCTTGAATAGCCATGTTGCGTAGTCGTATACTATCATCCGTTGATCCATCATCTGCCACAATTATCTCAAAATCCAAAGCAGTAGCACTAGCTTGTTCTTGCAAATCACGAACAAGTTGCACACAACAATAATTGTAAGTGGGAATAAGAATAGACAATCCTTCCATACAGAAGGCAAAAATACTCAAAAAAAGTTATAAAGCGAAATTTTATCTAATTATTTTGGGCGTTATTGTCCAAAATATTAATTTTGCGCCGATTTTAAAACCAAATAGTATGATGAATAGAAAGATGATGAAAGCAATACTGATAAGTATGTTGCTGATGATGGGCATGACGGCTCAAGCGCAAGACGTAAGTGATATCTTGAACAGTGTTCTTGGCGGCTCGTCGACAGGTGATGTAGTATCAAACCTCACCACGGTATTCTCCAGCAAGAAGCAGGCGACGAAAGACAAGGTGGTTGGCACTTGGTCGTATACTGAACCAGCCATTGTGTTTAGATCGGAAGAGCACACGTC
>CALFUF010000013.1 GCA_937916405.1 uncultured Prevotella sp.
TTCTTTTGGTTTTTCGCTCGATTTGCACTATCTTTGCACGCTCAAAACAGAAAATTTATAAATATATAAGGTATAAAAAGATGAATATTTCATTTGAAGCTCCTGATAAGATTAATGGCTTGATGACCATTACTCTGGAGAAAGAAGACTATCAAGGAGAGGTCGAGAAGATCTTGAAAGATTATCGTAAGCGTGCTAATGTTCCAGGCTTCCGCATAGGTATGACACCAATGGGCTTGATCAAACGCCAGTATGGTGCCGCAGTGAAGGTGGACGTGGTTAACAAGATGCTGGGTGAGAAACTCTATGAGTATGTTCGTGAGAACAAGATCCAGATGCTTGGTGAGCCATTGCCAAGTGACAAGCAGGAGGCATTGAACTTCGAGGGCGACGAGCCTTTGACTTTCAAGTTCGACATCGCTGTGGCTCCTGAGTTCGAGGCAAAGCTCAGTGGTAAGGACAAGATTGACTACTATAACATCACTGTTGACGACAAGCTCATCGACCAGCAGGTGGAGATGTACCAGCAGCGTGCCGGACAATATGAGAAGGCTGAGAAGTTCGACCCAGAGCAGCGTGACATGCTGAAGGGCGATCTCCGTGAGCTGGACGAGAATGGTAATGTAAAAGAAGACGGTATCACCGTTGCTGACGCAGTACTGATGCCTCAGTATATGAAGGTGGACGACCAGAAGAAACTCTTCGATGGCGCTAAGCTGGGTGATATTATCACCTGGAACCCTCGCAAGGCTTATCCAGAGAGTGATGTGGAGGTGTCTTCCTTGTTGAAGATCCAGAAAGAGGACGTGAAGGACCACGAGGGCGACTTCACCTACCAGATTACAGAGATCAGCCGCTTCATGAAGGCAGAGGTCAACCAGCAGTTGTTCGACCAGACCTTTGGCGAGGGCACTGTGAAGGACGAGAAGGAGTTCCGTCAGAAGATAGCAGACCAGATCAGTCAGCAGTTCAAGGCAGACTCCGACTATAAGTTCCTGCTCGATGTTCGCCAGCACATGGAGAAGAAGGTGGGCAAGCTGGAGTTCCCAGAGGCTATCCTGAAGCGTGTGATGCTGAACAATAACAAGGATAAGGGTGCCGACTTCGTAGAGAAGAACTTCGAGGCAAGTATCAAGGAGCTCGGCTGGCACCTGATCAAGGAGCAGCTCGTCGCTGCCCAGGAGATCAAGGTAGAGGATGCCGACCTGAAGAGTGTCGCCAAGGAGGCTGCCCGTGCCCAGTTCGCCCAGTATGGTATGTCAAACGTACCCGACGAGTATCTGGAGAACTATGCCGCAGAGATGCTGAAGAAGCGTGAGAACGTAGACGGACTCGTAGACCGTGCCGTTGACGTGAAACTGACAGAGGCACTCAAAGGTGTTGTCAAACTCAATGAGAAAGACATCACCTTGGAGGACTTCCAGAAGATGCTGCAAGAAAAATAAGTTTTTTTAAGAAAAAAAACAGCATTATATTTCGGGGTTACCAACTTTTTTCGTAATTTTGTATCTACAATATGCGGAAAAGAGTTGGTAACTCTCTTTTTTGCTAAATCGAAAAATAGAAAATGATGAACAACGATTTTAGAAAATATGCTACCAAGCATTTAGGAATGAATGGCCTCGTACTTGACGAAGTAGTCAGCGCACAGGCTCAGTATTTGAACCCCTATATCCTGGAGGAACGCCAGTTGAACGTGACACAGATGGACGTTTTCTCTCGTCTTATGATGGACCGCATCATCTTCCTCGGCACCCAGATTGACGACTATACCGCCAACACCCTGCAGGCGCAGCTGCTGTATCTCGACTCTGTAGACAGCGGCAAGGATATCTCTATCTACCTCAACTCACCTGGTGGCAGTGTGACGGCAGGACTGGGTATCTATGACACCATGCAGTTCATCTCCTCCGATGTCGCTACCATCTGCACAGGTATGGCTGCTTCGATGGCTGCCGTCCTGCTGGTCGCTGGTAAGGAGGGTAAACGCTCCGCACTGCCCCATAGTCGTGTGATGATCCATCAGCCGCTGGGTGGTGTACAGGGTCAGGCATCCGATATCGAGATTGAGGCAAAGGAGATTATGAAGTTCAAGAAAGAGCTCTATACGATTATCTCCGAGCACTCACACACCCCATATGATAAGGTGTGGAACGACTCTGACCGTAACTACTGGATGACGGCAGAGGAGGCGAAGGAATATGGTATGATTGATCAGGTATTGGTGAAGAAATAATGAAGAAAGTATGTAGCTTCTGCGGAAGATCTGACAAAGAGGTAAAACTGCTAATCACTGGTCTTAATGGTAATATCTGCGAGGATTGTGTCGCACAGGCGTACGAGATAGCGAAGGCGAACGGCTATGGTCCTGACGCGAAGAAGGCTCCAGAGAGTGCTATTGACTTGAAAAAAGTACCTAAGCCCAAAGAGATCAAGGAGTATCTCGACCAGTATGTCATCGGACAGGATGAGGCAAAGCGTTTCCTCTCCGTTGCCGTCTATAACCACTATAAGCGTCTGCAGCAGCCTGTTGACGAGAATGGGGTGGAGATAGAAAAGAGCAACATCATCATGGTGGGCTCGACAGGAACAGGAAAGACCCTGCTTGCCCGTACCATCGCGAAACTCCTCGACGTCCCCTTCACCATCGTTGACGCGACGGTTTTCACAGAGGCGGGCTATGTGGGTGAGGACGTGGAAAGTATCCTGTCCCGCCTGTTACAAGTAGCTGATTATAACCTGGAGGCAGCCCAGCGGGGTATTGTCTTCATCGACGAGATAGATAAGATAGCCCGTAAGAGCGACAACCCCAGCATCACCCGTGATGTGAGTGGTGAGGGCGTGCAGCAGGGACTCTTGAAACTATTGGAGGGAACCACAGTCAACGTACCCCCACAGGGAGGGCGTAAACACCCTGACCAGGAGTATATCCATGTGGACACGAGGAACATCCTGTTTATCTGTGGTGGAGCCTTCGATGGCATAGAGCGTAAGATAGCCCAGCGTCTGAATACCCATGTGGTGGGCTATAACTCCGTCCAGAACGTGCGAAAGATTGACAAGGGCGACCTGATGCAGTATGTGCTGCCACAGGACTTGAAGTCGTTCGGACTCATCCCTGAGATTATTGGTCGTCTGCCTGTCTTGACCTATCTGAACCCCCTTGACCGTGAGGCTTTGGAGCGGATTCTGGTAGAACCTAAGAACTCTATCGTGAAGCAGTATCAGAAACTGTTTGAGATGGACGGTATCAAGTTGACGTTCACACCAGAGGCTCTGACGCTCATCGTCGACAAGGCAGTGGAATACAAGCTTGGTGCTCGCGGACTGCGTTCTATCGTGGAGAGTATCATGATGGACGCGATGTTCGAGGTACCCTCGAAACGAACTAAATCCTTTGAGGTGACAGCAGAGTATGCGCAACAGCAGCTCGATAAGTCACACTTACAATAAAAAGCAAAGCCTATGGCAAATAAGAAAGTGAATCTGGCAGAAGCCCTGAAGAAATACTTCGGTTTCGACAAGTTCAAAGGTGATCAGGAAGCCATCGTTCAGAATGTGCTCGATGGCAAGGATACATTTGTGCTGATGCCCACTGGTGGTGGCAAGTCGCTCTGCTATCAGTTGCCCTCACTATTGATGGACGGAACGGCAATTGTCATCTCTCCATTGATTGCTCTGATGAAAAACCAAGTGGATGTCATCAGTGCAATGAGTGAAGAGGGGACGGCACATTATCTGAACTCCTCTTTGAACAAAGCGGCAATAGACCAAGTGAAGAAGGATGTCAAGGAAGGACGTACCAAACTGCTTTATGTGGCTCCTGAGTCGTTGACAAAGGAGGATAACGTGGAGTTCCTGAAACAGGCAAAGATATCATTCTATGCTATTGATGAGGCTCATTGTATCTCTGAATGGGGACATGACTTCCGACCAGAGTATCGTCGTATCCGTCCGATTATCAATGAGATAGGTAATGCCCCAATCATTGCCTTGACAGCAACGGCTACTGATAAGGTGCGTACGGATATCAAGAAAAACCTGGGTATCGTGGATGCGACAGAGTTCAAGAGCTCGTTTAACCGTCCCAACCTCTATTATGAGGTACGTCCGAAAACCAAGGATGTTGACAAGGATATCATCAAGTTTATCAAACAGCATCCAGGAAAGAGCGGCATCATCTACTGTCTCTCTCGTAAGAAGGTAGAGGAATTGGCAGAGATCCTGCGTGCTAACGAGATCAAGGCACAGGCATATCATGCAGGACTGGACTCTGCGCTTCGCTCACAGACGCAGGATGACTTCCTGATGGAGAAAATTGATGTCATCGTTGCTACCATCGCCTTTGGTATGGGTATCGACAAACCTGATGTACGCTTTGTCATCCATTATGATATCCCCAAGTCACTGGAAGGCTACTATCAGGAGACTGGTCGTGCGGGTCGTGATGGTGGAGAGGGCTTGTGTATCACCTTCTATGCCAATAAGGACTTGCAGAAACTCGATAAGTTTATGGAGGGTAAACCTGTCGCCGAACAGGATATCGGCAGACAGCTACTGCAAGAGACGGCTGCCTATGCCGAGACGTCCGTATGTCGGCGTAAGATGCTGTTGCACTATTTTGGAGAGATATATGAGCAGGATAACTGTCATAACTGCGACAACTGTCTGCATCCGAAGACCAAGATAGAGGCAAAAGACCAGTTGGTGATCGTGCTGAATACAGTCATAGTCCTCAAGGAGAACTTCCGTTCAGACTATGTGATAGACTTTATCATGGGTCGTGAGACGGAGGATATCCTTGCCCATAATCATCAGGAGCAAGAACTCTTCGGAGCTGGGGAGGATGAAGACGAGAAGCTGTGGAATCCGGTAATCCGTCAGGCGTTGATAGCAGGTTATCTGAAAAAGGACGTGGAGAACTATGGTCTGTTGAAGATCACCTCAGCAGGTAAGAGATTCCTGAAGAAACCGGAATCATTCATGATCGTGGAAGACAAAGAGTTTTCCGACGATTATGAAGGGACGCCAGAACAAGAGGGTGGAACCAGTGCTTTGGATCCTACCCTGAACTCGATGCTGAAAGACTTACGTAAGAAGGTGTCAAAGAAGATGGGACGTCCTCCTTATGTCATCTTCCAAGATGTGTCGTTGGAGCAGATGGCAACAGACTATCCTGTGACCTTGGAGGAATTGAAGAATATCCAGGGCGTGGGAGAGGGAAAGGTGAAACAACCCTATGCACAGGAGTTTGTCGACCTCATCAAACGCTATTGCGAGGAGAACGATATCACCCGTCAGGCAGACTTGCGTGTTCGTACTGTCGCCAAGAAGTCGATGCTGAAAGTGAAAATTATTCAAGGCATCGACAGACAAGTGGCACTGGATGATATCGCTAACGCGCAAGGTCTGGAATTCGAGGAGCTCCTCGATGAGGTGGAGGCTATCGTATATAGTGGCACTAAGCTGAACATCGACTATTTCCTCGATGAGGTGATGGATGAGGATCATATTGATGAAATCTATGATTACTTCTCAGAGAGTGACACAGATTCCTTGGAAGCTGCTATTGACGAATTGGGCGACGAGTGCTCAGAGGACGAGATTCGTCTGGTACGTATCAAGTTCATCTCTGAAATGGCGAACTGACGCTCCACGTTAAATCGTATTAATAATGTGGCGAAACGCTTGCCATGTCGGAAAAAATGAGTAATTTTGCACGCAATAAAATTTAAAGGAGTATTATATGTCATCATTTATTGCAGACAAGATTGTTATGGACGGTTTGACTTTTGACGACGTCCTGTTGATTCCCGCTTATTCAGAAGTACTGCCAAAGACAGTAGAGTTGCGAACCCAGTTCTCACGTCATATTCAGTTGAATGTGCCGTTTGTTACTGCTGCGATGGATACTGTCACAGAAAGCCAGATGGCTATTGCCATTGCCCGTGAGGGTGGTATCGGTGTCATTCACAAGAATATGTCCATCGAGAACCAGGCTCGTGAGGTCGCTATCGTTAAGCGTGCTGAGAATGGTATGATCTATGACCCTGTTACCATCCCCCTTGGCTCAACAGTAGCACAGGCTTTGGATATCATGGCAGAGTATCATATCGGCGGTATCCCCGTAGTGGATGAAGAGAAGCATCTGGTGGGTATCGTGACCAATCGTGACCTGCGCTTTGAGCGTCGTCTGGATCGACCCATCGAGGAGATTATGTCTAAGGATAATCTGGTAACGACTCACCAACAGACTGACTTGATTGCGGCTGCCCAGATCCTGCAGGAGAATAAGATTGAGAAACTGCCTGTAGTGGATAAGGACAATCACCTGATTGGTTTGATTACTTATAAGGATATTACTAAAGCAAAGGATAAACCCATGGCTTGCAAGGACGAGAAAGGTCGTCTGCGTGTAGCTGCTGGTGTGGGTGTTACTGTTGATACCCTTGACCGTATGCAGGCTTTGGTGAATGCTGGTGCTGACGCTATTGTGATTGATACGGCACACGGGCATTCCAAGGGCGTGATAGAGAAACTGCGTGAGGCAAAAGCTTCTTTCCCCCATATTGATATCGTAGTGGGTAATATCGCTACAGGTGAGGCTGCTAAACTGCTTGTGGAGAATGGTGCTGATGCTGTGAAGGTGGGTATCGGACCAGGTTCTATCTGTACCACTCGTGTCGTAGCTGGTGTGGGTGTTCCGCAGTTGAGTGCCGTTTATGATGTCTATCAGGCATTACAAGGTACTAGTGTGCCTTTGATTGCTGATGGTGGCTTGCGCTATTCAGGTGACATCGTCAAGGCTCTTGCCGCTGGTGGCTCTTGCGTGATGGTCGGCTCCCTTGTAGCTGGTACTGAGGAGAGTCCTGGTGACACAATTATCTATAACGGACGTAAGTTCAAGAGCTATCGTGGTATGGGTTCACTGGAGGCGATGGAGCATGGCTCAAAGGATCGTTATTTCCAGGCTGACACCAAGGATGTGAAGAAACTTGTCCCAGAGGGAATCGCTGGTCGTGTTCCTTATAAAGGAACTGTTCAGGAGGTGATTTATCAGATGGTTGGTGGCTTGCGTTCTGGTATGGGCTATTGTGGCGCCTCTACGATAGAGAAACTGCATGATGCGAAATTCACTCGTATCACCAACGCTGGTGTTAACGAGAGTCACCCGCATGATATCACGATTACCAGTGAGGCTCCGAACTATTCACGTCCTAACGACTAAGATGAAGTCCCGACTGTTGTCCGTCTTCATGATGCTTGTACCTATGATGGTACAGGCAGCTGATGATCCGATATTGTTTACGGTAGGTGATATGCCTGTGACACGATCGGAGTTCGAACAGTCGTATTTGAAGAATACAACCCTCACTCGTGTGAGTCATCAGACCATAGCCGACTATCTGGAATTGTATATCGTCTACAAACTGAAAGTGAAGGCGGCATTAGATGCTCATATTGATGCTACTTCTTCATTCAAGGCGGAATACGTACGCTGTCTGAATGGTCTGCCAGAACAGACAGTCCCTATTTTGGATGCCACTCCTGTTGTTCCACAGGGCTCAGACAAATGGAGAGTCAGAAAGATGGGATACGGTGAGGTGATTTGTCCTGCCCAGATAATGATACGGCTTCCTCAAAAGGCAAGTCGGGAAGAACAGCGACAGGCACAAAAACAGATAGAGTCGATATATCAGGACTTGCAGGACGGGGGAGATTTCGGACAGCTGGCTCGTCAATACTCCCAAGACAAGAATTCATCTGTTGCTGATGGCGTGATGGGCTGGTATGGACGAGGGCAAATGCTCAAAGAAATAGAGGATGTTGCCTTCGGACTGAGGAAAGGAGAGATGAGCCGTCCCTTCCTTTCTACTATAGGTTACCATATCTTATTGATGAAAGATCGTAAGCCCTTTGGTGAATTAGAAGAAACATATTCCTATGATGTAGAGAAACGACCCATTCGTGATGATGCGCCCATTGGAAATATCGAAATGCCAATGCAAGGTTTGCAAAAAGAGTATTATGAAGGACTTCTTTTGTATGAGCAGGGAAAACAGTCTGTAGGGCGGCATGCCGCTGAGGATGAGGAAGCACTGAAATACTATTTCAAGAAGAATAAAAAGAAATATAAACGCAAAGGCTTTAAGCCCAAAGACTATACAGAAGTACGGGAACTGGTGGTAGCTGATTTGCAGGAAGAAATGAATAAACGCTGGGTGACTGATTTGAGGAAGAAGTATCTGGTAAGCATAAATAAAAAGGTATTAAAGACAGTAAACAATCATCGTTGATCATGAAGATACGAGGTATTATTGCAATAGCAGCTTTGTTGACCGCCTTGCCCATACAGGCAAGGATGGCTGATGATAGCACGAGAGTTCAGAGTGTGGTGGACGAGGTAATCTGGGTAGTTGGTGATGAAGCTATCCTGAAATCTGATGTGGAAGCAATGCGTATCCAGGGTCAGCAAGAGGGAATGCGCTGGAAAGGTGATCCAGACTGTGCTATCCCTGAGCAGATTGCTGTGCAGAAACTCTATCTCCATCAGGCAGCCATTGATAGTATTGAGGTGACTGAGGCTGAGATAACGCAAGGTATAGAACAGCAGATTGAGTATATGGTCTCTGTGATTGGCTCTCGTGAGAAACTGGAAGAGTATCACAAAAAGAGCATGAATCAGATTCGTAATGAGCTTCGTGAGTCATTTCGTGATCGTCAGTTGATTCAGGGAATGCAACGCCAATTGGTGAAGGATATCACTGTCACCCCTGCTGACGTTCGCAGATATTTCGCAGACCTGTCTCAAGACAGTATTCCTTTCGTACCCACAGAGGTTGAGGTGCAGATCATTGCCCAGACGCCACGTGTTAGTCAGGAAGAGGTGAATCGAGTTAAAGAGGAGTTGCGTGACTATACCGATCGCGTGAATAGGGGAGAGACCTCTTTCCAGACATTGGCTCGTCTATATTCTGAAGACCCAGGTACTGCTCGTCGTGGTGGCGAGTTGGGCTATACTGGACGTGGCACACTCGATCAAGCTTTTGCCAATGTCGCTTTTAACTTGACAGACCCGAAGAAAATCTCAAAAATAGTTGAGTCTGAGTTTGGATTCCATATTATTCAGTTGATAGACAAGCGAGGTGATAAGGTGAATGTTCGTCACATTCTCCGCAAACCAGTTGTTAGCCAAGAGGCAATCGACCAGTCTTTAGCTCGGCTGGACTCTATCCGTTCTGACATCAGGGAAGGAAAATTCACCTTTGAGGCTGGTGCTTCTCTGATTTCCGATGATAAGGACACCCGTAATAATAATGGACTAATGGCTAATGCCACACAAAATGGTCGTACTTCCCGCTTCCAACTGCAAGATCTTCCTTCAGAGGTGGCTCGTGCGGTGGACTCTTTGAAAGTAGGTGATATCTCTGCCCCCTTCCAGATGATAAACGATCGTGGAAAAACAGTTTGCGTCATTGCGAAGTTGAAGAGCCGTACGGAAGGACACAAAGCAACTATTACGGAAGATTTCCAGGTAATGAAGGATGTGGTACTTGAGAAACGTCGTCAAGAAAAACTTCATCAATGGGTGGTTAACAAAATCAAGTCAACCTATGTCCGTATAAACGACAGATATAAGGATTGCCAATTTGAATATCAGGGCTGGATTAAATGAGACTCCGTACAGTAGCTTTCCTGCTGCTGTGCCTGTTCGGGTTGAGTCTCGTCTGGGCGATGCAGCCTTCCCGCAAGCGTAATACTCCCCGCAAGCGGCAAGAGGATAAGCGTGTCTATCTGGTTCACTCCGACCAGTTGCGTTACGACCAGTATCGGAATGGAGACGCTCAGATATTGGTGGGTAATGTTCATTTTCGCCATATGGGTGCTAACCTCTATTGCGATAGTGCTAATTTCTTCCAGCAGACTAATTCCTTTGAGGCTTTCGGTCATGTCAAGATGTTACAGGGCGATACGCTAAAACTCTTTAGTGACTATGCTTATTATGACGGGAATGCGCAAATAGCTCAGGCTCGTTATAATGTAGTGCTTAAACATAGGCAGTCTACACTTTATACGGATAGCCTCGATTATGACCGTCTGTATAATTTCGGTAATTTTTTCGAAGGCGGAAAGCTGGTAGATAATAATTCTACACTGACCAGTGACTGGGGAGAATATCATACGGACACCAAAATAGCGATGTTCTATTATGATGTCCGTCTTCGTGACAAGAATTTCTATCTAACTACAGATTCTTTGTATTATGACACACAAACTTCTCGTGCTCATATTGTAGGACCCTCCAATATTACTTCAGGTACGAGTCACATTTACAGTGAGGATGGTTATTATAATACGAAGACTGAGACTTCAGAGCTCTTTGGGCGTTCTGTAATGAATGACCAAGGTCGGACTATGGTGGGGGATAGTGTCTACCATGATGCTAAGAAAGGTACCAGTTATGCTTATTGGAATGTCATATATACAGACTCTACAAATAAAAACCGGTTGACAGGTGACTATTGTGAGTATAATGACTCAACGGGATATGCGATGGCTACCAATAGAGCTGTGGCAATGGATTTCTCCCAAAAGGATACACTATATATGCATGCTGATACTTTTAAATTGTTTACTTACAATATCAACACGGATTCTGTCTATCGTAAGATACATGCATATAATAAGGTACGCGCATACCGAATAGACGTTCAGGCTGTGTGTGACTCACTGGTTTATAATTCGAAAGATTCTTGTATGACGATGTATCGAGATCCAATTGTCTGGAATAATAGTCAACAGTTATTTGGTGAGGAGATACGTGTCTATATGAAAGACTCCACAATCAATAGAGCTCATGTAATAGGGCAGGCTTTCTCCACAGAGCAGATGTCAGATACAGTCCATTTTAATCAGGTTTCTTCTAAAGAGATGTTAGCTTTTTTTGAGAAAGGTGAGATTTATGAAACGGATGCTGTAGGTAATGTGTTGATAGTCTATTATCCTATAGATGAGTCAGACAGTACACTTATAGGATTGAACTATACAGAGACACCTCTGATGAAAATGTTCCTTGAAAAGAGGAAGATGAAGAAGATATGGATGGAGAAACCTGTAGGAACTCTTTATCCTATGACGCAGATTCCACCGTCCAAATATTTCCTTCCCCAGTATGCTTGGTTTGATTATATCCGACCGCTTGATAAGGATGATATCTTTAATTGGCGGCCAAAGAATGCTGGACAAGAACTGAAAGAAATCAAGCGTAGGGAAGCTCCAAAACAAAAATTGAACAGAAAGGAGACGAAGGATGAGTGACGTAATACAGCTATTGCCAGATTCTGTTGCCAATCAGATTGCTGCAGGTGAAGTGATACAACGCCCTGCGTCTGTTGTTAAAGAGTTAGTAGAGAATGCTGTGGATGCTGGTGCACAAACGATTCGAGTCCTGGTGGTAGATGCCGGACGTACTTCCATTCAGGTAATTGATGATGGAAAAGGAATGTCGGATACTGATGCCCGACTAGCCTTTGAACGGCATGCAACTTCAAAGATTAGAAAAGCGGATGATTTATTTGCTTTGACCACAATGGGCTTTCGCGGTGAGGCATTGCCGTCTGTTGTTGCTGTTTCTCAAGTAGAATTACGTACAAGGTTGGAGGGGAATGAACTTGGTACTTGTTTACATATTTCTGGTTCGAAAGTAGAGTCACAAGAACCCATCAGTTGTCCTGTCGGTAGTAATTTCAAAGTAGAGAATCTTTTCTATAATGTACCTGCCCGTCGCAAGTTCCTCAAGTCAAACGCGACAGAGCTGAATAATATTATTACAGCATTTGAGCGTATCGTATTAGTATATCCTAAGATATACTTCTCTTTATATAGCAATGGACAGGAGTTGCTGAACTTAAAAGGTGGAACCCTTCGCCAACGTATAGTTGACGTATTTGGCAAACGCTTCAATCAGGATTTGTTGGAAGTGAAGGTAGATACGGCAGTATGTAAAATTTCGGGTTTTGTTGGTAAACCTGAGTCTGCCAAGAAGAAAGGGGCGCATGAGTACTTTTTTGTTAATGGACGTTTCATGAAACATGCCTATTTTCATAAAGCAGTGATGCAGGCATTTGATCGTTTAGTTCCTGTTGGTATGCAGGTACCTTATTTTATATACTTTGAAGTTGCCCCAAGTGATATCGATGTGAATATCCATCCGACTAAAACTGAAATTAAATTTGAAAATGAGCAAACAATCTGGCAGATTCTTATAGCTGCCGTCAGAGATGCTATAGGCAGGTTTTGTGAAATACCCCAGATTGATTTCGACACGGAAGGGCAACCAGATATTCCAACTTTCAATCCTGTTGCCCAGAAGGTAGACTCCCCTCTTCCTTCGTACAATCCTTCATATAATCCGTTTAAGCAGCATCAACCTGTAGAGCGTTCCAAGAAAATAATTGAAGGATGGGAAAAGCTTTATGAACAATTGCTGGAGCAAACCCAACAACCCATGGAAATGGAAGTGTTTGAGGTGGAGGAAAAGTCTCCTGTACATTATCAATATAAAGGGCGCTATATAATGACAGCAGTAAAGTCTGGTTTGATGATTATCGATCAGTACCGTGCTGATGTACGTATTCGATATGAGCGATATTTAACTCAACTGGAGTCTCAAACTGTCAATAGTCAACGAATGTTGTTTCCTGAAGTTGTACAGTTCTCTGCGTCTGATGCTGTTGTTTTGGAGAAAATACTGCCAGAATTACAAGCGATGGGATTTGAATTGACAGATCTTGGGAAATATAGTTACGGTATTCAAGCAATTCCTGCTGGTCTTGATGGACTGAATTTTGTCCAGTTGCTTCAAGAGATGGTGAGTGATACCATAGAGAAAGGCTTCGGAAGTTTACACGACATTCATTCGTCTCTCGCTTTAAGCCTTGCTCGTCATGCTGCGATACCACAAGGACAGATTCTTAATAATGAGGAAATGGAAAATATTGTAAATGAGCTGTTTGCTTGCTCTAATGTGAATTATACTCCTGATGGCAAAGCTATCCTTTGTATCTTGCCTCAGCGTGAGATAGAACAATTATTAAGATGATTTTAACTTTATTTAGAGCATTTTGGGGTATTAAAACCGATAAAAATCAACTTTTTTCGTAAAAAAGTGCAATTTTTTCCCAAAAAAGTTTGTAGATTTGAAAATTATGTTTACTTTTGCACAATAATTGATAAAAGTGTATATCATTTAATATTAATATTAGTATAGGTATGAAAAAGTTATTAATGGTACTGGCTTTTGCCGGTGTTTCTGTTGTCTCAATGGCACAGGAGGCTGTACCTACAGAGAAGTACAGCGTTGCAACTAATTCTTTCTGGAGCAACTGGTTTGTTCAGGCTAATGTTGTTGGAACTTCTTTCTATGGAAGTCAGGAAGGTGCTTTTATGAAGCCCAAAACTCTTTTCAAGAACTACCGTACAAACCTCGGTTTCTCAGTAGCCCTTGGTAAGTGGTTTACTCCAGGTATCGGTCTTCGCACTAAGTTTACTGGAATTTGGGGTCGCTCGGTTATCGGTGAGAACAAGAAAGACAATGCTAGTAAGTATTGGGTATTGAATGAGCAGGTTCTGTTCAACCTCAGCAATATGCTGTGTGGTTACAGTGAAACTCGTGTATGGAACTTCATTCCTTATGTAGGTGCTGGTGTAGGTCGCAACATGAGCTACAACACATACTCTATGGATTTGAATGCTGGTATCTTGAACATGTTCCGTCTGAACAAGAAGGTTGCTATCAACCTTGATATCAACTATGGTTTGTTCGATCCTCGTTTCGATGGTATCAATGCTACAAATTCTACAACGAAGAATACTTTCAAGAACATGGACCGTACTCTCAGTGTTGAGGTTGGTTTGACTTACAACTTCGGTAAGGCTACTTGGAGCAAGACTCCAGACGTAGAGGCTATCAAGGCTCTCTCTCAGGGTCAGATCGACGCTCTGAACGCTCAGCTTGCTGACGCTAATGCAGAGAACGCTCGTCTCCGCAACCAGATTGCAAACCACAAGTGTCCAACTGCTACCAATGCTGTTGACGCTAAGACTACTGTTAAGGAGATTGTTTCTGCTCCAGTATCTGTATTCTTCAACATCGGTAAGTCAAAGGTTGCTTCACAGAAGGATCTCCAGAACGTACAGGCTGTTGCTGAAGCTGCAAAGGCTAACAACGCTAAGATTGTCGTAACTGGTTATGCTGATAGCAAGACTGGTAACGCTAACTTCAACCAGACTCTGTCTGAGAAGCGTGCAAATGCTGTTGCTGACGCTCTTGTTAACATGGGTGTTGATCGCTCTAACATTGAGATCAATGCAGCTGGTGGTGTTGATACACTGTCTCCAATCAGCTTCAACCGTCGTGCAACTGTTGAGTTGAAATAATCAAGTTAAACGATAATAAGTAGTCCCGAGCGCAAACGCGCTCGGGATTTTTAAGGGCGCTTAGCTCAGCTGGTTTAGAGCATCTGCCTTACAAGCAGAGGGTCGGGGGTTCGAATCCCTCAGCGCCCACAAAAAGAAGACCGTAAGACAAAATGTTTTACGGTCTTTTCTTTGGTGTTTTCATAAATATTATTTACCTTTGCAACACACAAAACTATGACGAACTTAGAGCAATAACAAGAAAATGAAAAGAACAATGATTTGGAATGAGAGTGTAGAATGCATGGATCGTGAGCAGTTGCGTGAGATCCAGAGCATCAGACTAAGAAAGATGGCAGAGTATGTATATCATAACACGCCATTCTATCGTAAGAAATTTCAAGAGATGGGTTTAGAGCCAGGCGATATCAAGGATATTGATGATATCGTTAAATTGCCGTTTACCAATAAGCTTGACTTGCGCGACAACTATCCTTTTGGTTTAGCGGCAGTTCCAATGAGTCAAATTGTGCGCATTCATGCCTCATCAGGAACAACTGGTAAACCTGTGGTAGTGCTTCATACACGTAAGGATATCGCTATGTGGACGGAGGCGATCTCTCGTGCTTTTACAGCTTATGGTGCTACGAAAGATGATATTTTTCAGGTGTCATATGGTTATGGGCTATTTACGGGTGGATTGGGCGCTCATGATGGCGCAACGAATATTGGTGCTAGTGTAATTCCAATGTCTTCTGGTAATACGCAAAAGCAAATTACGTTGATGCATGACTTTGGCGCATCAGTGCTATGCTGTACCCCTTCTTATGCGATGTTCTTAGGTGAGGCAGTGCGTGAGAGCGAGTGGCCTCGTGAGGAGTTCAAATTGCGTATTGGTGCCTTTGGTGCTGAACCGTGGACCGAGGAGATGCGTCAGAAGTTGGAGTCATCTATGGGTATTAAGGCATATGATATTTATGGCTTGAGCGAGATAGCTGGTCCTGGTGTAGGCTATGAGTGCGAATGCCAACATGGCACGCACCTTAATGAGGATTATTTTTACCCAGAGATTCTGAATCCTGAAACGGGTGAGCCAATGCCTGAAGGCGAATTAGGTGAATTAACTTTCACCCATCTGACAAAAGAGGGTATGCCATTGCTGCGTTATCGTACACATGACTTAACGGCTCTTCATTATGAAAAATGTTCCTGTGGACGTACTCTTGTGCGCATGGACCGCATCCTTGGACGTTGTGACGATATGCTGATTATTCGTGGCGTTAATGTCTTCCCATCCCAAATTGAGGCAGTCATTTTGTCGTTACCAGAATATGAACCTCATTTCTTGTTAACCGTTGACCGTGTTAACAATACAGATACCAGCGAATTGAAAGTGGAGGTGAAGGAGGATTTCTTCACCGATGATATGGCTACGATGGTTGGCTTGCAGAAGAAACTGGAGGCAGAGCTTCGCTCCGTCATTGGTCTTGGCTTCAAGATCAAGCTGGTGGAGCCTAAGGGTATCGAGCGCTCGACAGGTAAGGCAAAGCGCGTGATAGATAATCGTAAACTATAAAACTAAAAACAGAGATATTATGTTAGCAAAGCAATTGTCTATTTTCTTAGAGAATAAGTCTGGTCGTCTCACGGAGGTGACGGATGTGTTGGGTGAAGCGGGAGTTAATCTCTCTGCGATGAGTATTGCAGATAACTCTGATTTCGGAATTTTGCGTTGTATTGTGAGTGACCCGGACAAAGCTTATCAGGTCTTGAAGGCAGCCCATTTTGCAGTGAAGATCACAGATGTCATTGGATTTATATGTCCAAACACTAGTGGCTCTTTAGCAAAAGTGCTTAAGATGCTCTCTGATGCAGGAGTCTTTATAGAGTATATGTACTCTTTTGCCAATGGTGATGTAGCGCATGTGGTGATTCGGCCTACTGATTTGGAGAGTTGTGAGCGTATTCTCGCAGAGAAGAAAGTTGATCTAATGGCAGCGAGTGATTTATATAAATTATAAAGAAAAAGTAAAAAAGTGGTGCAAAAGTTTGGTGGTTTCAAAAAAACTCCTTACCTTTGCACCCGCTTACAACAAGTAAGGGCGCTTAGCTCAGCTGGTTTAGAGCATCTGCCTTACAAGCAGAGGGTCGGGGGTTCGAATCCCTCAGCGCCCACAAAAGAAAACCTCTTTCCAAAATGGAGAGAGGTTTTCTTGTATTAAAGTGTTTTGAACTCATTAATTATCTGGGTCTCCTAAATAGTGATATTCTGTCACATTAGGATTTTCACCTATGTAATCATCTTGTGGCACAGGGTCAATGAGTCGTTCTTTGTTGTAATTCTTAATAGTGCTGACAAATAGGATGATATCACTATATTTCACAGTTGGGATAACCAAATTGAAGATACCAATACCCACACGAATTCCTTCAGCACTTAAGTTATTGCGAAGGCGTGCTGTAGAATAGAAAGAGTGCTGGTAAATTTCTAATTTGTTATATTTGTCAAATGCCTCCATAGCCTCTTTGTCGTTAATAGTTGTGTCTGCCACTGTGAAGATACGACTCATGTTTGCAACGGCATCGTCGATGGCATCCCCCTTTATACTATCGTTCTGTTGGATACATTCGCGGATATTGTCCATCATCTCAGTTTGCATCTTCTCGTCTGATGGTCTAGTCATCACAGCAATGATGAAGAGAACAAAGAGTAATACAAGAAGTATGACGATTTTGCCCAAGCAGCTATGGTAAAACTCCTGAGGGAGCGATTGCTTGGTCCGGTATGAGTTTTTGTTGTCTTGTTCCATAATATGAAGTATTTTGAATTGTTGTCTAAGAATTATGTATTAAATTCATAAATTCTTGTCTGGTCTTGGCTTGGTTAAATGCACCACTGAATTCACTAGTGGTAGTGATAGAGTTTTGTTTCTCTACTCCCCGCATCTGCATACACATGTGTCTCGCCTCTATGACCACCATTACTCCGAGTGGGTGAAGAGTCTGCTCAATACACTGTTTAATTTGCAGTGTCATGCGCTCTTGCACTTGAAGGCGATGAGCATAGATATCTACCACGCGTGCTATTTTAGAAAGACCAGTGATGTAACCATTGGGAATATAAGCAACGTGAGCCTTGCCGTAGAAAGGTAACATATGGTGCTCGCATAATGAGAAGAAATCGATGTCCTTGACTATCACCATTTGGCTGTAGTCCTCTTTGAAAAGAGCATCGCGAAGCACCTGATGGGCATCCATTGAATAGCCTCGTGTCAATACTTGCATAGCTTTTGCCACTCGCATGGGGGTTTTTTGCAGTCCTTCACGTCCTGCATCTTCTCCAAGTAGTTTAAGAATGTCTTTATAGTGAGCGGCAAGTTCATCCAATCCGTCTCTAAATTCTGTCTCTGTATTCATTAATAAGGTACAGTTATTTTTCCTTTGACAATAGATGCTTGTTTGTAGCCCATATTCTGTAGTCTTACCATCATTTGGTGGGCTTCTTCATAGGTCCGGAAGTTACCAACGCGGCAAATCCATCGTGGAGAATAGAAATGAACGTAAACAGAAACATTGGGGATTTGTGCCTTGATATTGTTACGTATCTGTTCGGCTGTTTGTCGGTCTTTGCGGGAATTTCCACCAGCAAAAGCCTGCACGCGGTAACCTGTAATTTTCTGAGTGGCTTTTCTTGAAGTCTCTGCAGTTTGTTCTACCTCCTCAGTCTCTTTGTTGGTGTTTGTGGATGCTACCGGCACGTTTGAGCTATTTGCCTGTTTGTTGTCCTTTGGGGGCTCTTTTTGTTGTTTACTGTCGTTAGGCTTCTGTGGCTGCTGTGAAACTCCAGTCGCACTAGGGTCGTTCACCAGTTGATCGATTTCCTCGCTTTGATGAATCGTCACCGTACCTTTACCGTCTACCTTCTTTTGAACACGCTCAGTAAAAGTTTGTGCATTGGCATGCGCCAGCATGCCAATACACAGTATGAAAGTGACTATCCATCTGTTACGATGAAAGGATATATGCATCATGTGAATTATTATTTCCAAGCGTCAATAATGCCCTTGAAATCTGCACATTTCAATGATGCGCCTCCGATCAGACCACCATCGATGTCAGGTTTAGCAAAAAGCTCAGGAGCATTGCTTGCCTTACAGCTTCCACCATATAAGATGCTGGTATCCTCAGCAACAGCCTTTCCGTATTTGTCGGCAACAATAGAGCGGATATACGCATGAATTTCCTCAGCCTGTTCTGCTGTAGCAGTCTTACCTGTACCTATTGCCCAAATTGGCTCATAGGCAATCACTATCTTGCGGAAGTCTTCCTCACTGAGGTTGAAAACGCTACCTTCTAACTCTGCCTTTACAACTTCATTCTGCTTGTTTCCCTCACGTTCTTCCAAGGTCTCACCAATGCAGAAGATAACTTTCAAACCATTTTTTAAGGCGAGCAGAACTTTTTCTTTTAGAATCTCTGGAGTCTCCTTGTAATATTCACGGCGCTCAGAGTGACCTAAAATGACATATTGGGCTCCTGTACTCTTTACCATTTCGGCAGATACTTCACCAGTAAAGGCTCCCTTTTCCTTGTCGGCACAATTCTCTGCACCAAGTCCAATAACCTCTTGATTAATAACCTGAGCTACAGAGGCAAGATGGATAAATGGAGTGCAGATTACAACATCGCAGTTTGGCTTGTCGGCAGCAAGTGCCTCATTCAACTCTTTAGCTAGAGCAACACCTTCTTGCAGGTTCAGGTTCATCTTCCAGTTTCCTGCTACAATTTTCTTTCTCATGTCTTTACGTTTTAAAATATGATAAATGTTAAACTTTTCTTTTTTCTTAATCCAGTTTGACCATGCCCAAAGACGGTCTGCGATTGTTAGAAGGAAAAGAGGTAGTACATACCATAAAATGATGGTCATTATCTTCTGAGGTATGGAGTCTTCTGGCATCTGACCGATTTCCACATTCTCTAATTTATCTGTCAATAAAGTTTCATCAGGCAGATCGTTATTACTCCATTTACGGATAATCTTACCATCTTTAAGAAGAATGAGTCCAGGATTACTCCTAATCATCGTTTTCAAGACAATATCATCAGTCTGACAAAACTTATATTCTGCCCCTGTTCCGCTTCTCCATCTTTTAATCGCCTTCTCACTACTTGCTGTAAGACCGTATAGAGGATATCCTTTCTCAAAGGTGTACTCGAACAATTGGTTCAGCTTATCAAACTGACTCTCGTCAGCAAGTTCCAGATGGGGTGAGACCAATAGAAAGAGATAACCTTTCAGATTCAATAGTGAGTCAGTGATATCCGTCCCGTCCTCACGCTCCATAAAAAGGTCTGTATAAGGAGACTCTTCCCCCTCTGTCATGAGTCGCCATCCTTTCCTCAAATCTGTCCCTATATGATAGGGGCGGAAATCGAAATATGGTAGTTTGTAAAGCGACTCTCCTGCCACCAAAAGGATGAACAAGGCAGTGAAGTTCATCACAATCCACTGGTTTGACCTTGATATGAAGCGCATCATTTCTAAAGGCTGCCATGCAATGAGTGTCGCACATGCCAATAAGACGATATTCTTCCCAAAAGTCTGCCAGTTAGTGAGCACGATAGCATCACCAAAACACCCGCAGTCACTGATAGAATCTGTAAGAGCCAGCCACAGGGTCAGCGGTGTCATGATAATGAGCCATATCAGTATGATGCGTGTCACTACACGCCGCCGTATGGCAAAAAGTAAACAAATGCCAAGCCAAAACTCGGCTGCCGACAATATGACGGAAACAATAAGCGTGATGAAATCGGGAATATATGTCCCAAGATGCATCGCCGCCAAATAGTCAGCAATTTTATATTGTGTGCCCATTGGGTCTACTGCCTTGACAAATCCTGAGAGGATAAAGGTCAGTGCGACCACGAAACGGGCGATATTCACCAATATCTTTTTCATCCTTGTTCACTCAACTTGATCGCTCCGAAGACCGCGTAGTTGATGATGTCCATATAGTTGGCATCGACACCCTCGCTAACGAGGGTGTCGCCTTGGAGATTCTCTATCTCCTTGATACGTTCTATTTTGGTGAGGATGAAGTCAGTGTAACTGCTTACACGCATACCACGCCATGCTTCGTCGTAGTCGTGGTTCTTGCGTTTCATCAGTTCGAGAGCCTCTAAGGCATAGCGGTCATAGAGCGCCATCGCCTCTTTAGATTGCATGTCAACTGTGTCAGAAAAACCATTCGCCAGTTGGATGAGTCCCACGATTCCATAGTTAATCAAGGCGATAAACTCAGGGCGGATGCCTTCACCCACCAGCGACTCCTTCTTAATCTCCAAAGAGCGGATACGCTTAGCCTTGATAAATAATTGGTCGGTGAGCGACTGTGGGCGTAGGATACGCCAAGAAGCTCCATAGTCGTGAAGCTTCTTCTCAAACAGGCTGCGGCATTCCTGCATCACCTGTTCAAACTGTGCGTTGGTTTTCTCGTTAGTCTCTGCCATTGTACCAATTTAGAAATTAATGGAGAATGAAGCACCCAGCACGAAGGAGTGCATACTCTTCTTAATGCTTTGTGATGCAGAAGTTGCCTCCTTGAATTGTGCACTTTCTTGTGGAGTCAAACTTGCAAAATCCTCAGGGAACAGTCCTGTATACATGCCGCCGAAGTCGTAATCCATGGTGTAGGTTTTACGGGTGTAGTCATAGTCGACGAATATCTTCCATGAGAAATTCTGCTTGTAGGCATAGGTGAGCGATATACCAGTTCCAAACTTCGTGCTGTTATTACCAGTTACCTTAAAATAGTCCCATTGGGTCTCGAAGGCATCTCCTCTGGGGTTTTCCGCTGTGTCGTCCATCTTATAATAGTGCTGTCCGGACATAGTAGCGTCAAGTGCCAGTTCCTGCATGATACTGCGACCAAGGAGCAGTTTGCTACCCAGAGCAAAACGGTCGGACAATGGTAAATTGAAGTAAACACCAATGTCGCCAGCAAATTCTGTCAGGTGATCGCTCTCGATGATGAAGTCAATATTATCAATATTCTTTTCCAATGCTTCCTGTTCGTCTTCCTCTAAACTATTGTAGAAAAAATCTACGTCTTCCCATCCGAAATCCACAATCTTATCCCATCCCTTGATAGGTGTGCTTTTTACACGCAGGCGACCACCGACACCAATATAGGGGTTGAAGAAGTAGGCACCTTCGGCGCTTACTGCTGTGGAAGCCTGGAACTTCAAGTGCAAATCATCAGACCATCCGTACTCTGTCATGTCAAAGTCAAAGTCGCGAGTGCCAAAACCGATACCCATCGAGATGGAGAAGAACGAGGGGTGTTTGATGACGTTAGCCATACCAGGGATGTCGTTGCGAAGTAGTCCCTTACCCTTGAAGAGCAAGTCACAGATGGCATAGCCTAACTCACCAGAGAGCATTCCGAGACCGGCGCCGGAGAGCACATCGGAAATCCAGTGGCGGTTGTTAAGTACACGCATGACACCTGTTGCCGTAGCTACACCATAACCAGCTACAGAATACCAAGGAGAGCGAGTCAGACCATACTCCTTGTGCAGCAGCGTGGCACCTACGAAAGCAGTGGCAGTATGACCAGAAGGCCATGAGTTGGCTGTACTTCCATCGGGGCGCATCTCTTTGGCTGAATATTTGATGGTGTTGACAAGAAGCGCCATGATTCCATAACCCATACCAGCACTTGCCAACAGTCGAGGCCAGTCACTACGTCCCTCTACGCCTGCCAGTTTCAAACCCACTACAGCGGCAGGTCCAAAGAACTGGGCGTAGTCGTCGATGCCAGTCTTGAATTTTGTTACTAACGAGTGCTTGTCTTGTTGCTTGAAAGCATTCTTCTCACTCTTGGCAATAATACCGGCAATGAAGAGGGGGAGACCGGCAAAGGTCATGTCGTCCATGAACTTATAAGCCTTTGTATTAGGGTTGGTGCGTGACTTAAAAAACGCAAAGTCCATTTTGGGCTCTGGAGCATTCAGGTCAAGTTCCCTTTTGTTATAATTCTCATTACTTAAAGAACCTAATTCTGCCTTCATTTCAGGAACGTCGAGCGTCAAAGTCTCTAAGTTCTTGTAGTTATCAACGTTAAAGGCAGAAACATTCATAGCTGCCCACAAAAGGAGCGCTGTCAAAATTTGTTTCATAATATTCATATTAAGTTTTTCTATTTGTGTGCAAAGGTACAAATAATTTAGGAAATAAGAATTAAGTTTTATAAATATTTTTTGTACTTTTGCAGTCGAAAGAGATTAGTCAGTAGAATGAAGCTTTATTCCGATGCCGCTTTGGCTAAGATATTAGATCTGGAAATATTCCATCAGATAAGTGCTGTCGCCGACCGTTTAGGCGTTGAGTGCTATGTGGTGGGAGGTTATGTCCGTGATATTTTCTTGGAGCGTCCGTCAGATGATATCGATGTTGTTGTGGTAGGCAGCGGAATCGAGGTGGCATCAGCCCTAAAGAAAGAATTGGGGAAGAGGGCGCATCTCTCTGTCTTCCGCAATTTCGGAACAGCTCAGGTGAAATGCCGTGGCATGGAAATCGAATTTGTCGGTGCCCGTAAGGAAAGTTACAGTCATGACTCTCGCAAACCCATTGTGGAGAATGGTACTCTGGAAGATGACCAGAACCGTCGTGACTTCACCATCAATGCCATGGCGATTTGCTTGAATAAAGATCGTTTCGGTGAATTAGTTGATCCTTTCAATGGCATTGCAGACCTGCAAGACCATATCATTGCTACTCCTCTCGATCCAGAGGTGACCTTTTCCGATGATCCTCTACGTATGATGCGTTGTGTCCGTTTTGCTACCCAGCTCAATTTCCAGATAGAGGAAGAGACCTTTGATGCTTTGAACAGAATGGCTGATCGCATCAAGATTGTCAGTGGAGAGCGTATTGAGGTAGAACTGAACAAAATAATGATGGCACCTCATCCAAGCATTGGTTTTGAGTATCTTCAGCGTTGTGGACTATTGCAAATCATACTTCCAGAGCTTGCAGCTCTAGATATTATTGAGAAGAGAGACGGGCGAGCCCACAAAAACAATTTTTACCATACCCTTGAAGTTCTGGAGAATGTTTGTCGCCAGAATGCGCCTTTATGGTTGAGATGGAGTGCTTTGTTACACGACATAGGCAAGACAAAGACAAAGCGTTGGGAACCCAAGATAGGATGGACGTTCCATAACCATAATTATATTGGTGCGAAGATGGTACAAGATATCTTCCGCCGACTTAAATTGCCAATGGGGATGGAAATGCGCTATGTTCAGAAACTTGTCGATCTTCACATGCGTCCCATCGCCATCGCAGATGAGGAAGTGACCGACTCCGCCGTACGTCGTTTACTGAATGACGCAGGTGATGATATAGATGACCTGATGACTCTTTGCGAGGCAGACATCACCTCGAAGAATGAAGTGCGTAAAAAGATGTTTTTGGAAAACTTCCGTACGGTACGTGAGAAACTTGCTGATCTGAAAGAAAAAGATTATAAGCGCTTACTGCAGCCAGTCATCGACGGCAACGAGATTATGGAACTCTTTCATCTCACTCCCTCTCGTGAGGTCGGTGTTCTCAAGCAATACCTCAAAGACGCAGTTCTCGACAATAAGGTGGAGAACGAGCGTGAACCTTTAATGCGCCTTCTGATGGAGAAGGCAAAAAAGATGGGATTAGAAAAACAAGAATCATAGAAGGATGAAAAGTATATTTGCGAAAGTCAAGGCATGGTTGCAGTCACTATCCTTCAGGACAGGTGTTATTGTCCTGTTATGCTGTATCCCCTTCTATATTCTGTCCTTCGCCCAGATGCTATTACCAATCAGTGTGACTGCCAAGGGGGTGTTATGGACTATCCTCTTCGGATTGGCTAAGACCTGCCAGTATGGTGGCTTGACCATTCTTGGTGTTGAAGGTTATAAACGGTTAAAGGCTATGCTCAAAAAGAAGTGAAGGAGGTGCCTACGGACCACGAAGGCGACACCTTCCTGTTTTGTTCCAATCCCCCTGATTCCTCTGTCTTGGTGGTATGATAGCGGATAATCAAATTAGACAATAATTATTCAAGATATATCCAAAAAAGCATGATTTAAATTATTTAACATTATTACGTTTCTGTTGTCGCCAAATATGTTTACTTTTGTATTTGAGGAAAGATTATACATACCTAATATATTTTATTTTCAAACACAACAAAAAAGCTTATGAAAAAGTTTACGTTTCTAATGATTGCTCTTCTATGTGCCGTGGTGACTTTCGCCGCAGGGCCGAAGAAGCAATTCACAAAGCTGCCATTCGCGCCTGCAAAGACCAGTGTGCAGCTCGGTAAGCAGTTCAGCGCCAACAAGCTGGCAAAGAATGTCAACAAGAGAGGCGTTGCAAAAACTCGTGCATCCAGGAGGGCGGTTGCTGCTGCCGACCTGGAGGGTACCTATCTTTGGGAGTATGCTCAAGCAGACGAATGTGTCCAAGATCCCACGACCGTTGAGGGTACTGCCGGCTCGGCAGACGTCACCATCAGTGCCGGCGCTCAGGAAGGTACCGTCACCATCTCCGGTATGTTTGACAACGACCTGACGGGTACTATCGACAATGATTATGGTGTTATCGTCGTGGAGGGCGGACAGATTATCGGCACATCGCAGTATGGCGACTATGCTCTCTATGGCCTGTTCTACTACGAGGGTGACGCAGACTATGAGGCTGGCTGGTATTACAACGACATCTACATTGACATCAACAATGATGGCACACTTATCTTTGAGGACTGGCTCGTGCGTGTCCTCACCGGTGGACAATACGATGGCTACTCCCTCACTCCTTACTGGATGCCTGAAAGCACGCTGACACCTGCCGAGGCTCCTCAGGTGGTGGTAGCTCCCGTTGGACTGGAGTTTAAGGAGTATGCCATGACCTACACCGACTACAACGAGAAGGCAGCCAGTGGCACTGCCTACGTGGGAATCGACGGCACTGATGTCTATATCAAGGGATTCAGCTCTTACATTCCCGATGCACTGATTAAGGGCACGAAGGATGGCAACACCATCACCTTCCCTGCCAACCAGTTTCTGGGTAACTATGCAGGCTACAACAGCTACTTCATTGAGGAGGCAGTGTTCACCTACGACGCTGGTAACGACACCTATACCGCCACAGGCGATGTGTACTCAATACTGGGTGGCAAATACATTGATGTCTATGCCACTAATCCCGTGTTGAAAGGTGTTGTTGAGAAGGCTGTCATGCCAGCTAACCCAGCTATTACTGCCCTGACCAACGGCCAGTACGGCTATTACATCAACTTCAACGTGCCCAACGTGGACGTGGACGGCAACGGCATGGTTGCCTCAAAGCTGTCTTACATCATCTACACAGACATCGAGGGCAAGATTTCCCCGCTGACATTCACACCCGACACGCACATTAAACTGACGGAGAACCTGACAGAGATTCCTTACGGATTCACGGAGAACTACGACTTCTACGACAAGCTGATCTACCTGAACGATCTCTACTCCGCTGACTGGAACAACCTGGGCATCCAGAGCATCTACCGTGGCGGCGGTGAGGAGAACGCTACGGAGATTCAGTGGTTCCACATCAAGGATTATGCTGGCGATACCTTCGATCCCTCAACCATCGACCTGCCCGAATACGTTTACGACTTCAACGACGGCACCCTGCAAGGCTGGACCACCATCGACGCTGACGGTGACGGCTATAACTGGGGTCTTCGCGGTTATGGTGTTGATGGTACTAACGCCGCCTACTCTCAGAGCTATGTCAAGGACGTAGGTGCGCTGACTCCCGACAACTACCTCGTGTCGCCCAAGATGGTGCTCGACGGCTGCATCACCTTCTACGCTTGCGCACAGGATGCCGCCTATCCCGCAGAGAACTTCGCTGTGGCTGTTTCTACAAAGGGTAACAAGGATGCTGCCGACTTCGAGAACGTCCAGGTATGGACGCTCACCGCTTCGCGTATGGCCAATGCCCCCCGCAGGGCTCAGGGAAATTGGTATGAGTACAGCGTAGACCTGCGCGCCTTTGAGGGTAAGGAGGGCTACGTTGCCATCCGCCATTTCAACTGCACCGACCAGTTCTATATAGTGGTGGACAACATCAAGCTGAAGAGTTCAAATGTTCAGCAGCCTGACATCGTGGTTGATCCTGCGGAGGGAATGATTGACGCACTGAGCACCATCACCCTGACCTTCAACAACTATGCCGTTAAGGCAGTTGAGGGTGCCAAGGCCCAGCTTTACATGAACGGCGGCGAGGAGCCTGTGGCTACTGCCAACATCACCATCGCTGAAGCCAAATATCTGACCATCGCGTTCGCTGAGCAGACTGCCAAGGGCGAGTACACCGTGGTCATCCCCGCGGGAAGTGTGAAGAACACCACCGCCGACGAGCTGCTGCCCGAGCTGACATATAGCTACTCCATCTATCCGAAGGAACTGGTAAAACTACCTGTGGGCGTGGAGACCGAGACATGGTACTACACCGCCAGTGCTGCGTACGATGCAGTGAAGGGAGCAGAGGTCAAGGTAGCCGTCGACGGCACAGATATCTTCATCCAGGGCATCAGCCAGGATATGCCTGACTCATGGATCAAGGGCACCATCGACACCGGGACTGGCACAGCCACGTTCGACTACGGTCAGTACCTGGGCTATAACGAGACCTACGGATACGACCTGTGGTTCGTGCCCACTACCGACGGCAGCACTGCTACTAAGGGTATCTTTGACTACGACGCAGAGAAAGGCGTGCTCTCCACCAACAGCTACATCGTCATCAGTGTCGAGCCTAACAAGGTGTCCTATTTTGAGTACTACTACAATGTGGAGATTACCCGCGACGCTCCTGAGGTGCCCGTCACAGTGGAGGTTCCCGAGGATCTCGTCACTCAGCCTTACTTCCTCACCGCCTTCGACAGCTATTATCAGGAAGATGTCACCCGTGAGGTGCTCGTTGGCCGCTATGGCGAGAACGAGGTCTACATCCAGGGCCTGAGCGAATATATTGCTGATGCTTGGGTGAAGGGAACTATCGACGAGAACAATGTCGTCACCGTCCCCGCCACACTCCTGGGTGTCTATGAGTCCTTCTTCGGTGACGAAGAGCTGACTTCTGAGGCGACCACATTCACCTACGATCCCGTTGCCGACAAGTACACCGCAGACGCGTTCATCTCTGTTGGCGGAGACGGCTATGCCTGGGACAAGCTGGAGAGCGTTGTGCTGACCAAGGTCACCGAGGTAGCCGCCACGCCTGCCGCCCCATCGGTTAAAGACTTTGTCCTTATCGGTGTGGACGACAACAACAACACTACCGACACCGACGGCAATCCGATCTTCGTAACTTATCCTCATGTTGACTTCAACATCCCCACTGAGGATGTCGACGGCAACCAGATGGTGCAGGACAAGCTGAGCTATGTCATCTACATCGTCGATGAAAAGGGTGAGCAGAAGGAACTGACTCTCACCACCGGTCTCTATGTGAAGCTGACCGAGAACCTGACTGAGATTCCCTACAAATTCACTGACGATTACGACATCTACACCGGCGGTTCTATCGTTTACCTGAACCAGGATCCTAATGAAATCATTACCTGGAAGAAGATTGGTGTACAGAGCATCTACCGTGGTCTGGGTGAGGAGAACCGCTCTGACATCGGCTGGTTCGACATCGTCGCCTATCTGAAAGAGGAGGGTGTCACCGGCATCACCGAGGTTGCTGCCAAGGCTGATAGCAAGAACACCGTGATATTCGACCTGCAGGGCCGCCGTGTGGCTAAGCCCACCAAGGGTCTATACATCGTGAACGGCAAGAAGGTTCTCGTGAAGTGAGCGACTTGCCCGAATTAGTCAATCTGGAGGACTGCCCCGCATGGGTGGTCCTCCACTTTCTTTTGTGGCTTTGGCAACCGTCCCCGTTTTTCACATTTTAACCTTTTCACTAAGCCCCAAGTAAAGCCTATAGGTTTACATCGCTTTCCATAGGACTTTACCTCGTTTCCGATAAAGGTTATACCCCCTAAAGGATAAGACTTTT
>CALFUF010000014.1 GCA_937916405.1 uncultured Prevotella sp.
TAAGCATCGCAAGTCTGCTTAAAAAACTGCAATAATGAATATCAAGCATTACATATTCGTCTGTCTCTCACTGCTCGTCCTCGTGTCATGCAGTGAGAAAGACGATGCCATCGTAGAGTATGCTGACTGGAAGAACAAGAACGAGCAGTACTTCGAGGCTGCCTATCTTGCCAACGACTACGACTTTACGCTGAGGAAGTACTCCATGAAAGAGGAGGTGGCTACCAAACATACGGACTACGTGCTGGTGACAGAGTTGGAAAGTGATGAGAATGCTCCTGCGGCAACACCCTACCTGAACGATACGGTACAGGTGCATTATGTAGGTCATCTGATCCCTTCACCATCGTATGCCTCAGGGTATCAGTTTGACCAGAGCTATCTGGAGCCCTTCGACTGGGATACGGCTGTACCCAGAAAGTTCGCAGCTAATAGTCTGGTGGCAGGTTTCACAACAGCTTTGTTGAACATGCATAAGGGTGACTATTGGCTCGTGACCATTCCCTATCAGTTGGGATACGGTACCGCTGACAATGGTGAAATTCCAGGATATAGCACACTCCTCTTCTTGATACGACTAGAGGACTTCTGGACAAAGACAAAAGGTGACCGTTACTGATTGGTCGCCTTTTCTTTTTCTTGTTCCATATCTTTTCTGGACTTCGACTTCGTTACCAGCCATACACCACTGAATACCAGTATTACGGCAAGGGCATGGGTGGGTTTCAGAACCCCGATACCCATCAGCAACGACGCGGCAACAGAGACGATAGGTTGTACATAATTATATACAGAAACGACAGTAGGACGTAGTGTACGCTGTCCTATCATCGTCAGGATATAACCTAAGAAAGTTCCTATACATACGACATAGCCGACTTCCCACCATGTCTTAGTAGGGATGGGTTGTGCCAAGACACCAGCTACATGGGAGAAAGTGAAAGGCAATAGCATGAGTGTCGCCCACGAGAACATATACTTGTTGATAGTGAAGACGTTGTAACGTCGTATCAATGGATTGAACAATGACAAGTATAGCGCAAATGAGAACTGGGCGAAGAGACAGAACAGGTCACCACGGATATCACCCACCTTGTCGTTGGCATGGGCGGCAGAGGTTAATATCAATATCAAAGCACCAGAGCATCCCATCAGGACACCTAACGCTTTCTTGCCGGTAATCGGCTCTTTCAGAATCAGTGCCGCCAATACCATGGCAAAGATAGGCATGGAGGTTGTCACGATAGAGGCATTGATAGGGGAGGTAATGCTGAGTCCTATCGTATAGCAACACTGGTTGCATACCAGTCCGAAGAGTCCTGCGCCTATGAACATCAGCTTGTCACGCAAAGGAACATGTTCCTTGGGTGCGAAGAGAGAGGCTATCCAGAATAGCAGACATGCCCCCACGACCCTGAAAGTGACCATGGCGATGCCATCGAAACCATGTGTCATAGCATCTTTCCCTATGGGTGCCATGAGTCCCCATCCGGCACATGCTCCAAACATGGAAAGGTGTGCGATAAGGGCACGATTATTACTTGTTTTGTCCATTTTAATATTTTTTCGCCTGCAAAAGTACACATAATTCGGGAATAATCACTATTTTTGCGATATAAACATAATCAATATGCAAAAGTACGCGGATTATATCAAGCAGATAGAGATAGACTCTCTATGGGGTGGTAGGAAGCACATCGTATGGGATCTCGACCCCAAGGTGAATGTGCTCAGTGGTATCAATGGTGTGGGTAAGTCTACTATATTAAATAAGGTGGTGAGGAGTATCAATACCAATGGGGATATCCAAAACCATATGCTGAAAGGAGTGCGTATCAAGTCTGAGCCGGAGGACGCTACCCATGTGCGCTTCGACATCATCCGCTCATTAGACAGTAATATCTCACAAACCCTGTCGGAAGGGGACGGGGTGATGCGCGAGACGCTGTCTGCTCTTGCCGGTATGGGGGGTGGCTCACTACTCGACCTGCAACTCTATAACCTGCAACGTAAATATCTCGACTATCAGGTGAATATCGGCAACCGTATCATCGAAGAACTGCAAAAGGGTAATATGGATGCTGCCCAGCATCTGTCAGAACCTAAGAAACGCTTTCAGGATATTGTCGATGACTTGTTTAAGGAGACAGGGAAGCAAATCATTCGTACGGAGAATGAGATACGCTTCTCGCAAATAGGTGAGACATTGTTGCCGTATAAGCTCTCCAGTGGGGAGAAACAGATGCTTGCTATCCTGCTGACCGTTTTGGTGGAAGACCAGCAACCTTATGTCCTCCTGATGGATGAGCCGGAGGTGTCCTTGCATATTGAATGGCAGAAACAGCTCATTAGCTTAATATTGGAATTGAATCCTAACGTACAGATTATCTTAACCACCCATTCGCCTGCTGTCATTATGAGTGGCTGGATGGATAAAGTGACGGAAGTGAGTGATATTACTATATAGCTACTATAGAAACTATAGTCACTATAGTTACTATCAATATGAAAGGACTGAAGGATCATCTCAATAGTCGCTATTTCGAGGCGGCAAACCAAATGACCTCGAAAAAGGCAAGACGGCGTATCGTAGCTTATGTGGAGAGTTACGATGATATCTATTTCTGGCGTACCGTATTGAGCCGTTTCGAGGATGACAAACGTTACTTTGAGGTAATGCTTCCCTCCCATCAGAGACTTGAACGCGGAAAGAAGTCGGTGCTCATGAACTTCATCGAGGGGAGGATAGGTGAGGATATGATTGCCTGTGTGGATGCCGATTATGACTATCTGCTACAAGGTGCTACCCCACAGTCAAGGAAGGTGGTGGAGAGCCCTTATGTGTTCCATACCTATGCCTATGCTATCGAGAACCTGCAATGCTATGCTCCTTCCCTGCATGATGTCTGTGTCGCAGTGACCCTCAACGACCATCGTATCTTTGACTTTACCGATTACCTCACACAGTACAGCGAGGCGATATTCCCTTTGTTCATTTGGTCGGTATGGGCTTATCGGACAGGTAATCATAATAAGTTCTCTTTGTCTGATATGGCAAGAGTGATAGACCCGGGGGGCTTTAATGTGTTCGACCCCCAGCCGTCTATCGACCATCTCCGCCAGAAAGTCAATCGGAAGGTCAGACAGTTGCAAACAGAGTTTCCTGATAATAAGGAGCCATACCTGAGGCTAAAGGCGGAGATTAAGGAACTGGGTGTTACCCCGCAGACGACCTATCTCTATGTGCAGGGACACTCTTTGTTCGACAATGTGATAGTCCCTATATTAAATAAGGTGTGCAACCGTCTTCGTCTGGAGCGGCAGGACGAGATAGCTCGTACGGCTCGTCATCACACCCAACGTAAAAACGAAATGTCCTGCTATGAACACTCATTGCAGGACATCCGTCAGATGCTAAAGAAGAATAACGGCTATATGCAGGCAGAACAGTTCCGTCGTGTACAATCAGACGTGGAACAGTTCCTTACGACAGCACGTAAGTCTCAAGAAACTTAATGGTACCTTCCGTGCGTACCTCCTTGACTGTCGCAGGGACGAGTATCGTCTCTCCTGCCTGGAAGGTTACTTCCTCGCCGTCTATTATCAAGGTGCCCTGACCTTTCAAGCCAATGAGGATGATGAAGGAGTCGAGTTCACTGTAATCCATCGTCATCGGCTCCGTTAGGTCGTATACAGCCGTATTGAAATAGGGGCATTCTACCAGTAACTGGCTCTCGTTTTTCTGTGGATTGTATTTAGTACGATAATCCTCAAGAACAGTATAGTTGATACTCTCTGATGCTTCTTGGGTATGTAATTGGCGGTAGTTGCCGTCCTTGTCCTTACGCTTGAAGTCATAGATACGATAGGTGACATCGGAAGTCTGCTGAATCTCGGCAAGGAAACAACCAGCACCAATGGCATGGATGCGTCCTGCAGGAATAAAGAAACAATCGCCTTCCTTCACCTCATACTGGGCAAGGGCATCACAGATAGTATCATTCTCCACCATCTGCTTATACTGCTCTGGTGTGATCTGTAGTTTAAGTCCGTTATAAAGTTTTGCCTCAGGGGCACTGTCCATGACAAACCACATCTCGGTCTTGCCACGGCTCTTCCCTTGTCGGTGAGCTATCTCATCGGTAGGGTGTACCTGTATGCTTAGGTCTTGACGGGCATCGATAAACTTGATAAGCAAAGGAAACTCGTCGCCGAAACGCTTGTAGCTTGCCTCACCGACTAACTGCCCTTTGAGGTCACGCACTAATTGGTTGAGGGAGCGTCCGTCACCAACGGCAATCGTCTCGTTGTCCTTGACACCAGAAATCTCCCAGCTTTCGCCCACATTCTCCATCTGGGCTTCGAGCTTCTTAAAGGGGATAATCTTATCACCACCCCATAGGGTTTGTTTTAAAAGCGGTTCAAATTTGTAGTAATTCATAAATGCTAGTTATGTTCTTTTTATTTAATTGTCTTTCCAGAATCCTCTGGTAAATAATACCAATACACTCATGATCTCCAAACGACCTACCAGCATCAGGAAGGAGCATATCCATTTAATGAAATCTGGTAATTGACTCCATGACATCTCTGGACCAATCTGGGTTCCAAGGGAAGGTCCAACATTACTGATACAACTCAGTGCGATGGTGATAGCATTCGTATTGTCAATACCAACCACAATCATGATTGTGGCTGAAAGCAATACCATGAGGGTAAAGATCGCAAAAAAGGCAAGTAGGGTGTTCAATTTCTGCTGAGGTACAGGTTGACCGTTGATCTTCACTGGTAGTACAGCATTCGGATGGAGCAACTTGTTGAACTCGTTGCGAATCAGTTTCATAATCATCACACCACGTATACATTTGAACCCTCCTGTCGTAGAGCCAGCACAGGCCCCCAAGAACATCAGACAGCCAAGGATGACCCATGTGATATGAGGCCATCGTGCAGCGTCATCGTTGAAGAGTCCCGTGGTGGTGATGAACGATACCACTTGGAACAAAGACGAACGGAAGGCTCGCTCCAGACCATAGCCGTTGTTTGACATTAACAGATACATAATCCATATAGTGGATGCCATAACAACGAAGATGAACAGTTTGAACTCAGAATTCTTAAATAGATCAGCTATCTTGAATTTGAATATGGCAAGATAAAGCATGGTGAAATTAATACCAGCCAAGAACTGGAAAAGAATGGCAATATACTCGATGGTAGGTGAATGAAAGAAAGCGGCAGAGTCGTTATGAGGTGAGAATCCTCCTGTTGCCGTTGTCGTCATCGCATAGTTGATACTATCAAACCAGTTCATTCCTGCTATATAAAATGAAAGGATGCATCCAATGGTCAAAGCGGAATAGACAGACCAAATCCATTTTGCCGTAGTGGAGAGACGGGGATGCATTTTCGATCTAATAGGACCTGTTGCTTCAGCAGCAAATACTTTCACACTACCACTGCCCACCATGGAGGGAAGAATAGCAATCGTGAAGAACACAATTCCTAAAGCACCAATCCATTGGGTCTGTGTGCGCCAGAACAGGATGGCATGAGGCATCCATTCAACATCGTCAATGATGGTGGCTCCTGTCGTAGTGAAACCTGACATGGTCTCGAAAAATGCGTCAGTTATATTTTCAATATATCCACCTATCAGAAAAGGAATCATACCGAACACACTGAAAATAGTCCAAGTCAGCGTGACCAGGAGATAAGCGTCACGACGACTCAGGTTGTTGGTGGCATTCCTTCCCATGAATTTGAGAATAAACGCACAACTGAAGGTAAACAGGGTAGATAACAGGAAAGCCATCATGTCGTCTTCCATATAATAGAATGATATACCCGTACAAAGGGTCAACATCGTTCCTAAAAGAAAGAGTAGAGAACCAATGATCTTGTATATCAGGGGGAAGTTTACCATAATGCGCTTGACTTGAAATACTTCTCGACTTTCTTAAGGTTTTGCTCATGGCAAAAGACCATTACAGAATCACCTGCCATGATTTGTGTATTACCATTAACAAGGATACCCTCCTCTTTACGTACTAAACCACCAATAGTGACACCAAAAGGCAAACCAAGGTCTTTCACTGGTTTCTTGGTGACTTTAGAACCTTCTGCTGCAGTAAACTCGGCGACATCGGAGTCAACCATCATCAAGGAGCGGACATTGCTGACATCAGCATCCAACATCATCTGATAGATATGGCTGGCGGCAACAGTCTTCTTGTTGATAATCGTACCGATATCGAGACTCTCCGCCATCTCTACGTAGTCGAGGTTCTCTACCATTGCCACAGTCTTCCTTACTCCTAACCGCTTGGCGGTAAGACAAGCAAGGATGTTAGTCTCTGCATTACCAGTTAGGGCGACAAAGGCTTGTGTGTTCTCTATACCCTCTTCCTGTAAAAGACCAAAGTCACGGGCATCCCCATGAATAATCATGGTGTCTGTATCGCAGAGTAATTCGTTTAACTGTTCACAGCGCCGCTCGCTCTTCTCGATAATTTTCAGGTTCATATAATCGGGAAGGGTTAAACCAACGCGAACGGCAGTCTTTCCTCCACCCATAATAATCACATTCTTTACATCGGCATAGTGCTCTTTACCAGAGATCTTGCGGATATAGGGTATGTATTCGCTGGTGGTCATAAAATAGGTGAGATCATTGACGCATAACTTGTCGTTTCCACTAGGAATCAATGTCTCTCCACCTCGCTTGATCGCTACGATATGGTATGGGTCGTCAGGGCCACAAAGATTCTTCAGAGGCTGGTTGAGGATCTCGCACGTCTCCCTAAGTTTTATACCTAACATTACCAAAGCACCACCATGTACGTCCCAACGCTGTCTGACCCATGACATCTTTAAGCCATTGGTAATATCTATAGCAGCCAGAACCTCTGGATAGATAAGAGAATTGATACCTATCTTTTCAAAGAAAGGTTTCAGATTAGGGGCAAGATACTCGTAATTATCAATACGTGCCACTGTCTTCTTAGCTCCTAAGGCATGGGCGATACTACATGCATTCATGTTCTTACTCTCGTCAGGAGTAACTCCGACAAAGAGATCGGCAGATTCTGTCCCCGCTTCTTTCAATGTCTTGATACTTGTCGGTGAACCTTGAATGGTCATGATGTCATAACGTCCGTCAAGTCCTGATAGGCGTGTGGGGTCAGCATCTATCAAAACACAATCTTGATGATCGCGTGATAATAGTTTTGACAGGTGAGTTCCAACGGCACCTGCACCGGCAATCACAATCTTCATGACTCTATTGTTTTTCTTATAGTTGCTGCATCTAATCCGACAAGGTGCTGTAGTTCCTCAACAGTACCATGCTCAACAAACCGCGTATCAGGCATACCGAGGCGAGTGATGCGAGGGGAATAGTCATGGTCGTTCATCCACTCCAATACAGCAGAACCTAAACCGCCATTCTTGACACCATTCTCCACCGTAATGATATGTTTGTATTTCTGTGCGACTTCTTTGAGGATGTCCTCATCGATAGGTTTCAAGAACCGCATGTCATAATGAGCGGCGCTTGTTCCTTTAACAGCCTCGGTCACATTATTTCCTATAGGACCAATGGAAAGAACTGCGACATTCTCGCCCTCTTTCATCTTTCTGCCTGTTCCTACTTTAATCTCCTCAAAAGGACAACGCCAGTCTAATAAGACTCCCCCGCCTCTTGGGTAACGGATGACAAAAGGTCCTTTATCAGGCAACTGCGCTGTATACATCAGTCGACGTAACTCATGCTCATCCATAGGTGATGAAATTGTCAGATTGGGGATAGGACGAAGTGCTGCTAAGTCGAAAGCACCATGATGTGTAGGACCGTCTTCTCCTACAATACCAGCGCGGTCAAAACAAAATACAACATGCAGGTTCAGTAATGCAACATCGTGTATAATGTTGTCAAATGCGCGCTGGGAGAAGGCACTATATATATTACAGAATGGTAGCAGTCCGTCTTTTGCCATGCCTCCGGAAAAAGTAACGGCATGCCCTTCGGCGATACCAACGTCAAAGGTACGCTCAGGCATCTCTTTCATCATAATGTTCATGGAGCATCCTGATGGCATGGCAGGGGTGACACCGACAATCTTGGGATTCTGTTGAGCAAGTTCCAAAAGAGTATGTCCGAAGACATCTTGATATTTTTGTGGTTTGTTGGGATCTTTATCAACCAAGCGTTCTCCTGTCTCAGGATCAAACTTTCCTGGCGCATGCCAAATGGTGACATCTTTTTCCGCAGGCGCATAGCCATGCCCTTTCTGGGTATGGAGATGCAATAATTTAGGACCTCCCATGTCTTTCATCTGTCGGAGAATACGAACAAGTTCCTTGACGTTGTGTCCATCGAAAGGTCCGAAATAGCGGATGTTCATACCATCAAAAATGTTCTGCTGGTGAGAGATGGCACTCTTTAAGGCGTTTGACAAGCGGATAAGTCCTTTACGGCGATCTTCCTCCAACAATCCATTGTTATGCATCCATCTGGAAACTTTAAAGCGTAAGGCGTTATAAGTTTCATTAGTGTTTAAGTTCAGTAGATATTGTTTCATACCTCCCACCGAGCGGTCGATTGACATGTTATTGTCATTGAGTACAATTAGCATGTCATTCGGTGAGGACGATACGTTATTAAGACCTTCAAAGGCGAGTCCGCCACTTAATGCCCCATCACCAATAACTGCAACAACTCGCCTGTTCGTATTTCCTGTCTTCTTGGCAGCGACCGCCATTCCCAATGCAGCAGAGATAGAGTTGCTGGCATGTCCACAGGCAAAAGTATCATATTCACTTTCGTCAGGAGAAGGGAAAGGACGGATGCCTCCTAGTTTACGATTAGTACAGAACTGTTCTCTTCGTCCAGTCAGGATTTTATGCCCATATGCCTGATGTCCCACATCCCAAACAATACGATCTTCTGGAGTGTTATAGACATAGTGTAAGGCAACAGTCAACTCTACGACACCAAGACTAGAAGCAAGATGACCAGGGTTTACGGACAATTCCTTCACGATATCTTCGCGAAGTTCTTGGCATAGTTCGGGAAGTTGGTCGACCGACAACTTACGAAGGTCATCGGGATATATTATTTGATTGAGTAATTCCACCTTATTATATTACTATTTGGGTGCAAAGTTACGATTAAGTAAGCAAAAAAGCAAATATATTTGCATGAATTTTTAACGTGTCAGACTGAATTTAAGTGACAGCCCGAAGTCATGTGTGGTAGTAGGATAACTACTGGCAGATAATAATGGAGTGTTTGTCTGTCTGTCATAATAAGCACTCAGTGTCAATAGTCGTGATAAAGTATAGTCTGCCATAAAGGATATCTTCAAGGCTGTATTACCACTATTAGCTGCACTTGTCCGTGTGGCAATGTCACGAGTGATAGAGGCTTGATCACGCAATGAAAAATCAAGACGAAGGTTCAAATCGTGATTAACACCTGTCTTAGGTGCTGTCTTCGCAGTGCTAGTATCTTCTTTCTTGGCATTCTTCTTGCCACGTTGTGCTTTCTTTACCTTGCGGTTGCCATTGCTTCCAAAGATATTGAAGTCACTAATCTTATAGGCAAGACCGACAACCCAGTCATTGGAGCGGCTTTCATTAATCTGAATACTTGTCATAGACAGGTTGAGGACACGAGTCGTGCGGTATTCCACCTTAGCCGTGAGGTTGTTGTTGAATGTCAAATCTATCCCAAGTAGAGGAGAGAACGATTCGTTGAGACTGACAGTTGGTACATTGTAGCCTAACAAGGAATTAGTACCGGCATTTGTCGTATAACTGCCTACAGCATAGATACTCTTATAAGAGTGATTGAGGGTTACGCTTTTAAATACATCACGGAACCAAGGCAGTTTTGATAAACCGGTATAACGGATAGTCCAGTTGGGCAACAAACGGGTTAAGGCAGGGAAGAAACTCAGACTGGATCCACCACTGCTAGTGTAGGCAGAGAGGAAGGCGGGAATCATGACACTGGCACTATATTGATCGACAGTCTTTCCATAATGGGCTTCCGCACGTTGCTGATAAGAGGTAAGCATATCGCAGAATCTTTCAAAGGAGGCTGAATGGAAACCATTATTGGCATCACCAATACCTTCTAAGGCAGATTTCAATGAAATAGTTGTCATTGTGAAAGTTCCACTTTGTGTGGTCGGCATTCCCTCATACACATACTGGATAGAGCGTGCCTTTGTCTCTGTACGACTAGCGTTTAAATCAATCTTTAAATCACGTACGGGTTCCAAGGTCGCCCTGATTTGCAGGTCTGTCGTCAGGTTTGTGGTGGCAGGAGTCGCGATACTGTCAATATTGAACAACCACCCATTGTCATGTGCCTTCTGCAGATAACTGTCGTCAACCATGCCAAAAGCAAAACCTAAGCCTGGTGCCATCACGCCACCAGTCCGCTGACCGAAAGCGTCTCCGATATTAGGCATAAAGCCAGGAATTGACATAGCGTATTGGTTGCGGTAAGAAATACCAATAGAACGAACCATCATCAATACACGGGCTGCTGACTGTGCTGGTTTGTACCACCACTGCTTGTCAGCCGCGGGTTTGGGTGAGATGCTCAGCATCACTTGTATGGTGTCATGGTTGTTAATGCGGATACGGTTGTCATCTAAGACTTTATACTTTAATGCGTATTTCTTGCCGTCCTTCGTTCTGGCAATAACGTTTAGTTTCTTTGATTTCTTGCCATGATTGACAATGATGGATGAGTCGGCCATCAGCGTGACTTCCTTTTGCCATGCGTTCTGGTTCTTAGGGAGAATCTTCTCCTCTTTCTTATCTTGTTTGGCGTTTTTGTCTTTAGTGTTCTTTTTTGCTTTTGGCTTATTGGTAGTTGCTTTCTTAAACCGTTCATTCGCTTTCTTTAGGAAAGGGAAGTGGTTATAAAGCGTTTCCATATTGAAATTACCATTGATGTTTATTTGTCTGGTGTTTGCAATGGTATTTCCTAAGTTCGTACCATTCTCAAGATCAGTACCACGTAACCAATTATATGTGGCATTATAGGTGGCGTCACTGGTTACCCAGTCGAAGATAGGGAGTTTGTTCAGTGGCAACTGCAAGGAAGCGGAAAACTGCTGGCGATAGTCCAATGGGACACCAAAATGGGTGATGCTATGCCATACAGAGTCCTTCCATGCCTCATAACGATCTGGGTAGAGGTCTTTATTGATAGGTCTCTCATCGTATGGCTCCTCTATCTCAGCGTGAGTAGCTGACTGGAAGCTCATGTGCAGGTTCTTGGTAAGGTCCCAGCGGATGGAGAACTCACGATTCCAAAGGAATTGCGAACTCCAAGTGACAGGAAGTTTCTGTCCTCCCAGATCCTCCATGTCCCGTTCTTGCAGTTCGTAATAGGTCCTCAGCATCTCGGTATTGAAGGAAATGTTCTGTGGCAACCAGTTCAGTCCAAACTGTTTTGGATATTGTGCCCACTTTGACTTACTCTTACTTTTCTTGAATGGTTCCCATGGCTTATAGACTGGAGAGTAGTTGTAGTTGAGAGCACCGCGCCACTGGTCTTCTTTCTCGTAAACCGTTGTTTCTCCAGTAGTATACCGATGGGAATGACTATATGAGAACGAGAAATTGGCAGGGTCGTATGGCATTGGGTGACGCTTGGTCTTGATACCGACACGAACATTCGACAATGAGAAGTTGGTATTGGTCGTCTTGGTAACTGCAATACTTTCAATAGAGTCACGCTCCTGTTTGCTTGCCGCCGCATCTAAAGCGTCCTTCAGTTCCAGGTCTGTGTCCAGTGGGTTATACTTAGGACGTTTCACCTCCTTGGTGACGGAGTAATAGAGTGGGGCACTTACCTTAGCTTTGTCAGGGAAGAATTTTCCCAATTCCACATTAGCCGTGATGGAATAAGTTTTATAATCGTCAGTCGACCGTTGTAGAATGCCTTCCTCTAATCCACCAAAACCTGCAGTCATAATCTTGCCTGTCATGTTGAGTGAGCCGACATCTGACAGTTGTACATTCAAAGCACCACTGGCAGCCCATCCGCCTTTGTTGTTAAAGTCCATTAGTCGTAACTCGTTGACCCATACCTCTCCAGACTTCTGCTCACTAGAGATATTCCTTACACCAATCATCATGGTCTTTACCTCTCCTAAAGTAGGATTACCCATAATACTGATAGTATTACCGGGATGACTCGGATCGTCTATGGAATATAGCTGGTTGAAGGACGCGCCGCCATTAGCACGTGACTTATTGCGTTCTTTCTTCAGATTGGTAAACAGTGTGAGGTCCATGTCCAGCATATTCTCTTGCGGCCATACTGCACGACAATCCTCTACTCTGTATTTGTTGTAGTCGTTGCGGTCAGGAGTCAATGATAGTGGAATCAGGTATTCGTAATAATTATTCTTATAGTCATTGCCCAAACGGATGAAAAGAGCCAGATCTCCATCCTTTAGGTTGGTGTCGTCAATCAAGTGGTTGGCATGTGTGAACATTTGCAAATGCTTATAGCGTCGCAGGTCTAACATGGTATTCTTGTAGACACCCTTTGACTCTCCTGGTGCGAGATGGCGTACAATCATATTCATCGATTGTTCGTTTTCCTCTACCAATTGAGGCTGAGAAGGGTCAGTTACTCTGCTGATACCAGGAGGCAACACATAGTTGACAGGGCGTTTGTCGTTATTCTCCTCGATGTTGACGGCACTGACTTCCAAAGTTCCACTCTCGGCAACATTGGATAATTGTTGCTGATAGATACGCCATTCGCCACGTACAAGGTCGAGTGATCCAAAGCGCAACACAATAGGACGCTTGAACTGTGTGAGGAACATACGCATGAAACGAACACTGGTGAAGTCGCTAATATTACCGACACAGTCGTCATACTGGTCCAGAGGAATACGGAACTGGTACCATTTCACGGTCTCACGAGTACCATTACGCAAAGCGACACTAGCTTCACGAATGTCAGTGATATGGTTATAGCCCAGTCGCAAATCCTCTGGGCGGATACTTACTTTATACTGGTAATAACGCTCATATTCATTGAGTGTAAAGTCCTGATTGATATCCTCCACGTCAGGGAATGTCTTGTAACTCGTGTCATACCCTTCTGTCTGTTGGTCACTATCTGGTGAGTTGCCTTGTGGCATATTGATACGTTTGTAGCGTTCAAGGATGGATGCCTGTCGTGCGTCAAGGTCGGCACCGCGGTAATAGTGGTAGTTGTCGTTAGCAGGGTCAGCGTTCCATGCGGCACGAACGCTATCATTAACCGTCACGCCATTGAGGAAATTGGCATAAGCTGGTTGTGCGCGCTCTTCCTCGTCAGTCAGTCCGTTGAGTCCGACATCCTGTTTAGCACGTGCTCCAGAGGAGGTGGCAAAAGCATAAGTCTGGGTAGGTTGTATAGGCACTTTACCCCATGCTGTTCTTGAGAATGTGCCAGTGCCATCGACGGGCATACCGCTCTCATAGAATTTCTTGCCATCACGTAAGATATCCTCGCTGACCTCACCAAGGTTAATATATAAGTCACCACCGTATTCTGAGGCATCTGCCCGTTGGGAGGAATAGATAAAAGGATCCATCAACCAGAACTCGATATACTCCACGTTTGCCGTCTCGAAGTCGTTGGTGTCTAATTTTCGCATCATTCCTCCCCATCGTTGTTGTGGATTGGTGAGCTTACCATTGATATCCACATCCGTCGTCAGATTGTATGCTCCACGCTCTTGGGGGTAATAGGCGAGATCAAGAATGGGGAGGGTTGCCGTAGCTCCGCTATACGTGCTCTGCTGGCGGTTAGGGTACAGCTCACTGACATAGACGGCACGTACGTAATGGTTTGATAACTGTTCCAAGTCGCTCTTGATGTGACTGGGTGTCAATGAGGACGAACGGTACGTGAAGATAGGATCAATGTTGTACCATGCGAGTAGCGAGCGATTAAAGCCACTGGTCACAGAGTCCTTGTCATTATATTCTCTGAACATGGTGGGGACACTCGACATCGTCCATGCCTTAGGCTCATTAACAGACAGACCGTTTTTCGCATTCTCGAAGTCATCGATATAGGAAGCATTGTCTTGCGTACCACTTGCTTGTCCGGCTATCAGTTGTGCGAACTCTCCTGTGAAGGATATCTGTGAGGGTTGTGTGCAATGCAGGAACGGCAGTTTGTTAAGCATATTGGTAAGCCACTGGCTCTCGTGCTTCCAGTTGATGTTCAGTCCCCACAGCATGTTGCGAAGGGGCTCCGAGCCCATCGTCACCTTCGAGGTAAGCGTCTGCTCCGTGAGATATTGGAAAGTTCCGCCTAATTGCAAGTCTTTGGAGAAGTCATACTCCCAGTTCATTCCCAGCATGGTCTTGCGTTGCATACCATAGTCCGTGTTACTCTCCAGAGACACATTGACACTTGTTCCAGCATCGATGATACTCTGATTGAGGATGGTGACCTCACCAGCCGAGTAGTCAACACTATAGTCGGAACCCTCAGAGAGGATGACACCTCCTGCCGTCACGACAACAGAGCCTTGTGGAACATTATAGGCTCCCAAAGAGATGACGTTGGCGGATGTTCCCTTAAACTGTCCCACCAGCAGATATTTGTTCTTGTCAGTCATCTGCTTGGCTGCTGTACGCGTGGTGTCGTACAGCTCATTGAAGGCATATTTCTCTATCTTGTCAGCAGAGACACCATTTGCTTTCAGGAAGTCACGAAGTGTCTTGCCAAATGGTTCTACCGATGGGAAGAACACACGTCCGTCACTGACAGTATAGCCTTCCACAAAGTCAAAATAGCCATTAGGGTGTGCACGGTTGTTGTTGTCAAGACGGTCACATCCTAATCCTCGCAGCAAAGTGATGTCTTTCACTTCTGGTATATAGGTGAGATAGACACCTGCTGTATCGCTTTGGAACTTGATATCGAGACGGAACTTGGTCTTTTCCACGTTAGAGGCGAGGTAATAGACGTTCTTCATCATCAGCTTCCAGTTCTTCTGCTGTGGGTTGTTACTAGTGTTTTTCAATGATTTGACATATAACGCCTCACTGGCATTGGTGCGGTCACTGGCAAACTCGCCCACCTGATAGGTGGTCCCTCCATAGGTGTACTCAAAAGCGACGGCAAGAACCTGGTCTGTCTGCAGTCCTGTTTTAAGGGAGATATAGCCCAAAGCCTTATTGACAGTGTATTCTGAACTGTTCAGAAGACGTGCGGAGGCGAGTTTCTCATAGTCTACGCTCCCTTGGAAATCACTGATGTTATCGAGTACGGTGGAGGTCTGCTCTATATTACGAGCGTCAGCGTATGTCGATGTCATTTCTCCATACTCGCGGTTAGCGTTGTTGCTGGGGATGGCAGACTCGTTACTGCTGTTTCCCCATCGTGAGGAAGTACTCTCACCCAGTTCTGTGAGGGCAATGATATTTCTGGTGTTTGCGGTCGTTCCTGTCTTGTTGGTAATCCAAACCTCCACACGGGTAATCTGAATACCAGTCATGAAACTAGGCAGTTTCTGCATGGCAGCATCATAGCGTTCTCTGAAATACTGGGCGAGGAAGAAGTGCCGGTTCTCCTCATAGTCGGCAACGTTAAACTCGAAGGGGGTTAGTTGCACGCCTCCTCTGGACGACACACTCGTCGTCGTGGATTTCTTCTGTGAGAAGACCGTTTGCAGTTTCAGTTTGCCAAACTGCATATCCGTACGCACACCAAACAAACTGGAAGCTCCCTTGACCAGAGAGTTATTGGTGGGGAAGGTGACATTACCAGCCTCGATGAGTTTGATGATCTCGTCCTCCTTACCCTCATAACGCAGTTTGATGTTCTTGGTATCAAAGTCGAAGGTGGCGTCTGTGTTGTAGTTCAGGTTCATATTCACCTTGTCGCCCACCTTACCATTCACGTTCAGGTTGATCTTCTCGTCGAAGTCGATCGCCTTTGTCCTTCTGTTGCGCTCTGGCAAAGAGGGGTTGTCGATATTCTTGAAGTTGGCACCTAACTTGAGTTCGGCAGTACCTTGCGTCTTGATGCGTACACCACCAGGACCGAAGATCTTCTCAGCGGGTCCTAAGTCAAAGTGCATATCAGCGAAGTCAAACTTGTCTTTGCCTTTGGCTGCGAAGTTGGCGGCGTTCTTCTGTCGGAAGAAGCTGCGAAGCTCTCGTTGGCGACTCCATTCCTGGTATTCCTCAGGTGACATCAGGATGGGGGCGTTCAGATAAGAAGTTCCAATCTTAGAACCTATCAGGTAGACCCCGGCAGAGTCGTCATACTCTGCCTGTTGCTTGATGTTGTCAGGCATGCGCAGGTCGACTACCGAGCTGTCGAGGTCTGCTACGAATACAGGACTTGTCTTCTTGATCTTCCAGCGGGGATGCAGCAAGGAGTCAGGGATGTCCTCCTCTTCAGCGAGCACAGGTTGCTCCTTAGGCGCAGCTTCTTTTTTCTGTTTCTGCGTCTTGTCATCTTGTGGAGTTACTGCGAAGGTGCTGATGCTCAACAGGATAGCAGCGATATAGGCAACCCGTTTGCTCAAAACCTACTTGATTTGCTTGAGGGCGAGTTTGACCACCTGCTCCACGGGAGCATTGGGATTCTCTTGCAGGATGGCTACCACCACCTTCTGGGTGGGTGCCGGGGAGAATCCTAACATGGTGAGGGCGGCAACAGCCTCGTCCTTGACAGCATTGTTGACAGGTGTAGCCATCGTGCCACCAGCAGGTATCTCATCGGCAATACCTAAGGCGACAATCTTGTCACGCAGGTCTACGATAATGCGCTGGGCGGTCATCTTACCAATACCCTTGATGCCCTTCACGATACGCTCGTTACCTGTCGAGATGGCAGCGCAAAGCTCCTGCACACTCATCGACGAGAGCATCATGCGTGCCGTGTTGGGTCCCACGCTACTGACGGAGATGAGCAACTCGAACATCTCACGCTCCTTCTTGTTCACAAAACCGTAAAGCACATAGGCATCCTCTCGGATCGACTCATACGCATAGAGTTTCACCTCCTTCTTACCTTGGATGGCACTAAATGTGTTCAGCGAGATATTCAACGCATATCCCACTCCTGCGGCTTCAACGGTTGCCAATGCAGGGGTAAGCTCTGTCAACTCACCCTTAATGTAATCTATCATACGTACGTTATTGTATTAATACAATCTTATAAACGCATTTTGCTTTCGATTTATTGTATTTTGTGCCCAAATAGAGACGGATTGTAACAAATGGTTACTTTTTTAGAAAATATTCTTGCTTTTCGTTACGCTTTTCGTTGAAAAAGTGTAATTTTGCAACCGCAATCGCTCTTTAGGTGCGCTTTGCTCGCAAAGACAGAACATAAAAACAACTAAATAAAGATAGAAACGTTATGAAAAAGATTCGCGCAGCCGTCGTTGGTTACGGCAATATCGGCAAGTTTACCATTGAGGCTCTGGAAGCCTCTGCCGATTTCGAGATTGCAGGAGTAGTACGCAGAAACGGAGCGGCAGACAAGCCTGCTGAGCTGGCTCCCTATGAGGTTGTGAAGGATATCAAGGAACTGAAGGATGTGGATGTCGCTATCCTTGCTACCCCGACCCGTTCTTGTGAGGAGTATGCCAAGCAGATTCTGCCTTTGGGTATCAATACCGTTGACTCTTTCGATATCCATACCAATATCCGTGGCTATCGTGAGCGTCTGATGGAGATTAACAAGCAGACGAATACCGTCAGTGTGATTGCCGCTGGTTGGGACCCGGGGTCTGACTCTATCGTTCGTACACTGATGCAGAGTCTGGCTCCTAAAGGCTTGAGTTACACGAACTTCGGTCCTGGTATGTCCATGGGTCACTCTGTCTGTGTCCGTTCCAAGGCTGGTGTGAAGAATGCGCTCTCGATGACGATTCCCTTGGGTGAGGGCATCCATCGCCGTATGGTATATGTAGAGCTGGAGGATGGCTACACCTTGGAGCAGGTGACGAAGGACATCAAGGCTGACCCTTATTTCGCTAATGATGAGACGCATGTGTTCGCAGTGGAGTCTGTTGATGCCGTGAAGGATATGGGACATGGTGTCAACCTCGTCCGCAAAGGTGTGAGCGGTAAGACCCAGAACCAGCGTCTGGAGTTCAATATGAGCATCAATAACCCTGCCCTGACGGCTCAGGTACTTGTCAATGTGGCTCGTGCCTCTATGCGTCAGCAGCCTGGTTGCTACACGATGATAGAGATTCCTGTCATCGATATGCTGCCTGGTGAGCGTG
>CALFUF010000015.1 GCA_937916405.1 uncultured Prevotella sp.
ATCACTCAACTCAAAGATCAAAGGCTTCAGGGCACAGCTCAGAGGCATACAGGATTTGCCCTTCTTCATGTATCGTTTGGTGGTGTTATTTGGGTAGGCGGTGTGTCAGGTCATCCACGGACTATTGCAACTGAGCCGTAATTTTTATAAAAATCACTCTACCCGACTTTCTCTAAAGTCCTATTGAACAAATATTAGGGCAAGGGGCAAGGTACAAATAATTTGTAAAACTCCAAAGGATACTAAGGATACTGCAAATTCTGTTCCTTCAAATAGCGTTTGTACTTACGCTTACGGTTATGACAATTGACAATAATCATAATACCAACTGCCAAGGGGATGAGGGCAAGAAAAGCGAAGAAGAGAAGAAAGGCTCCGCCAATGTTAAAGCCGATGGCACCACGTGGGTGGTATTCTGGCTCGGCATAGAGGGTGAGACTGTCAGTCAGTTCCGCTACCAATACGGAATCCCCTGCCTCATCCGCTTTCTCAATCAGTGACTGGATACGTTGATACTCCGCTTGCAGGTGGACAGAGTCGGCATTATACGCTTCCAAAGCCTCCTCGTACTCCTTCTCTGCCGCTGCATACTCCTCTCTCTTCTCATCCAGGCTATCCTCCAACCCAAATGTCATGAGGATTCATAACAAGATGAATAACACGCTGCCAACGGTAAGCAGCCATCCGAAAAGATTCAGACAGCCACTTGGCTTCTTGACTGGTCTGAAAATCTGTTCCATTACTTCTTGGCTTTAATATGATACCTCTCCAATACAGGAATCTCCTTGACAAGAGCGTCAGACAAAAGTCCTGCTACGACATGGGCACCATATATATTATAATGTGTATTGTCTTGACGACCTTGTGGTAAGGCTGGATGCTCGCCAGGCTTATACCACATGTGGAGTCTCTTGGAGCCCTCGACACCCAACGACTGCTCTAAATCGTGCGTAATTTGATTGGCATCCACAAAGTGTACATTCATACGCTTTGCCACATCACGAGGTGCTACGGCATAAAGTTTGTGAGTATCTATCAGCGAGTCACCCTCCACGACCTTGGCGGCATCAGCGAAGGTTGTATTACGAAGCGACTCATCATCTGCTGTCTTCATCGGCTTTTTGGCAAAGTTACGACGTACCACAGGATTCATGATGATGGGAATGCCGCCTTTCTCACGAGTCTCCCGCACATATTTCGCCAACGTATAATCAAAAGTGGAGCCCGGGTCCGTATGGCGTGTAGGACCTGTCTTCTCGTCATTATGTCCAAACTGGATAATGACATAGTCACCAGGCTTTATCAGAGAGAGGACCTTCTCCCAACGTCCCTCATTGATAAAAGAGATGGACGAGCGTCCGTTCACCGCATGATTATCCACTCGGATATAGGCATAGTCGAAATACTCTTGTAATGCCATACCCCATCCTCTTTCTGGAGAACCCGTCGACAGGTCTTTCTTAGCTGCCGTGGAGTCGCCGATCACGAAAATGGTCGTCACATGGTCCGGCATCAGAGAGGTCAGTGTCGCCAAGACCAATAATGCTATGAATATTTTTCTCATAACTTAGCTATCAGTTCTTCTGGTGTTACCAGCTGTTGCTCACCCGTCTCCATATTCTTGAGGGTGATCTTCCCTTCCTTCATCTCATTCTCACCAGCGAGGGCGACGTAAGGAATCTGCTTGGCATTGGCATAACTCATCTGCTTCTTCATCTTAGCTGCATCTGGATAGATTTCCGCCCTAACTCCTTGCGCACGTACCTTATTTAATATAGATAGGCAATAAGCCGTCTCTTTCTCACCAAAATTGATGAAGAGAATCTGTGTGGCTGTCATCCAGTCTTTTGGATAGAGGTCTAAGGTATTGAGGACATCATAGATGCGATCGGCACCAAAGGAGATACCTACCCCACTCAACCCTGGCATGCCGAAGATACCTGTCAGGTTGTCATAACGACCACCACCTGTGATACTACCCATCTCTACGTCCAGAGCCTTCACCTCGAAGATGGCACCAGTGTAATAGTTCAAGCCACGAGCAAGCGTGAGGTCGAGTTGTATCTCGTTCTTCAAGCCTACAGTCTTGAGGACATCCAAGATATACTGTGTCTCCTCAACACCTTTCTGTCCTGTCTCACTACCACTAAGCACTTCCGCAATAGTCTGCAGTTTCTCGTAATTTGTTCCTGACAAGGAAATGATAGGCTGTAGTTTGGTAATCTGCTCTTCCGTAAGTCCATCCTCACGCAACTCCGCATTCACGTTATCAATGCCGATCTTATCGAGTTTGTCTATCGCCACAGTGATATCCACAATCTTATCCGCGGCACCAATGACCTCTGCGATACCTGACAATATCTTACGGTTATTGATCTTTATCTGAACACGGATGCCAAAACGAGTGAAGACGGTGTCCACAATCTGCATCAGTTCCACCTCGTTCAGCAGTGAGTCAGAGCCTACCACATCGGCATCACACTGATAGAACTCACGATAACGACCCTTCTGCGGACGGTCTGCACGCCATACTGGCTGTATCTGATAACGCTTGAAGGGCAGTTGCAACTCCTCCCGATGCATCACCACATAACGGGCAAAGGGCACCGTCAGGTCGTAACGCAGTCCTTTCTCACAGAGTTTGGAGGCAAGGTGCAGGGAGTTACGCTCCTGCAGTTCCTGTTCTGTCACCTTACTCATGAAGTCACCACTATTCAGTACTTTGAAGAGCAGTTTGTCACCCTCTTCGCCATATTTTCCCATCAAAGTCTGAAGAGTCTCCATCGCAGGAGTCTCTATCTGCTGAAAACCATAAAGCGCATATACCTCACGAATAGTATTGAAGATATAGTTGCGCTTCGCCATCTCGACAGGTCCGAAATCGCGTGTTCCCTTTGGTATACTTGGTTTCTGTGCCATTTACTTTCTTACAATTGTTTGTGCTCTGTCCGGACCGATAGAGATAATCTTGATAGGAGTCTCCAAGAAGTCCTCCAAGAACTTGATATAGTCTTTGAATGCCTGCGGGAACTGCTCCTCACTGGTAAACGAGGTCATATCCGTCTTCCATCCCGGGAGCTCCTTGAAGACAGGCTCGATACTTTCCTCAATATTATAGGGGAAATAATCAATCTCCGCACCATTCTGCTTATAGGCAACACATGCCTTGATGGTATCGAAGTCGTCCAACACGTCACTCTTCATCATAATCAACTGGGTGACACCATTCACCATGATAGAGTATTTCAAAGCAATCAGATCAATCCATCCACAACGACGCTCACGACCAGTCACCGCACCATACTCATGACCCAAGTCACGGATACGCTTACCTGTCTCGTCAAACAACTCTGTGGGGAAAGGACCAGCGCCTACACGAGTGCAATATGCCTTCATAATACCATAGACATCACCAATCTTGTTAGGACCTATTCCCAGTCCTGTGCAAGCACCAGCACAGATGGTATTGGAAGAGGTCACAAAGGGATAAGATCCGAAATCAATATCCAACATGGTACCCTGAGCACCCTCACAAAGGACACTCTTGCCACTCTTCAACAGGTTGTTGATCTCATGCTCTGAATCAACAATAGGGAACTGACGCAGATACTCAATACCCTCCAGCCATTTCTTCTCCACCTCTGTAATGTCGTAATCAAAGTTCAGTGACTTGAGGATAGCCTCATGACGAGCCTTCGCCTTGGCATATTTCTCCTCGAAGTTCTCAAGGATATCACCAACACGCAGGCCATTACGGCTCACCTTATCTGTATAGGTAGGACCAATACCCTTACCTGTCGTTCCTACTTTGTTCTTCCCTTTTTGTGCCTCGTATGCTGCATCCAGAACACGATGGGTAGGCATGATGAGATGTGCTTTCTTGGAAATATGCAGTCTGCTCTTCAACTCATGACCACTTGCCTCCAAGGCTTTTGCCTCTTCCATAAACAAGTCAGGAGCCAATACCACACCATTTCCGATAATGTTAACCTTACCACCCTGGAAAATACCAGAAGGGATGCTGCGAAGGACATATTTCTGTCCCTCAAACTCCAATGTGTGTCCAGCATTAGGACCGCCTTGGAAGCGAGCAACCACATCATACTGTGGTGTCAATACATCTACTACTTTCCCTTTTCCCTCATCGCCCCACTGCAAGCCGAGCAGGACATCCACTTTTCCTTGATTCATTTTTTCTTATTTTGAGTTTTTTGTTTTTTCTGTTGAGTTTTCGTCCTCGTAATCTTTGCCTGGCATGTACTGCATATACCATATATGTAAAGAGAATACCCATCCTTTCGGAAGCGTTTCAAATGCATATTGCTGATCGTCTCAGATATTTGAGGAGATTTTATCTCTGTCACTTTCCCACAAACGGTACATATCTGATGGCTATGACTATTGTTGTCGTAACATGCCTCATACTTGGTTTGTCCCTGGAAGCGATGACGAATCACCAGACGTAACTCCATAAAGAGTTTTAAAGTATTATAGAGCGTTGCCCGACTAACAGGAAACTTATTATCTTTAGCAAGATTGTCACTAAGTTCCTCAAGGGTAAAATGCCCGTTTATATCATATATCGCATCCAAGATAGCATATCGCTCAGGCGTTTTTCGGTGATTATTCATCTCCAGATAATTAGTCAGAATCTGTCTGACTGTTGTCCTTACGCTTTCCTTCATAAAATCATCAATACCTAAATCCGCACAAAATTACAACATTTTATTTAGAATAAGGCATTAATTATTTAAAAAAGTTCTAAATTAAGACTTTTAAGTGCACTTTTTGCCATTCGCTCATAGACAAGTCCCAATTCTGCAAAACGGATGACACTTTGCATAGATGCCTTTCTCACAATCAATGAGGTTCCCTGTAAAGCCACAAGTGCCTGGTCAATGAACTCATTGATTCCTCTCTCATTTGGTTCTTGCTTATTCATAAACAAACGAGTGAGGATATGAAAACCACATAACTGGTATAACTCTTTGTCTGAAGCAATCCATTGATAGCCTTTCTCCGCAGCGAATGGAAGATACTGATAAAGGTTAAATGCCGCTTGCTCCGCAATTTCCTGTGAGACAGTCTGCTCCATCCAAATATCGACCACCTCTGGTAGCATTTCATTTGCCGGCATAATCATTGTTGCGAGAATCTTACATTCTCGGACATCTGCCTTCCAAAGTTCAATGGCAAGATCATAGTCCTTCCCTATTTCCTCTGCTTTTTCCCTGAGCATTGGAACTGATGCGCCCCAGTTGAGTTTATACTCCACACCCTTGTCACGCATCGATTGTGCAGTTTTGCCATCCATTAGTAAACGGAACGACTGCTTGATGTCTTTGACCTGTTCTAGTATCTTTTCCTTCATATCAATGTGCCGTATTCAGAACTATAGCGCAGCATCTGTTCCGCATAGCCCTCTGTGTAATCAACATGAACATCTGTGATCTCCCCTTCGGCATTTCTCTCTGGTATCAGTTTGGGATTGATAAATCCCTTATAAGGAGCCAAATCCAAACGTTGATAACGATCCAATATCTCCTGATGGACAACAGGGTCAACATTAACCGCATAACGCTCTACCAACAAACGGGCAGCCTTATAGTCTCCCTCGCTCTTGATCCGCTGTATCTCCGCTAAGAGTTCTGCAAATAAACTACGTAACTTTTGATAGTCATTAATTTTCACATAGGTTTTCCCGTTTTGTTTGATAACAGCAACAGCATTACCATTCTCATAACACCAATGTGCTATTAAAGCACGATTCCTCATGTGCGCCTCCTCTATCTGATTCCCTGGCTGTATTCGAATCAACTGTGTCAATAGCCCATTCATCATATAGGAATAATACTGAGACTTATATGCCTCCTCATTAGGTGTCAGCCCAAGTTCCACCAATTTAGTATCTGCGATATAATACAGACCAAAAAGATCCGCACGCGCTTCCTCTATCGTATTACCATAGGCTTTCAGAGCATCTGGGTCTGTACCAGGCAATAGTTGTCCACTCCCATGACCAAGACACTCATGGAGATCTGTATGGAGGTCATCACAGATGTCACCATATTGGTCTATCAACCTAAGAGTATCCTCGTCAATGACAAATTCTTCCTTAAAACCGTTACCATGGGCAGCTTTATTGTATGCATCAGTAACATTACTGATGGTAATACTTTTACTACCATATTCCGCCCTGATCCAATCGGCATTGGGCAGATTGATACCAATAGCTGTGGAAGGATACTCATCACCTCCCAGCATAGCTGCGCAAATAGCATTAGCAGTGACACCTTTAACGTGTTTCTTACGGAAACGAGGATCAACTGGTGAGTGATCCTCGAACCATTGAGCATTCGTACTAATGGTCTGTGTTCGTTTGGTCGCCTCAAGGTCTTTGTATTCCACAATACCTTCCCATGAGCCTTTTAATCCTAGTGGATCACCATACACCTCTATGAATCCATTCACAAAATCCACTCTGCCCTCATGCTCGCTTACCCACTCTTTGCAATAGGCATTAAAACGTTGAAGATCACCTGTTCTATAATAGTCTACTAAAAGAGCTATCACACGTACTTGATGCGCATTCTCCGCATATTCCTTTGCCTGTTCTAACCAATAGACAATTTTCTCTATTGCAGAAGAGTATCTTCCTCCTATCCGCCATACATCCTCGTAAATTCGACCATCTTGTTTAATCAACGTGGAATTAAGACCGAACGAAGGCGGTTCCTCACCTTTATATTCGTCTTTCTGGCGTTGATAAAAATTCTCAGCCTCCTGTTGACTCACTTCCTGATAGAAATGACAGGCTGAGGTCCGAACCAAGTCCTCACCATCATTCTTATTCACTCTTTTAGGGGCAACCTCGGGGTCGAAGATAACAGGGAATATCTCACGACAGAAATCGTCTAATGACTCTCCTTTCCTTAAAGGCAGGAGCTTCAAAGGCACCTGTTGCAATACCTCTTTCAAATAGCCTTGCGAAAATAGTGGTTGGAATTTTTCACAGCCATAATGATGGTATATACCATTAGAAAACCATATTCGCTTCAGGTAAATTTCGAGTGCCTGAAAATTGTCGGTTTGATGGTCAATACCTTTTGTAACATAAATAGCCTCCAATAATTTACGAATACGGAGATTATACGCACCAAACTGATCGAAAGTGATGTCACGACCAAACAATGTGGCTTGCGAAAGGGCATAGATATATTGTTTCTGACGCAAAGATAACTGCTCAAAACCAGGAAGTTGGTATCTGAGCAGTTGTAAATCAGCGAAACGTTCGTCTGAATAACTAAACATTCTTACTCTTAGTTTTCTTTTTTGTTCGTTTTACTTTCTGAGAGGGGTGAGCTTCAAAATGCTTTAAACGATACTCTCGAGGAGTCATGTTCATGAATTTGTAGAAAGAAGCATAGAAAGACTGGCGATTAGCAAATCCGACCATGTCACTGACCTCTTCCATCGTCAGATTCTGATAGCGTTTATCCACCATAATAGTCATTGCCTCCTCGATTCTGAACTTATTCACAAACGAGGTGTAGTTCATATGAAACTGAACACTCACTACTGCAGAGATATATCGGGTGTTAGTCCCTAAATCCTCTGCCAACTTCTTTGCAGAATAATCCTTGTCTTTGTACTTCTTCTGCATGACAATGACATCAAGGATACGACTTTTCAGACCATCCATCAACTGAGGATTCACCAACGTTCTGTACGTTGCTTCCTTCACTTTCTTCTCAGTGATATTATACTTTGCCATACTAAATAAAATGTAAACAGGATGATTATTTTGTTTATTTTCATTGCAAATTTAATAAAAAAAACTATAATACATCATTTTTCAACATTTTTTTAAAAATTATTTACTAATTTTGTTCCCAAAACGACGAAATGGATACAAAAACGATACTTAAAAGTTATTTTGGCTACGACACTTTTCGAGCTAACCAAGAAGAAATTATCAATACCATTCTTTCCCAGCAAGACTGTTTAGTCCTCATGCCAACAGGAGGAGGCAAGAGTCTTTGCTATCAAATTCCCGCTATTGCTATGCAGGGAACTGCGATTATTATTTCTCCTCTTATCAGTTTAATGAAAGATCAGGTAGAGAGTCTAAATGCAAACGGCATTGAGGCTGCAGCATTAAACAGTGGTAATGATTTCAGTACTGACACGATTATCAGACGTAAATGTCTGGATGGCACTCTGAAATTATTATATATATCGCCAGAGAAACTTCTTGCAGAAATACCGTTTTTGTTAAAACAAATGACAATATCTTTGTTTGCCATTGACGAGGCACATTGCATTAGCCAATGGGGACACGATTTTCGACCTGAGTATACTCAATTGAACATCTTACACCAGGAGTTTCCAGAAGTACCCATTATGGCTTTAACTGCAACTGCAGACAAGATCACTCGCCAGGACATCATTAAACAATTAAGCTTAAAGAAACCTCGAGTTTTCATTTCCAGTTTTGATCGTCCAAACTTGAGCCTTACTGTCAAAAGAGGCTATGCTACAAAAGAAAAAGACAATTACATCTTGAATTTCATCAAGGCTCGCCCTTTAGAAAGTGGCATCATATATTGTTTAAGTAGAAAAACTACAGAAAAAGTTTCTAAGTATTTGGTTGAGAAAGGAATAAGATGCGCCATCTACCATGCAGGTATCTCACAGCGAGACAGAGACAAAGCACAACTTAGTTTTCAAAAAGATGATGTTCAAGTAATCTGTGCAACAATCGCCTTTGGCATGGGAATAGACAAGAGCAATGTCCGATGGATTATCCATTATAATATGCCGAAGAGTATAGAGAGTTTCTATCAGGAGATTGGAAGAGCTGGTCGTGACGGCGCCCCTGCGGATACAGTTCTTTTTTATTCCCTATCAGATGTCGTTCAGCTCTCTCAGTTTGCAAAAGATAGTGGACAGAAAGATATCAATCAAGACAAGTTGAAACAAATGCAAAACTATGCAGAATCCAACATTTGCAGAAGACGTATTCTGTTAAATTATTTCGGAGAGCAAAGAGACCACGATTGTCGCAATTGCGATATTTGCGAACACCCTCCTCGTCGTTTTGACGGAACAGAGTACATCCAAATGGCTCTCAGTGCCGTTAAGCGTACAAATGAAAACATTCGCACATCAACCATTGTTGAAATTTTGAAAGGAATAGCCTCCCCTACTGTCAAACGAAACGGCTATGACACACTCAAGACGTTTGGAGTCGGGAAGGCTTTATCCACCAATGATTGGCAGGATTACTTGTTGCAAATGCTGCAAATGGGATTCATTGAGATTGCTTACGATCAAGGAAACATTGTTAAAATCACGGAGAGCGGCAATGACATTTTATATGGAAGAAAGCGTTCAGAACTATGTGTCATTGACCATACAGTGAAGGAAACTACGAAACCAAAACGGCGTCTGCATTTACAAATACCCACCATTACCATACCGGGACTTCCTGATACAGCAGGGATTGAAGACAAGAGGCTTTTTGAAGCATTAAGAGACCTTCGCCGCCAATGTGCTGACGAAGAAGGTTTTCCTGCATATATCATCTTTAGCGACAAAGTGTTACACTCTCTTGCCACTATCAAGCCAATCTCATTAGAAGCTTTTGGCTATATCCAAGGGATTGGAGAACACAAAAAACAAAAATACGGAAAACGTTTTATCGCTCTCATTCAAAAATATGTTTAAGAACTAAGGACGCAGATCCTGCAATTGAATGTCTCGAAGAGAATGAAGATAACCAGAGCGCGCCTCTATCGCCTTAGCCCATTTGTCAGAGAACTGACCTGCAATATCTATATCTATTTTCCATTGACCATAAGACTCCAATCGATCCAACATCGTTCCCAAAGTCAAGTTCTTGATATCCTCAGCTGGCAGAAAATGGGAAGTTTCCCCTTTCTCGTCACTTGTCAGCTCAACTATCAATCCTGCATTCAATAAGTCTTTTAGAAGATCATTCACAATACGAATAGGAATCCCTGTTTCGTAGCGCAGATGGGACGCAGAATAAGGTTTCCCACCTTCTGCGAATCGACGACATATACACCCCATCAACAAGGCACACATCATCGTTCTGTATCTATAGCTGACCTCACCTGTATTTGCATCATAGTCATAATAATCCAAAAACTGATTAGCATAACAGAGTTCTGCTCCAAAAAGACAAATCGTCCATGATATCTGTACCCATAGCATAAACAATGGTAATGCTGCAAAAGAACCATAGATAGCATTATAACCAGAAAGGAATATCTGTGAATGGATATAGAAGATTTGCAAACCTTGCATAGCAACACCAGCCAATATACTCGGTACTATCACATATTTTGTTTTCACATGAGTATTTGGCATAAAGGTATATAAGGCCACAAACATAACTATCATCAACACATATGGAATCATATCTATAAGGAAACGAATAGCTGGTCCCAACATCAAATAGTCAGGCATAGAATCTGCAATTGTTGCCATAAAGATTGAAATACCAGAAGTCACGACTATAACAATTGGAAAACAAAAAAACATGGCAAGATAGTCGGTAAAGGTACGAAATATACTACGAGGTTTTGTCACTTGCCATATTTCATTGAAAGATTCTTCCACATTACTGACAAGCATCAGCACCGTGTAAAGCATAAACAGCAAGCCAACCCCCAGAAAAACACCGCTCTTCGTATGTACCAAATAGCTGTTCACAAAACCTATGATAACCTCTGCGACCTGTGGCTGTGACTCAAAAGCATCACGGAACCACATCTCAATATACTTATTATAGCCAAAACCACGGGCAATTGCAAAAACAACTGCAAGAATAGGGACAATAGCAAGAAGTGTGCTGTAAGTCAACGCTGAGGCTTTGGTCATCACTCGCTTAGAAATAAAGAAACGAATGGCTATTACCAACTTTTTCAATATCTCCACCATTAGAAACTTCACTGGAGAAACATCGTTCTTCGTAATTCTCCAAATATCAGTTTCAAAAAATTGAATAATCTTCTGTATCATAATATCCATTGTCCTTTAAAAAAAAGAAAGCACTGTCCCTATAAGCCGGGTTCTGTATCTTTCCATAAGAAAGATGCCTGTCATTTATCTACTCCGCAAGTCACCCTGCGGCTCTAGCATTCTACCCTCCATCGTATTACTCGGACGGGCAGCCCTCAGACGATGGTTTACGCGAACTTGCAGCCCTCAGATGGAACAGCCCACTGATCACCCAGCGGCTGGTGGTCTCTTACACCACCTTCTCACCCTTACCTCACCTAGATGAGGCGGTCTTTCTCTTCTTCCGACACCAGCTGTCACCAACTGCTTCCACTTTCAGAAGTGAGGTGCCCTATGCTGCCCGGACTTTCCTCTCGTACCCTTCCCTCTCATCGAATGATAAAGGTGGTTGATACCAGCGACAAGCCGAGACACTGCTTTCTGTCTGCAAAGGTAATACTTTTTTTCAAATTCAGACATAAAGAATTTCTGAAAAAGTTAATAAAATTACCATTACCTTTGGTAATGTGAGTTTTTCTTAGTAATTTTGCACGTCAAAATATATTAAAGACTAAATAAAGACAATGAAAAAACCAACAGCAATATTGCTTCTGCATTGTCCCGACCAACAGGGTATTATCTCAGAAGTAACTCGCTTTATCACTGACAATCAGGGTAACATCGTCTACCTCGATCAATATGTTGATAAGCAAGATGGTATGTTTTTTATGCGAATCGAATGGGAACTGGAGAGTTTCCTCATCCCACGCGAGAAGATTCAGGAGTATATCAACACTTTATACGCACAACGCTATCAGATGACGTGTAAGTTATATTTTAGCGACAAACGTCCTCGCATGGCAATCTTTGTTTCAAAGATGAGCCATTGTCTGTACGACCTGTTAGCACGATGGAAGGCTGGAGAATGGGAAATCGACATCCCCTGTATCGTTAGTAATCATGAGGATCTTCGATATGTTGCAGAGCAGTTTAACATTCCGTATTATGTCTTTAACATCAAGAAAGACCACTCTAACAAAGCTGAAGTTGAAGCTGCCGAAATGGAATTATTAAAAAAGAACCAAGTGACATTTATTGTACTTGCCAGATACATGCAGATTATCAGTGATGAGATGATAGCTGCCTATCCTAACCATATCATTAACATTCACCACTCCTTCCTTCCAGCTTTCGTTGGAGCAAAGCCCTATCATCAGGCTTGGGAGCGCGGAGTGAAGATTATCGGAGCTACCAGCCATTATGTGACAGCAGAACTTGACGCCGGTCCTATCATCGAACAGGATGTGACCCGTATTACACATAAAGATACTCCTGAGAGTCTGGTCTTGAAAGGTAAAGACTTGGAGAAAATCGTATTGTCACATGCTGTCTCAAAACATATCCAGCGTAAAATATTAACTTATAAGAATAAAACGATTATCTTCAGCTAATGGACGTAGCTATCGTAAAATATAATGCAGGAAACATCTACTCTGTAGTTAATGCCCTTCGAAGACTGGGTATTGAACCTCTATTGACCGATGATGCTGAACAACTGAGAAAGGCAGACCGTGTGCTCTTTCCTGGTCAAGGTGAGGCTCGTGGTGCGATGAAATATCTGAAGGCACGGCGCTTAGACGAGGTCATCCATGACCTCAAACAGCCTGTTTTCGGTATCTGCGTAGGACAGCAATTGCTTTGTAAGCACTCTGAGGAAGGTGATGTAGACTGCATCGGTGTTTTTGACGCAGAGGTAAAACGATTCCAGCCACAGCGTCATGAAGATAAGGTTCCTTGCATGGGATGGAATCATCTTCATGATGTGAAAGGATCACTTTTCGAGGAAAACTCATTTGTGTATTTCGTCCATAGCTATTATGTTCCTGTTTGCAGCGACACTGCAGCGGTAGTCGACTATATCCTTCCGTATTCTGCGGCTATGCACAAGGGTAATTTTTACGCTTGCCAGTTTCACCCAGAAAAGAGTGGTAAGGTTGGCGAGCAAATCATGAAGAACTTTTTAGCATTATGATAGAACTAATCCCTGCTATAGATATCATCAACGGACAATGCGTCAGACTGACAAAAGGCGACTATAACCAGAAGACTGTCTACCGCGACTCTCCAGTCGAGGTGGCTCGTGAATTTGATGAGATTGGCTTCAAACGGTTACACTTAGTTGATCTCGACGGGGCTAAATCTAAACATATCGTCAATAGTCTGGCACTCCACCATATTGCAACAGAAACAAATCTGAGGATAGACTTTGGGGGAGGTATAAAAACGGACGCAGATATTGAAACCGCCTTTGCCAACGGTGCAGACATGGTTACGATTGGATCTATCGCTGTGACTAATCCTGATTTATTTATCTCATGGATGGAGAAATATGGTGCCGAGCGGATGATTCTCGGTGCAGACGTGCGAAATGGAAAAATCAGCATTAACGGCTGGAAAGAAGACTCCACAGAGGATTTGCTTCCCTTCCTGCAGAAATATATCAATGCTGGTATAGTGAATGTATTATGTACTGAGATCGCTAAAGACGGAACGCTACAAGGACCTGCTATCGAGCTATACAGTCAGATTATGGAGGCATATCCACACTTGCATTTGATAGCCAGTGGTGGTGTATCGTGCATGAATGATATCTTAGCATTGGACAAGGCGGGCATTCCTGCTGTTGTCTTTGGCAAAGCGATATATGAAGGTAAAATAAACTTAAAAGAACTATGGGACTGGCAAAACGCATAATACCCTGTCTAGACGTAAAAGACGGTGAGACTGTCAAAGGTACCAACTTTGTCAATCTCCGTTCTGCCGGTGATCCTGTAGAGCTGGGAAAGGCATATAGCGATCAAGGTGCTGACGAGTTGGTTTTTCTTGACATTACCGCCTCTTTCGAGGGTCGTAAGACCTTTACGGATATGGTGACAAAGGTTGCAGAGACATTAAATATTCCTTTCACCGTTGGAGGGGGGATTAATGAACTTGCTGACGTAGAACGACTTTTATACGCAGGAGCAGATAAAGTTAGTATCAATAGTGCAGCTATTCGTCATCCAGAATTGATTGATCAAATTACTACTCGTTTTGGCAGTCAGGTTTGTGTCTGTGCCATTGACGCTCGTTTTGATGAAGATGGGTGGCACTGTTATTTGAAAGGAGGTCGTGAGCGTACCGAACGAGGACTCTTTGAGTGGGCTCATGAAGTTCAGGAGCGTGGTGCAGGTGAGATACTGTTTACGTCTATGGACCATGACGGTACAAAAAACGGTTATGCCAATGCTGCTCTTCGTGAACTTGCCGACCATCTTTCCATTCCCATTATTGCCAGTGGCGGTGCTGGAAAAAAAGAACATTTCCGTGATGTATTTATTGAAGGACACGCTGATGCGGCGTTAGCAGCCAGTGTTTTCCACTTCGGAGAGATACCTGTACCGGAACTAAAACAATACTTATCAAAAGAAGGAATTAATGTAAGATTATGAAGATAGATTTCGAGAAAATGGGGGGATTAGTACCCGCAATTATCCAAGATGCGACAACCAAGAATGTGCTAATGTTAGGTTTTATGAATGAGGAAGCCTATCAAAAGACAATAGACACCAAACACGTAACATTTTGGAGTCGTACCCGTCAGACCCTTTGGACAAAAGGGGAAACTAGCGGACATTTTCTCCACCTGGTTAGTCTACAGATTGACTGCGACAACGATACATTGTTGGTGAAAGTAAACCCCATCGGTCCAACATGTCATACAGGAACTGACACCTGTTGGGGAGAGGACAATGATATGAATCCCTTACTCTTCTTGACAGAGTTACAGGATTTTATCAATAAGCGTAAAGAAGAAATGCCAGATGGTTCCTATACTACCAAACTATTCCATGACGGAGTGAACAAAATTGCCCAGAAAGTGGGCGAAGAGGCTTTGGAGACAGTTATCGAGGCGACCAATGGTACAAAAGACCATCTTGTATATGAGGCAAGTGATCTTCTCTACCACCTCTTGGTTCTTCTGACCGAGAAAGGCCTGCGTATTGAAGATGTTGCATCGGAATTACAACAACGCCACGACCCCAACTGGGATAAGAAACGCCGTGAAGCCAAGGCTAGCGGAGCTATGAAATAAGATATTAAGGAATAAAGAGTATGCTTATAGATTATCAGAAAGCCAATATCTATCAGAAAGATGGTATCCTCGTCCTCAAGGAAGTAGACTTCCATGTTAACGAGGGTGAGTTTATATACATTATCGGTCGTGTCGGGGCTGGTAAGAGTACCCTACTGAAGACACTCTACTTTGAGCTGGATGTTGACGAGGCAGAGAACGCCTTTGTCCTTAACCATGACCTGCGTGGACTGAAACGCAAGTATATCCCTGCCCTCCGTCGACAGATGGGTATTATTTTCCAAGACTTCCAATTGTTGAGCGACCGTACAGTTCACGATAATCTAGCTTTTGTACTTAAAGCAACAGGATGGAAGGATAAGGATGAGATTGAGGAGCGCATCAATGACGTTTTGGAGGATGTGGAGATGCAAGACTATGCCGACCGCTTCCCTCATGAGCTGTCTGGTGGCGAACAGCAGCGTATCGCTATTGCTCGTGCAATCCTCAACAAGCCTAAAATCATCATCGCTGACGAGCCAACTGGTAATCTTGATCCGGAGACAGCCGCAAATATTATTAGTTTATTGCGACAAGTCACTCAAATGGGTACTGCTGTCGTGATGACAACCCATAACATACCTTTACTGAAAGATTTTCCTGGTATTGTTTATCGCTGTATTGACGGACATGTAGAGGAAATCACCAATGACTACAACAAGATTGCTGCTTACGAGCAAGAGAATGAACCAGAAGAAATTCGGAAGGTAGACTATTCTTCACGAGAAGATATATAAAGGAAAATACAAAAATAACATAAGCACTATGAAAGTAATGAAGTTTGGCGGAACGTCGGTAGGATCACCGGTTCGCATGAAGGAAGTAACGAAACTAGTCACCAAGTCTGGTGAGCCCGTATTTGTGGTGTTGTCGGCAATGTCCGGAACAACCAATTCATTGGTTGAAATCTCAGACTATCTTTATAAGAAAAACCCTGAGGGCGCCAATGAAGTCATCAACGCATTGGAGAGGAAGTACATGAAGCATATTGATGAGCTTTACTCTACTGAGGAAATGAAGAACACTACTCGTGATTTCATTGTGACAGAGATGAATTACCTACGTTCTTTCACCAAAGAACTATTTACCTCTTTTGAAGAGAAAAGTATTGTGGCACAAGGTGAGATGATGTCCACCAACATGGTCGTTAACTACATGAAAGAACAAGGCATTAATGCAGTGTTGCTCAATGCCCTTGACTTTATGCGTACAGACAAGAACTCTGAACCTGACCCTGCTTATATCCGTGAAAAGCTATCAGCTATCATGGAGAAGAACGAGGGACAACAGGTATATATCACACAAGGTTTCATATGCCGTAATGCCTACGGTGAGGTTGACAATCTGCAACGTGGAGGTTCCGACTATACAGCCTCACTTGTTGGTGCCGCTTTGAATGCTGAGGAAATTCAGATATGGACAGACATTGACGGAATGCACAACAATGACCCACGTGTTGTCGATAAGACAGCACCTGTTCATCAATTACATTTTGAGGAAGCCGCCGAGCTTGCTTATTTCGGAGCCAAGATTCTCCACCCCACTTGTGTTCAACCAGCCAAATACGCTGGAATCCCTGTTCGTTTGTTGAACACCATGGATCCTGACGCAGAGGGAACAACCATCAGCAACCATACTGAGTATGGAAAGATTAAGGCTGTAGCTGCTAAAGACAACATTATAGCTATCAAGATTAAATCAAGCCGTATGCTGCTTGCTACTGGTTTTCTTCGCAAAGTCTTTGAGATATTCGAAAGTTATCAGACTCCTATTGATATGGTTTGCACCTCTGAGGTAGGTGTCTCTATGTCTATTGACAACTCCTCTCATTTAGGAGAGATTGTTGACGAATTAAAGAAATACGGAACAGTGACAGTGGACACTGGTATGTGTATCATCTGTGTGGTAGGTGACCTCGACTGGTCAAACATTGGTTTTGAGACCCTGACCCTTGATGCAATGAAAAATATTCCAGTCCGTATGGTCAGCTATGGTGGGTCCAACTATAACATATCCTTCCTCATTCGTGAAGAAGATAAAAAGCGTGCCCTGCAGAGTCTGAGCGATACTTTGTTCAATAAGTAATATATCAACAACACAACACAATGACAAAAGGACAATTTCCAACTGAAAAGTTCGAGCAGCTCCCAACACCGTTCTACTATTACGATACGGAGTTGTTAAGAAAGACTTTGCAAACCATCAACGATGAGGCTAACAAGCATGAGGGCTTTATGGTGCATTATGCCGTTAAGGCTAATGCCAATCCGCAGTTGCTACGTATCATCCGACAAGCCGGTTTAGGTGCAGACTGTGTAAGTGGTGGTGAGATTGCAGTTTCTCTTCAAGCAGGATTTCCTTCATCCAAGATAGTTTTTGCCGGTGTGGGTAAGAGTGACTGGGAGATAAACCTTGGGCTTGACAACGATATTTTCTGCTTCAACGTGGAGAGCATTCCCGAATTGGAAGTCATCAATGAGCTTGCTGCGCAAAAAGGGAAAGTGGCTCGTGTCGCATTCAGACTGAATCCAAATGTTGGAGCCCACACTCATGCAAATATCACCACAGGATTAGCTGAGAACAAGTTTGGCATAGCTATGCAGGATATGATGAGTGTCATCGAGGAAGCTGCAGGTTTGGAGCATATTAAAGTCGTGGGACTTCATTTCCATATTGGTAGTCAGATTCTTGATATGGGTGATTTTGAAGCTCTATGTAATCGTGTCAATGAATTGCAAAGTGAGCTGGAACGTCATCGCATCATTGTGGAACATATCAACGTGGGTGGAGGTCTTGGTGTTGATTACCAACATCCTAACCGCATACCCATCCCTGATTTCAAAGCTTATTTCGATACCTATGCAAAGAAGCTCAAGCTACGACCAGGACAGACCCTCCATTTTGAGCTTGGGCGTGCAGTAGTAGCTCAGTGTGGTAGTCTTATCACACGTACCTTATATATAAAAAAAGGGGCTTTGAAGCAGTTTTGTATTGTGGATGCTGGCTTCACCGATCTTATCCGTCCCGCACTTTATCAAGCATATCACAAAATAGAGAACATCTCCAGTGAGGAATCTACTCAGACTTATGATGTTGTAGGACCTATCTGCGAATCTACTGATGTCTTTGCCAAACAAGTCGATCTGAATGCTTGCCATCGTGGCGACTTACTGGCAATACGCTCTGCTGGCGCCTATGGTGAAATCATGGCATCACAATATAACTGTCGCCGACTACCGAAAGGCTATACAAGTGACGATATTTAACAAGTCAAAATGATAAACGATACTACGAAGAATACAAACATACAATTATCAGTCGTGATAGTGGTGCACGACGAGGATACCGCATTGGAGCAAAACCTCCCCATCTTCCTGAATATGGATTGCGACACTGCCTTTGAAGTTATTGTCGTAGACGACACTTCCACAGATAGGACACCAGAGGTATTGAAAAAACTCAAGGAAGAGTATCCTATACTGCATACCACTTTCCTGCCGAAGTCCGTCCCTAATCCCAGCCGGATGCAATTGGCATTATATTTGGGGGCGAAAGCTGCCAAGAGCGACTGGATTGTCGTTGCTGACATCCATCGTCCACCAACATCCTCCGAATGGATAGACTGTCTGACAAGAGAGATCGCATCTGGAACTGTCGAAGTTGCCATGGTGTATTCAGACAGGAAGCACCCCGAGATAGTTGAATGTCATTCCTTTATGCAAATGGAAGATGCCGTCTCAATCTTGAAAAAGGCTGAGCGCTTTTCAGGGAAGGGACACAAAGGAAAATGGATGAAAGTAAGACGTGGACTATATGATGCGGTGGCAATACACCGTAGTCGTGTATTTGAGGCAATACGCCAGTTTGACCAGCATATCAAAGGCGGGAAACTAATGGTTCTCCGCATGCTCGTTTTCTGGAAGAGCTGAAGACAAGATATCTTATGAGAATACTTCATTACATACCCAAGAATGACAGCATGGTCCATCATTATGTGAACTTGCTGGTTAATAGCATGGGGCTAGAGGCAGAAAATATCATAGTGGAGGATGAGACACTTGCTAAAGAAAAGTTCCAGACCATCCATTTCGATATTCTGCATATTCATGGCTGTTGGCACTATTCCGCCTATCGGATTCTCAAAATAGCCGTAAAGAAGGGGGCTCGTGTTGTTTTGTCACCCTATGGACAGTTGGAACCTTGGATGGTGGAGGAGCGTTATTGGAAAGAGAAGCTCCCCAAGAAGATACTGTTCCAGAAAAGTATTGTTGAGAATGCTTATGCCATTATCATCCAAGGGAAGATGGAGGAAGAGTGTATAAAAAAACTGGGATGGAATCACCGTATGGAGATTATTCGAAATCCTGTTATTACCCACTCTATCACCTCTTCAGAGATGGCATATAAGACCTACTATGTTTATAGGAAAGTACTCAATAGCCATACGATAGAGTTGATGCGTGAACAAACCCGTACCTTACTTCGTTATTTCATCAAGGCTGGTATTACGGGAGACAGCCGTTGGGTGACTGACGACCTGTTCAGTATCAATGACCCAGAACAATGGCGATATATCCATATATATGCCCATTATGAGAATATCAGTAGTATCGTACTTCGTGGTGCTCATCTGCTGAATTATCAGATTCCAGAATTAGACATCCATAAAATCTCTTGTTATCTACCCAAGAATTTTGAGATACCAAAAACTATTCAAGATGCTATTGGACTACAATATGCATCGGAGAACGATCGTCTGATAGCCACGTTCAAATATATACGTAAACTGATAATCCACAGCCAACTGACCATCAGTCATCTGTGTGAGTTAGACAGGGAACTACGTGAGCATAACGTGGAGGAAGACCATTTAGTGGAGACCTTAAAGGAATCAAAACTATTCAAGACGGCATGTCGCACGATGCAACTTCTCCAAGAGTATACCGACTTTGACGAAGGATTTATGCCTATCCCACCCCTCAACGACAGAATTACCAATCGAATCAGACAACAAATATATAATCACCTGAAAATATGAATCAAACTACTGCTAACCTGAATCGTGATATGCATTATCTGCAACTGCTATCAAACACATTTCCTACGATAGCAGCTGCCTCGACAGAGATTATCAATTTGGAGGCAATCCTTAATCTACCCAAAGGTACAGAGCATTTCCTTGCTGACCTTCATGGAGAGAGTGAGGCTTTCCTGCATGTATTGAAGAATGCTTCTGGAAATATCAAACGAAAGGTAACAGAACTCTTTGCGGGAGACATCCGCGATAAAGAACGCAAAGAGCTGTGCACACTTATTTACTATCCAGAACAGAAAATAGAACTTATCAAAGCTGCAGAGCCAGATATAGAGGATTGGTATCATATCACCATTCATCGTCTCGTTGCCGTATGCCGTGATGTCAGTAGCAAATATTCCCGCTCGAAGGTCCGTAAGTCATTACCTGAAGATTTTGGCTATATCATCGAGGAACTATTACATGAGAGGACTGACGATACTGACAAGGCAGCATATGTTAGTGTCATTGTTGACACGATCATCTCCACAGGAAGAGCCGACGACTTCATCATCGCCCTGTGTAATGTCATCCAGCGACTTGCCATCGATCAGCTGCATATCCTGGGAGACATCTACGATCGCGGTCCAGGTGCCCATATCATCCTCGACACCATGAGACAGTATCACTCATGGGATATCCAATGGGGCAACCATGATATATTATGGATGGGAGCATGTGCCGGGAATGACGCATGTATTTGTAACGTGTTGCGTCTCTCTCTTCGCTATGCTAATCTTGCGACCTTAGAGGAAGGTTACGGCATTAACCTCGTACCACTTGCCACCTTTGCCATGGAGACTTATGGTGACGACCCATGTGAAGAGTTCATCCCACGCCTTCTGAAAGACAATACTCTCGATGAGAAGACCATGCGTCTAACGGCACAGATGCACAAGGCGATTACCGTCATCCAGTTTAAGACAGAGGCACAGATCTTCAAGCGTCGTCCGGAATGGATGATGGAAGACCGCTGTCTGTTAGATGCCATCGACTATGAGAAGGGCATCTGTCAGCTGGACGGGAAAGACTACAAGATGATATCTTGTCATTTCCCGACAGTAGACCCCGCCAATCCTTGTCTGTTGACTCCTGAGGAGGAGCTGTTAATGCAGAAGTTACACCATAGCTTCCGTGTCTGTGAGAAACTACGCAAGCACATCAAGATGCTGCTCTCCCATGGTTGCATGTATAATGTCAGCAACCATAATCTGCTCTTCCATGCTTCCTGTCCTCTGAATGCAGATGGCAGTTTGAAGGAAGTCACACTTTACCAAGGGAAAAAATACTGTGGAATGGACCTGATGCACAACATTGGCATGATTATACGTGCCGCCTTCACTACTGACACAGACGCTGCGTTGCGGCAGTATGCCAAGGACTATTTCCTCTATCTCTGGTGTGGCAAAGACTCTCCCTTGTTTGATAAGTCAAAGATGGCGACCTTCGAGCGTTATTTCCTCACTGACAAAGAGACCTACAAGGAGGAGAAAGGCTATTATTTCCAATTACGTGACTCTGAGGAGATATGCGACCGTATCTTAGATGCCTTTGGGGTGAAAGGTCCCAATCGCCATATCATCAACGGACATGTTCCCGTACATGCCTCGAAGGGTGAGAATCCCATCAAGGCGAATGGTAAGCTGATGGTGATCGATGGCGGTTTCTCAGAGGCATACCATAAGGAAACGGGAATTGCAGGATACACACTGGTATACCATAGTCGTGGTTTCCAATTAGTTCAACACGAGCCGTTTACGAGCGCTGCAGATGCTATTCAAAAAGGAACAGACATCAAGTCAACCACCCAACTTGTGGAACTCTCTACCCATCGTATGCTAGTGGCTGACACTGACAAGGGTGCAGAGCTTCGCTCACAGATTGAAGACCTCCGCCAATTGCTCTACGCATATCGTCATGGTATTCTGAAAGAGAAGAAATGAAGCATCATGTCATCATCGCCTTAGGGTCGAACCACCAACAAGCTGTCTACATACAATGGGCATCAGAGCGTGTCATGCAGCTATTGGATGACTGTCGGCTTAGCCGTTGTCTGTGGACTGCAGACATCAAGGGTACAGGCAAATGGTACATGAACCGTCTGGCTATAGGAATGACAGATTTGTCGGCAGACGACTTGCAAGTGATGTTGAAAGAAACTGAGGCGTTGACAGGACGAACAAAAGACATGGTGACCATCGACCTCGACTTAATGCAGTATGACGATTGCCGTTACCATGAGAAAGACTGGCAACGCCCCTATATCCAGAACATTATACAAGATATCCTATGAAGATATTCATCCTCCTTTTAACTACGCTCTTACCGTTGGGCATACAAGCTCAAGACTATGAGCAATATTTTTCTGACAGCACCCTTCGCTTGGACTATGTATTTGCTGGTGATGTCAATAGCCAACAGATCTATGTCGACCAACTCTCCAAGAGCAACCGCTGGTATGGACGCAAACACAGACTGAATGAGTTACCTTTAGCTGGTAACGGACAGATCACGGTTTGCGACAAGTCGACGGGAATGGTCATCTACCGCCATTCCTTCTCCACCCTCTTTCAGGAATGGCTTGCCACTGAGGAGGCGAAACATACCAAGAAGTCATTTGAGAATGTCTTTCTCGTACCTTATCCCAAGCAACCCGTCCGTATCAAGGTAGAACTGCGTGACTACCATGATAGGATTACCGCCTCGCTGACCCATGAGGTCGACCCGAAGGATATTCTGATTCGTCAATTGGAACGCAAGGAGAACGCTCCCTATGTCACCCTCCAGCAGGCTGCAGATACTACTTGCTGCATCCATATCGCCTATGTTGCCGAGGGCTATACCGCAGAACAGATGGACCAGTATCTTGCCGACTGCCATGTGGCGATGGAGGCTCTCTTCGAGCATGAACCCTTCAAGCAGTTGCGCAACCGTTTTAATATCATCGCCCTGCTATCGCCCTCCCATGACTCTGATGTGAGCCAACCTGGCAAGGGTATTTGGCGAAACACGGCTCTAGCCTCACATTTCGACACGTTTTATAGTACCCGCTATCTGACAACCCTGCACCTGAAACAACTACACGACTGGCTTGCCTGTACACCCTACGAACACATCATCGTGCTTGCCAATACAGCCCATTATGGAGGTGGGGGCATCTATAACTCCTATAATTTGAGTTACACCCGTGGCAAGCATTTTCGTCCTGTGGTGGTGCATGAGTTCGGACACTCTTTTGGCGGTTTGGGTGACGAGTATCCCTACGGAGACAGCGACCCCATGTATTTTGCGGACACAGAGCCATGGGAGCCAAACCTGACAACAACGAATAAAAAACCTGCTAAATGGCAGGACCTGATTGATGCGGGAAAGGCAGGACTCGTAGAGGGAGGTGGCTATCTCTCTAAGGGTGTCTGGAGAGGACAAGAGGATTGTAGGATGCGCACCAACGAGCACCCCGTATTCTGTCCTGTCTGTCAACAGGCGCTCACCAAACTGATTGATTTCTATACTGTTCGTTGACGGACTGCCTCAAATAACAGGATAGCAGCCGATACACTGACATTCAGGGAGTCGAGTTTACCCAACATGGGTATGCGGATATGTGCTGTTGCCGCCTTACGCCATTGATCAGTCAGTCCTGTTGCCTCTGTCCCCATCACGATGGCAGTCCCTTTCCTCATGTCCTGATCGTAATAAAGGTTGGAGTCCTGGAGTTGTGCCGTCAGTATCTGGATATTTCTTGCTTGCAGGAAGTGAATGCATTCCTCGGATGTACAAGCGACAGTGGGAACAGTAAAGACAGCACCGATACTGCTCCGTATCAGATTAGGGTTATATAAATCTGTCAAGGGGTCACAAACGATGACGGCATCTGCCTTGGCGGCATCGGCAGAACGCAATATAGCACCTAAATTTCCAGGTTTCTCTACCCTCTCCAGAATCATCAACAAGGGATTCTCTGGCAACCGCAAGTCATCCAATGTCTTAGGTTGGGTACGGACAACTGCCACTACCCCTTCTGTTGTCCCTCTATAAGCGATTTTCTCATACACAGCAGGAGTCACAAGCACTGCATCCTGTGGCACCTCGTCCTGATACAACTCAGGACATATGAAAGATGTCACCACCTCGTAACCTCCTTCCACACAATGCTGCAACTCACGCTTTCCCTCTATCACAAACACTCCCTGTTTGCGACGTTCCGAGGATTTCTGTTGCAACAGCAACAACTGTTTGATCCTTGGATTCTGTGCACTCGATATCGTCGTATCGTTCTTCACAATATTTATTTTGACTGGGCAAAGTTACAATAAATAATTCAATTATGACTAACAATTCCGAAAAATAAAGCATTCCCTGCCTTGCTTGTTGAAGAAGCACCATGTCTTTCTGGTCTTCTCTTATGGGTTCCACCCCCATAGCCTCATCCTTTTCGTTTTGTTCAATGCCTGGGATCACAGTAAACCCTGTGGGCAACCACTAGGTTCCTACCGAGAAACTTGTGGTTTCCTTACTGAAAACAAAGTGTTTTAACTTAATTTGTTGATTAACACTTAGATATGTTTTAAACAAATTTTGAGTGGTAACGATTTAGTAACCAACTTTTACTCAGATTTACTCTGAAATGCGTAGTGTCCTATCGGACTAAGAACAGACCGCTTCTGCCCCATTATCGGTTGCAAAATTAAGCAAAATCCTGCATGTAACCAAATGTTTTAGTCTTTATTTGTGGTTAGCCTAAAAATTTGGTTGCGAAAGCGATTGCAGCCGTCCGAAGCAGTAACCAGACAATCAGGTCACATCTTCGGGCTGTCTGGGGAGTAACCGCAATGCAGAGTGCCACCGCCTGATCGGACACGTCCGCTTCAGCCGACGATGCACACTTCATTGTGGTTGTTCCCTCTTTCTGTAGGTAGGCTTTCGCAAAATTCACAAGGTCACGCTCTTAACCGTTAGCCCAAAATGCGATAGATGACCATAGCCATCTATTCCACAAGTCTAACATCTGAAAAGCACATCCAACCGTCGTAAAAGGGATTGATGTATGGTAGCCTTTTACGAACACTCAGCCCATAAAACCACGATGTCCGTTCGCTTTCGCGAAGAAGGGGGAAGGGAGTAGCCAGCATGTACGAATCCGTTTCCTCGAACCACCGCATTTTGTCTTCC
>CALFUF010000016.1 GCA_937916405.1 uncultured Prevotella sp.
GGTTAGATACTTTCGCATACCATTAGAATTTGCCCAATATTCGGTCCAAAGCCCAGTTGACAGGCGTAGCCGAAACACTCGTACATTCACAGATTCCTATACCTTGCAAATACTCTATCACATTCTTAATCAATGGATACTGTACATAAGGAGGATTGGGTATTGTGATATTCTCAGTCCCACTACTAGTATGGAGCCTGATAGGCTGATAATCGAATACTGAGAAACTCACAGACCCTTTGTCACCAATCAATTCGATGCGATCCTCACGAGCTGACTCATGAGCCACAAAACACCACGAGCCACTTCCTGGTAGTCCGTTCTCAAACTGAAAACAGGCACTCACGCTGTCCTCTGCTTGATATAGTCCTCCTCGATTAGCACAGATTCCACGTGCCTCGATGATTACACCAAAGATATCTTGCAACAGGTCTAACTGATGTGGAGCTAAATCATAAAAGTAACCACCTCCGGCTATGTCGGGCTGGAGGCGCCAAGGTAGCTCCTTTTGGTTATTGTAATCCAGCTCGCGTGGTGGAACGGCAAAACGAACATGCACATTGACCATCTTACCGATCATGCCACTGTTTACGATATCTTTTACTTTCTGGAAATAAGGAAGGTAACGACGGTAATAGGCAACAAAGCAAGGGATTCCCGTCTCCTCACTAATACGGTTGACGCGGGCACAGTCTTCATAAGTGGATGCTAAAGGCTTCTCCACATAGACTGGCTTACCTGCTTTCATCGACATAATAGCATAAGTGGCATGACTACTGGGAGGAGTAGCCACATAGACCGCGTTAACATCCGGATCATTGATGAGCTCCTGTGCATCTGTATACCACTTGGCAATACCATGCTTAACGGCATAAGAGCGTGCCCGCTCTTCGGTACGGCTCATCACAGCAATGACGCTGGAGCCCTCCACTTCTGAGAATGCAGGACCACTCTTGATCTCCGTCACCTCACCACAACCGATGAACCCCCATTTCAATATCTTCATAGCATTCCTTTCGTACTGGGTAATTCATAATGGTAAATATCACGATGCACCGCCATCTTCAAAGCTCGTGCAAGTGCTTTGAAGATACCTTCTATCTTATGGTGTTCATTAGTACCTTCTGCCTTGATATTCAGATTCATCTTAGCGGCATCACTCAGACTCTTGAAGAAATGTAAGAACATCTCCGTAGGCATCTCCCCTATTCTCTCACGATGGAACTCCGCATCCCACACCAGCCATGAGCGTCCTCCGAAGTCCAGGGCGACACTACATAAACAATCGTCCATCGGTAAGCAATAACCATAACGCTCGATGCCCCGTTTATCTCCTAACGCCTTTAAGATACACTCTCCTAAAGCTATGGCTGTGTCCTCAATGGTATGGTGCTCGTCAACATTCAAGTCTCCTTTTGTATGTATTGTCAAGTCCATCATACCATGCTTGCCTATCTGCTCTAACATGTGGTCAAAGAAGCCGAGTCCTGTAGAAATATCACACTTCCCTGTTCCATCCAGGCAAACTTTAATTTCAATATCTGTTTCCTTTGTAGTCCGCCTGGTCTCTGCATATCTTTCACCTGCAAAAAGTGTCTCAGACACTTTATCCCAACTACCTATCTGCAAAAACTTACATCCGATATTATCCGCAAATTGACGATCTGTGTCTCGGTCACCTATCACATAACTATTAGCAATATCGTATTCGGGATTGTTGATGTATTTTTCCACCAGTCCTATGTTTGGCTTACGAGTGGGCGCATTATCTTCAGGAAAATGAGAATCAATAAGAATATCGTCAAACTCTACTCCTTCACCTTTCAATGTCTGAAGGATAAAGTTCTGGACAGGCCAGAAGGTTTCCTCTGGAAAAGAGTCTGTACCCAACCCGTCTTGGTTGCTTACCATCACAAACTCAAAATCAAGACGCTGACGGATAAATACCAGATTGCGGATCACGCCCTTAACAAACTTTAGTTTCTCAAAAGCATCAATCTGTTCATCAGAGGGCTCCTCGATGATAGTGCCGTCACGATCGATAAATAACAGTCTTTTCATATAGCCAGTTGATTTTTCTCTTGTTCAAAGGTTATAATAGAACCATATATATAATATACTATTATCAACATTGGCATACATAGATAGACTAAGATGAAGCCTGTCAGGAAATAGGTAATGTACGACAGAATATTGATATAGTGGGGCATCCCTAAGGGGTCACCATTCAAAAAGCCCTCTTGTGATGCCCAATGTGCTTGTGCCAGTATGATAGTAGGTAGACAACAGACACCTGCTAACAAGCAGATGATCAACCCTCCAATGAGACAAGTTGTGAAAATATGCCCCCAATGACGTAAACCCATTGTATATGAAGGACCTAACAAAGAGAAATAAGATTGCCCCGGATTCATAACATATTTCATAAAGACGAACAACATCGGGAAATACAATAATCCAAGCAAAATACTAAGCACAAAAGCTATCACAAATAAAGTCATGGTAGCAGTGGGCTTGAATTGATAAACTGCAACAAAGACTGCCGACATCAAAACAACAGGAATCAGCACTGTCAGGATAGTCAAAAAATAGCCTTTCAACGTGCGTCCCATCATACGGCAAGAGATAGCAAACCAACGATTGGGTACCGTCATTGCATTCGTATCATGATGTTCCTTCAGTTTGTTAAGAAAAGTAGCTGCTGTTAATGCCTCAACGATGATATAAAGAAGTACCAGCAAGAATGTAAGCCCTACGACCAGCAAATATTGTTGGGCTACTTCCGGTGATAAAGTTGTTTTCTGTACCAGTTCTTGTTTCATGATAGTGGCAGAAAGCGCAGGCAACTGTATAGACAATGACATTTCCAAGGCTGCAAAGACGACGGCAAAAACAAGTGCCATCAACCATGATGCCTTGAAAAAGAGACGAAAATGTGAAAAATACAAACCATAGCTCGTGGAGATAACTCCACGATAGCTACGGTTTTTAAACAATACATATTCCATTCCTTATACCAATTTGGGTACAAAGATAACGATTTTTTATGGAAATGTATTATGGTTTTGAAAGAAATCTTATTTTCAGTCCCACGACCAGCATCCTACCTGGGGTATAGAGCGCATATTTCCGCAAAGATGAATCTATGCGACGGTCTACATTATTAAAGATATTATCGATTCCGATACTTGGTTCTATAATTGCCCGTCTTGCACTGGTGAATGTGTGAGTAGTATGCAGATTCCATACGCCAAAGCCAGGGGCATCCTCATAATCGGGGTAATAAGTTTTTGACTGCAGTCTTCCATTTAGATTAATGTTCATTTTGTATATTCCCCACTGATGATGATAATTGGCAGCTATAGTTGCGGCATGGCGTATACTACGTTCCAACGTCACCCAGTCTTCCCCACTCTTACTACGGGCATAGGTGTAAACATAATTCGCAGACAAGTTAAAGTCTGTAAACAGATTTGCTGACACATTCACTTGTAATCCCTTTACATCACCCTTGTCACTATTCCGATAGAGTGAATAGCGTTCTAGTTTTTCCGCCTGATCGGCTGTCATTTCAGGGAATTCTGATTGTAACATCTGTAATGTAGTTGCATCCACATCAATATTCTGTCTGACAACCATATCCTTAATACGATTCAGGAAACCAGTCACACTCACAACAATCAAGTCATTATGGTATTCAGCATTGAGCGAAAAATAGTGACTCTTCTCTGGAGATAAGTCTTGATTACCAAAGATAATCTGTGCCTTACCACGGTTTACGGAGAAATAATGGTAATAAAGCTCGTCCAATCCTGGTGCACGGAAACCTGCAGAATAGGTAGCACGGAATCGAAAATTTCCAGGCGCATACATCAGAGTAGCCTTAGGGGTGAGATGGTTTTTGAAAGTCTCATGGTGTGTCCACCGTAATCCGACGGTTGCCGTAAAGTCGTTGAAGAACTTCATCTCATGCTGGGCATAGGCGGCAAATGTCGACGCGTGCTGGTCGATGTTGCCTGACGTTGCTGTCAGGAAGTCTTTCTGCCAGTCGGCACCAAAGATAGTGGTCGAGTGGCTGGTAAGACCAAGGATTGCCTTCAACTGTCCCTCCATCGAGCGTTGTTTCTTCGACTGTACATAGTCACCGATCTCATTCGTTTTAGTGGCAACGTCATATTCCTTACCATAGCGGAAACGGTCTACCGTAAAGTCTGCCTGCAAGGAGTTTCTTTTGCTGAACTTATAGATTCCACCCAAGTTCCAACGGAATCCTTTATATCTCATTTCGTAGTCTGTTCCACCTGTAACGTCCTCGCGGGTATTGGGACGGTCGGTGATTTTATAGGAATAACTAAGTCCAGCATTTAAAGCTAGTTTCTGATTGGGCTTAAAGATGAACTTCTGACTGACGATATTAGAACGATAGCCTGTGAACAGAGGCGCAATAGTTTCTTGCGTTTCAGTTTCTGAGCCTTTCACGTATTCCAAATTATTATTCTGATAACTATTAGCACGATCGTGTGTGAAAGTGGTATAAGAACCGAAACCGTTCTTATAGATATCCAATCCGACACTTTCAGTCAGCACACCTTTCCCACTCACTCTCAAATCGTTATGGACACTTACAAGTGCGTCAGTAGGTTGGCTCGTAATAATATTGATAACACCTGCAATGGCATCGCTACCATAGAGGGAGGATGCGGCACCATCGAGCACCTCTATACGTTCAACACGAGACATATCAATACGATTCAGGTCGACATTATTCGAGATGTCACCCGTGACTTTCTGTCCGTTGATGAGGATGAGGATGTATTTGTTTCCCAGTCCATTCAGTCGCAGGAAAGTACCCATGGAGTTAGGTGCCATGGAGGTCTGCGGCATCATCCGTGTCAAAGCTTGGTCGAAGGTTGTGATGCCCTGCTCGTGAATCTCCCTGTTGCTCATCACATGAACAGGAGTCGCCGTGGTCTTCAGACGCTGATGATGACCAGAACCTGTCACGACGATAGGGTTTAGGTTATACGTACGACTCGTCTTAACGGAGTCGATATCTCCTTTCTTGTGAATTTGTGCCTGCATAGTTATAGAACTAAGTATCAGGCAAACAAAAAGTATTTGTCTCATTTTGTCAAAAGAGGAGATGCCGTCTCACGACCGCACCTCCTTTTACAAACTTATATAATAATACTACAAAAATTACTCTTCTGGATACATGGAGTGATAGAAGTCTACCGTCTCTGCATTCTTGGTGTGGTTGATATAGATGTCACGGATGTTCTTATACTCCAACAGACCTTTCACCAGTGCATCGGTGCCGTTGTCTGTATAATATGGATCTTCTATGATTTCGTAATTCAAGTGTCCAAAGTACTTCTTCCAACTTACATCCTCTGCCTCATCCTCAGTCTGAGTCGCCATTGACTCCTCCCACTCGTCATCATCGCCAGCCATGTCATTGTGAGCATGGTCACCAGCGATAGACATCAGCGGAGCACAGAAAACTTTTCCTGTGGTAATACCTGCATCTACCATGCGGTTATGAACCTGTACCTTGAAGTTGTCTGCCATATCTACAGTACCCACGAAGTAGTTTGTGTTAATGGACTGCAGTGCATCCTCCAACTGCGTGTAACGCACGTTAGCCTTATAGGTGTCATAGTCATCAGGATTACCATGACCCATAAAGAGCATGGCACCCAGATCAGCATACTTTTTGAAGTTCGCATCCAAAGCACTGGCAAGAGTGGTTGCATCGTCCTCGGTATACATGAGAGGCATGCCCATCTTCAGAGTTACCTTTGCCATGTAGTTGTCATCGAGGTCACCGTTAGAGTTGTTACCAAAGTCTTTCATGGCATTCACCACGCGACTGAACTCCTCACCAGGAATCACCTGCATAGACTGTACGATAATCTCGCTGTATTGCACACGACCGAATGCCTCCAGCCAGTATTTGGGCTCGTAAAAATTACGCTTGGCAGTGTTCTCACCAGCAGCAGCGCGGTTGATGCAGATAGCACTGGAGAAAGAGAGGAATACATCGTAGTTGGGGAATGCTGCCTTGTACTCTTTCACTGTATTGTCGAAAGCGTCGTATGCCTGCTGCCAAGTAGAGCCGAAGGCGACAAGCAAAATCACTTTGTCGTGACTCTTACCGCTCTTCACGGTAGCATCAACTTCCTGCTGATAACGTTCCATGTTGGAAATTCCTTTATTGTTGTCGTCGTCATTGCTGCTACATGCCACAAAGGCAGTAGTTGTCATCATGGTCATAAGAACCATCAAAAGAAACTTAATCTTCTTCATTTTGTTGTTGTTTTAAATTTAACTTGGTGTTATTTGTGAATTTTGTTCGTTTTCCCTGTTTAAATTTTATTGTCAATGAGGTATAGACCGTGCGCCCTGGCGTTGTAGTACCCAGATGCAATCCGTGTGGAGTCGTGTCGCAGTAGTCAAAGATATTGTCGATGCCTGCCTCTATGCGCCAGTCCCAGTGCTTGAAATGTCCTAGGTCGTGTGTTGTTGACAGACGCCATATTTGATAACCCTTGCCATTGCCATCCACTTGGTAATAGCGTTTGGTAGACATACGTCCATAGAAACCGATACCCATCTTATAAGAAGATGTCCAAGCGTGATTCCATGTAACGAAACAGCTTGCCTTATGGTGTGCCATGCCATCAATCGTCACCTCCTCCAAACGATCGTGATCTGTATCGTAGACGTGGGCTTTGGTGTCGAGATAATTATACGAGAGACCTGCCATGAAATCCTTGGTTGTATAGCGTAGACTGACATCCATACCATAAGTACGTGCGTCTTCCATATTCTCATAGCGACGTACCTTATTCAGCATTTCGCCATATTGTTGGCGATACTCAGAAGGTGCTTCTGAACGAGGAATGGTGACAAGAGCTATCATATTGTCAACTTTATTATAATAGCCTGTCACTGTCAGGTTCAGTCCCCCCCAGGTGTATTCTGCGTTCAGGGCATAGTAATTGGAAATCTGTGGTTTCAGGTCGTGATTGCCCAGATAGAGCACTATGCTGCTCATCTCACGGATGTAGCGATAGTGAGTTTCTTTCAGTGTCGGTGTCTTGAAGCCTTGGCTCCATGAGGCACGCAGGCGGAAGTCGCCCATAGCCAACATGGCTGACAATTTGGGGGTGAGACGGAAACCGAAGCTCTCATTGCGGTTCAGTCGCAGACCTGGTGTAAGATGCAGTACTGTCGTTTCTCCTAAAGTGTGGTGCCACTCGTCCTGCACATAGACTGCCTCCGTATTATCTTTGGCAGTCCTTCCCTCAATACTTGTGGGTGCTTCCAGATAATCGTAACGCACTTCAAAGCCTGTACTCAGTCGATGATGATGTGGCAGTGTGAAAACACCCTTCAAATGTAGCATCGTACGCTCTTGATTGCTCTGAAGAGCCTTTTGACCGGTAAAATAGGGGTAGTCAAGAACCAACAGCCCCTGATCGTCAAATCCTTCTGCCAAAGTCGTGGCAGTGAAGGCATGATAATAGGCATGTTTATTCCAGTCAATATCCAATGTTATGATATCTTTGGCTGCAGTTGTCCATTTCCCACCCACTGCCAGTGAGGCGTTGCGGTA
>CALFUF010000017.1 GCA_937916405.1 uncultured Prevotella sp.
CGTCGTTTCCGATAAGGGTTTAGGGGGTAAAAGTCTTATCTTTTAGGGGGTATAAAGATTATCGGAAGCGACGTAAAGTCCTATGGAAAGCGAAGAAAAAGATATGGTTTAGTTAAGAAAAGTAAAAAACTGATATATATATAAGGTGTAATCAAAACTTTTCTCTACTTTTGCAGCCCGAAACTTAAATGTAACGAGTATATGCAAAAGAATTTAGTGATTGTAGAGTCACCTGCCAAGGCAAAGACCATCGAGAAATTTCTGGGTAACGACTTCAAAGTGATGTCCAGCTACGGACACATCCGTGACCTGAGGAAGAAGGAGATGAGTATTGACACGACGACCCTCGAACCTGAATATGAGATTCCTGAGGAGAAAGAGAAACTCGTCAAGGAACTGAAGTCTAATGCTAAGAAGGCCGAGAAGATATGGCTTGCATCCGATGAGGACCGTGAGGGAGAAGCCATCTCATGGCACCTCTGTGAGGTCCTTGGACTGGACGAGGAGAAGACCAACCGAATCGTCTTCCATGAGATTACCAAACCTGCCATCCTGGAGGCTATCGAGCATCCCCGTCATCTGGATATGAACCTGGTGAACGCCCAGCAGGCACGTCGAGTGCTGGACCGTCTGGTAGGTTTCAAACTCTCACCAGTTCTTTGGCGTAAGGTGAAACCAGCACTCTCCGCCGGTCGTGTGCAGAGTGTCGCTGTCCGTCTGATCGTAGAGCGTGAGCGTGAGATACAAGACTTCAAGAGTGAGCCATTCTATAGTGTGAATGGTATTTTCGCCATCACCAACGCCGACGGCTCACAGACAGAGGTGAGAGCTCTGCTGGGTACCCGTTTCAAGACCCACGAGGAGGTAGAGCAGTTCCTGGAGAAGTGCAAGGAAGCCACCTTTGAGGTGGAGAGTGTCAGCAAGAAACCGCTGAAGCGCACACCTGCTCCCCCCTTCACGACCTCTACCCTCCAGCAGGAGGCAGCCCGTAAACTGGGTTTCACCGTCAGTCAGACGATGATGGTGGCACAGCACCTCTATGAGAACGGACGCATCACGTACATGCGTACAGACTCTGTCAACCTCTCCGCATTGTGTATCAATGCCAGCAAGGAGGAGATCAAGAAACTCTATGGTGACGAGTATAGCAAGCCCCGCCAGTATCGCACCAGCTCGAAAGGTGCTCAGGAGGCGCATGAGGCTATCCGTCCCACCTATATGAACCAGACAGAGATAGAGGGTACTACGCAGGAGAAGAAACTCTATGACCTGATTTGGAAACGTACCGCTGCCAGTCAGATGGCAGACGCCGAGATAGAGAAGACGACCGCCAATATCTCTATCAGTGGTGTTGACGAGCAGTTCGTCGCCCAGGGTGAGGTCGTGAAATTCGACGGTTTCATCAAGGTATATCGTGAGTCACTCGATGATGAGGAGTTGCAGGAGGACGAGTTAGGACACATCCTGCCCCCGTTGAAGAAAGGGATGGAGTTGACCCGTCGTGAGATTCAAGCTACGGAGCGTTTCAGTCAGGGTCCCGTCCGCTATACCGAGGCTTCTCTGGTGCATAAACTGGAGGAACTGGGTATCGGTCGTCCATCTACCTACGCCCCCACCATCTCTACCATCCAACAGCGTGAGTATGTACACAAAGGTGATAAGAAAGGTGAGGAGCGTACCTATACCATCGACACCCTGAAGGGTAAGCAGGTGAAACAGTCGGTCCGCAAGGAGATGGTAGGCTCCGACAAAGGAAAGCTGCTCCCTACCGATATCGGTATCGTGGTGAACGACTTCCTGATGCAGCACTTCAAGGAGATCATGGACTATAACTTCACCGCCAAGGTGGAGCATGACTTCGATAAGATCGCTGAGGGCAAGGAGAAATGGACCAGTATGATGAAGTCGTTCTACAAGAGTTTCGAGCCTACGGTGGAGAAGACGCTGAATGCCCGTCAGGAGCATAAGGCAGGAGAACGCCAACTGGGTGTCGACCCCAAGAGCGGACGTCCTGTCTTTGCTAAGATCGGACGTTTCGGACCAGTCATCCAGATAGGTACTGCTGATGATAAAGTGAAACCCCAGTTTGCCCAGCTGCCCAGTGAGCTGAGCATGGAGACCCTGACGTTGGAGGAGGCTTTGGAACTCTTCAAGCTACCTCGCAACTTAGGAAGCTTTGAGGGTGGTGATGTCATCATCGGAACAGGACGTTTCGGACCATATATCCTCCATAAGAAGAAGTACACCTCCCTGCCCAAGGGGATGGATCCAATGACAATTACCCTCGACGAAGCAGAGACTCTTATCGCCGAGAAACGTCAGCAGGAGGAGAAACGTCATCTGAAGACCTTCACGGAGGATGCTAAGCTGGAGGTGATCGACGGACGCTATGGTCCTTATCTCGCTTATAACGGTAAGAACTACCGTCTTCCCAAGAATATGCATGCACGTGCCTCAGAGCTGACCTACGAGGAGTGTATGAACATCGTAAAAGCATCCGCCAAGAAGAAATGAGACGTATCATCCTCATAGGTTACATGGGCTCCGGGAAGACCACAATAGGAAAGGCACTCTCCAAGGAGACCGGTATGATGTTCTACGACCTTGACTGGTATATCGAGAGCAGGATGCGTAAGACGGTGGCACAGATCTTCGCCGAGCGTGGTGAGGAGGGATTCCGTCAGATAGAGTATAATATGCTCCATGAGGTAGCTGAATTTGAGAATGTCATCATCAGCTGTGGCGGAGGAACCCCCTGTTTCTTTGACAACATCGACTACCTGAACCGGCAAGGGGATGTGTGTTACCTGAAAGCGGCCCCAAAGGTGCTGTATAAGCACCTGCTCATGGGAAAGGTGGAGCGTCCGCTGATCAAAGGGAAGAGTCCTGAGGAGCTCATCACCTATATCACTGAGCAGGTTGCAAAACGTGAGGAGTTCTATACCCAGGCACGCTACACGCTGGATGTGAGTCTGATGGATAATTATGAGAAGATACAAATCAGCGTAGACGCACTGCGCGAATTATTAAAACTATAGTCCCTATAGTTCCTATAGTAACTATCAATAGAAGGAAAAATGAAGAAATGGACGATTGAGGACTCCAAGGAGCTCTACAACATCAACGGCTGGGGAACCAGCTACTTTGGTATCAACGACAAGGGTAACGTCTTTGTGACTCCTTGTAAGGATGGTACACAAATTGATATCCGTGAGGTGATGGACGAACTGTCACTGCGTGATGTCCAGTCTCCTGTTTTATTACGTTTCCCTGATATCCTTGACAACCGTATCGAGAAGACATGGAGCTGTTTCAAGAAAGCAGCCAAGGAATATGACTATAAAGGTGAGAACTATGTGGTCTACCCTATCAAGGTCAACCAGATGCAACCTGTTGTCGAGGAGATCATCTCCCATGGTCGCAAGTTCAATCTGGGTCTTGAAGCGGGTTCGAAGCCGGAGTTGCATGCTGTCATCGCCATGCAGTGTCAGAGCGACTCCATCATCATCTGTAACGGCTATAAGGACGAGAGTTATATCGAGCTCGCTTTGCTCGCCCAGAAGATGGGTAAGCAGATATTCATCGTCGTGGAGAAGATGAACGAGTTGGAGATTATCGCCCGTGAAGCAAAGAAACTGAATGTGCGTCCTAATATCGGTATACGTATCAAACTCGCTTCCTCTGGTTCTGGTAAGTGGGAGGAGAGTGGGGGTGACGCCTCTAAGTTCGGACTGACCAGTGCGGAGCTGTTGGAGGCTCTTGAGTTACTGGATAAGAAAGACATGCGTGACTGTCTGCGTCTGATCCATTTCCATATCGGTAGTCAGATTACGAAGATACGTCGCATCCAGACCGCTTTGCGTGAGGCTTCCCAGTTCTATATCCAACTGCATAAGATGGGTTATAACGTGGACTTCGTGGATTGTGGTGGTGGACTGGGTGTCGACTATGACGGTACACGCTCTCCATCGAGTGAGAGTTCTGTCAACTACTCCATCCAGGAGTATGTCAACGACTGTATCTATACCTTTGTGGATGCTGCCAATAAGAACGAGCTGCCGCATCCGAATATCATCACGGAGAGCGGTCGCTCTCTCGCTGCCCACCATTCTATTCTCGTGATGGATGTCTTGGAGACCGCATCCCTGCCGGAGATGCCGGAGGAGTTCGAGCCGGATGAGAATAGTCATCAGTTGGTGAAGGACCTTTACGAGATCTGGGATAACCTCTCCCCTCGCAATGTGCTGGAGGACTGGCACGATGCGGAACAGATCCGTGAGGAGGTGCTCGACCTCTTCTCACATGGTATCGTTGACCTGAAGACCCGTGCGGAGATTGAGGCGATGTACTGGAGTGTGTGTCATGAGATTCATGCGCTTGCCAAGGGACTGAAACATATCCCTGAGGAACTGATGAAGATCGACAAGCTGTTGGCAGACAAGTATTTCTGCAACTTCTCCCTGTTCCAGAGTCTCAGTGACTCATGGGCGATCGACCAGGTGTTCCCTATCATGCCGATTCAACGTCTTGACGAGCGTCCTACCCGTAATGCCACTATTCAGGACATCACCTGCGACAGTGACGGTAAGATTGCTAATTTCACGACAAACCTGCATAACACCCACTCACTGCCAGTGCATGCGTTGAAGAAGAACGAGACCTATTATCTGGGTGTCTTCCTCGTTGGTGCTTATCAGGAGATATTGGGTGACATGCATAACTTGTTCGGTGATACCACCGCAGTGCATATCTCCGTGAAGGACGGCAGTTACCATATCGACCAGATCATCGATGGCGAGACGGTAGCCGAGGTGTTGGAGTATGTGCAGTATCAGCCCAAGAAACTCGTCCGCCAGCTGGAGATCTGGGTAGCGAAGAGTGTGAAGCAGGGGAAGATCACCCTGGAGGAGGGTAAGGAGTTCCTGAGCAACTATCGCTCCGGACTTTATGGTTACACTTATCTAGAATAACTAGTAGACCTAGGAAAACTAGTAGAACTAGAAGTCCTAGGAAAAAAGAAAGCAAATGAAAGAAAAACTGACAATAGTAAAAGTCGGAGGAGCTGTGGTCGAGGATGAACTACAGCTCTCTCAGTTGTTAAAGGACTTTAGTGCCATCGAGGGACGGAAGGTCCTGGTGCATGGTGGTGGCAGACGTGCCACACAAGTAGCGGCTAAACTGGGTATCGAGACGCAGATGGTGAATGGTCGTCGCATCACGGATGCTGCTATGCTGGAAGTCGTGACGATGGTCTATGGCGGTTTGGTCAACAAGAACCTGGTGGCTCAGTTGCAGGCGAACGGGGTGAACGCCCTCGGTCTGACTGGTGCCGACGCTGATGTGATACGCAGTCATAAGCGTCCTTTGAAAGACGGGGTGGACTATGGTTTCGTTGGCGACGTTGACAACGTCGCACACCAGACGTTAGGTCATCTGATAGAGGCTGGTATCACTCCTGTGATGGCACCACTGACGCATGATGGTGAGGGACATATCCTCAATACCAATGCTGATACGATCGCGTCAGAGACGGCGAAGGCTCTTGCCAAGGACTATGACGTGACCCTCATCTTCTCGTTTGAGAAGAAAGGGGTGCTCAGCAACCCTGATGATGACGAGTCGGTCATCCCAGTGATTACCCATGAGGACTTCGAGCGATACAAAGCGGATGGCACCATCTCCGGGGGTATGCTGCCGAAGATAGAGAATGCGCTCCGTGCTGTGGATGCCGGTGTGGGTAAGGTCATCATCACCCTTGCCACTGCGATTGACGGTCGGCATGGAACAGTGATCAAGAAGTAATATATTATATAAGGTGAAAAGTGTCAGTTTCCGAAACGATATCCTGCCCCTGAAAGACAAGCTCTACAGGTTGGCACTCCGCATCACGCTTAATCCTGCGGAGGCTGAGGATGTCGTACAGGAGACGATGATCAAGGTGTGGAACCGTCGGGACAACTGGGAGTCGATAGACAACATGGAGGTGTTTTGTATGACCATCTGTCGGAACCTCGCTCTGGACAAGACCCGTCACAAGGGTAACCAGACCCTTACCTTGGAGACGGAGATGGAACCTTCTGACAATAGTCATCATGCTAATCCTGAGGAGCAGGCAATCCAACAAGACCGCATCCGACTGGTCAGACGACTCATCGACCAACTGCCAGAGAAACAACGTAGCTGTATGCAGTTGAGGGACATCGAGGGTAAGAGCTATAAAGACATCGCCACCATCCTTGACATCACGGAAGAGCAAGTGAAAATCAATATCTTCCGGGCACGTCAGACTATCCGAGAACAATTCAAGAAAGCAGATCAATAAAAAAATTTCCGTTTTTCTGTAACTTTCCCTTTTCTCATTCGTCTTTTATAATGTAGGGGTCATAATTCCCCTCAGTAAGAAATGGATTATAAGTACATCGAACAACTCTTGGAACGCTACTGGACAGCGGAGACCACTCTGGAGGAAGAGGGTATCCTGCGAGCTTTCTTCAGTCAGAAGGATATTCCTGCTGAGCTGGAGCAGTATCGTGCGCTCTTCGCCTATGAGGCTCAGGAGACAGAGACCCGTCTGTCAGACGATTTCGATGCACGTATCCTTGCCATGATTGAGGAGGAGCCGCAGACTACCGTCAAGGCTCGTGAGATCTCCATGAAACAGCGTCTCATGCCACTCTTCAAGGCAGCCGCCGTGGTGGCTATCATCCTGACAATCGGCGGAGCAATGCAGCGTCCCTGGGATGCCAGCTGGAACGACCCACGTGTCGAGTATGCCAACAGCTACGCCATCGCTGTCGACTCCGCTGACGTGACACCTATGCAGGCAGAGAATGTCACAGAGATACCAGCAGACAGTGCGAAGGTGATACCCTCAGACGTGGCAAAAGATTAACGAGAATTTTCTATGCTTTCTCTATAAATAATATCATGTTTAGTTAAAACAATCAAGAAACTGTGAAGTTTCTGTTCTCTCAAATTTTTCATAACATACTAACGAAAGGCGGACTGCCAGTCATTGTTTGACGAGCAGCCCGCTGATTTTTATGGTGGTGTCTTCTTACTCAGCCCTTCGCATCCTCAGATAGAGTTGGTAGAAAGCAGGAAGACAGATCAGGAGTGAGAAGAACACAGCTAGATAGACATGTGTCTCGGAACCTTTGAAGAGGTCGATGAGTTTCATGTCAGTGTCAGGGTAGGCACGATAGAGGATATAAGCGACAGAGTTATTAGCCCAGTGATAGGCAATGCCGGGTAGGATAGACCCAGTACGCCAGTACATCCATCCTAATATCCATCCTGCGAGGAAAGCGTATGGGATCTGTGCGGGGTTCATGTGAATCAATGCGAAGAGCACTGCTGAGATGGTGATAGCACCATAGGGAGACAGACGGGTTGTCAGCAGGGTCCGTAAGATAGCACCACGGAAGACGACCTCCTCAGCCAAGGGAGCTAACAGTCCGATAGCGAGATAGCCCCAGTAATTACTCAGCAATTGTACCTGTTGGTCCTCTATCCAGTTGGGTAGTTCTGGAAGATTCTCCTGCAACCATGTGACGGGAATCACCATTCCTAATGCTGCGATGACTGCCCAGAAGAGTACTGACCATTGTTTGGTAAGCAACCAGTTTGGTGAGATTTCCGTCCATCGTGCCGATAGGAAGATGATGATGGTCAGCAGACTGAATGCCGCTATAGTCACGACCAGTTCTGTCGTGGTGATATCCGTACCCCCCACTACTTGTTGCCAGATGGTATGTACACCTAATCCTGCTATCGACTGGATGGCGATAAACATGAACGCATACACCAAAGCGTTTAATATTGATTTCTTCATATCTTTAACCTTTAACCTCTAACCTTTAACCTTTAACCTTTAACCTATAAACTTTCTCCTCGTCCTCTTCCAACTGTCGTTTCAGTTCCTCCTCACTCTCAAACCGTTGCTCGTCACGCAGTCGTTCGATGAAGGAAACGGTGACGGTTTGTCCATAAAGATCACCCTCGAAATCGAGGATATGCACCTCCAAGGTCTGTGTATGTTCTCCAAAGGTAGGACGGGTACCGATGTTCATCATGCCTTTTAGAGGTGAGAGGTAAGAGATGAGAGGTGAGAGGTGAGAGGTAAGAGGTGAGAGGTATACCCCCACCGCATAAACACCAGCGGCAGGAATCATTTTATGGGGGTTGTCCACCTGCAGGTTTGCCGTAGGAAACCCCAAGTGGGTACCGATATGCTCACCCTTCACCACCCTTCCCGTGATACTATAGGGATACGTAAGGCATCGTGCCGCCTCCTTGACATTACCTTCCTCTAAAAGTCTGCGTATCATCGAGGAGCTAACCTCGGAGAGGTGAGAGTTGAGAGTTGAGAGTTGGCAATTAGCTGATGGGAGTCCCATAACCTTGATACCTAACTCCTCCCCATAGCGCACATAGTCCTCGAAAGTATCGTTGCGGTTATGTCCGAAACGGTTGTCATAACCAGTCATCAGCACCTTCACCCCCAGTCGCTCAGCCATCAGTCGCATGAAGTCATGTGCCGACAGTGCTGCCATCTCTTGGGTGAAAGGCAGTATCACACAACGGTCGATACCTGTTTCCTCCAACAGTCGCATGCGCTCCTCGAAGGTTGTCAGTAGTTGAGGCTTCCAGTCTGTCTGCACCACCTCTTTGGGATGCTTGTCGAAGGTGATGATGGTTGAGGCTAACCCATGTGCCTTAGCATAGTCGCAGACATGGCTCAGCACAAAGCGATGCCCCTTGTGCACCCCATCAAACATACCGATGGTGGCTACGCAAGGTACCACGTCATGTCCGTTTTCTAATATCAGCCTCTCCATTGCGACTGCAAAGGTATAAAAAAATACATAATTTGTTGCACATTTACGAAAAAAGCATTACCTTTGCACCGCAAAATCGGACTTGTAGCTCAGTTGGTTAGAGCAACAGACTCATAATCTGGAGGTCGTAG
>CALFUF010000018.1 GCA_937916405.1 uncultured Prevotella sp.
CAAGAGAGGTGATGCGGTCGGTGCCGAAAGCAGGGATGCGTTTACCTGTTCCGTCAAGTGCCTCAACAATCAAATTGTTTTTTGAACGTGACACGAGTTTGTAGAGTCCCGGTTTGCCCGAGATGGCTAAAATAGTCTGTTTCATATTGTTTTTATTGTTTATTGTTTTTTCTTATCGATATTTCGATATCTCGAGGATGTGGGTCAACTGCTCGTCAATATCAGACACGCCATCATTGACGATCTCATAGTTAGCTCTTCTGACAACCTCGTCCTGCGGCAGTTGGCGTTCCATCCATTGCAGCACCTTCTCACGAGTGATATGGTCACGCTGCATCACCCTGTCAATACGTACCTCTAAAGGGGCGGTGACGACAATAACTTCATCCACCAGTCGATAGATGCCCGACTCATACATGATAGCACTCTCCATCCATGTCATACCACTCTCCTCGAAATCTTGGAACACGGCAGGATGAACGATGGCGTCAATCTTCTTTGCATGGTCCTCACTCTGTAAGAGAAACTTTGCCATAGCCGCTTTGTTGAGTTGCCCATCTATATAGGTCTCTTCACCTATTAGCGCAGTGAGTTCCTGTTGGATGACAGGTGAGGTGCGGATGAGACGCTTAGCGGCAGCGTCACAGTCATACACCTCAATACCATATTTTGCAGTCAGGCGACGGCAGATATAACTCTTGCCAGACCCGATTCCTCCTGTGATACCTATCTTCATTCCTCTTCTATCAGGTAGTCTACTGTCTTGGTTTCTAATACCGCTTTGCTAATACCATGCGGAATCACCTTCAGGTAGATATTACATTTATCAGATGGGTTCTGGCTGATCTCCTCGTAGTCTGCTATTACCGTGAAGTCCTCAGGACGGAGGGTACGGAACAGACTGACACCGGTGACGAAATGAACCTTAACTTTAGGTGGGAAGGTACGCAGCACTTTTCCTGGTGGCATGTTGATAGCCTTGATGGGGATGCCGTCGATACTCTCCTCTGTCAGCACATCCGTAAAGAATCCGATACGTACTTGTTCAGGAACAACCTTGACATCTTTCGGATGCGAGGTCTTGCAAGTCACCATCAGTGTGTCACGGAAACCTACATAGTTCAAAGCTTCAGTATAGATGGCATTGATACTGTCTAACTTTTCTTTGGAAGAGTAGATGTCCACACTGTCGGGCCAATATTGTACGTGGGAGATGAAATAGAGTTGCTCGGGAATGACACGACCTGCCCATCTGACAGGTACACGTTTTCGCTCTCCATTGTTGTAGAAGAACTCTATGCGGTCAGGTTTCACAGTATTGATGGTTGTTGACATCTCCAACTGCTGGTTGATGAGTCGCTTGACTTCTGACGAAGAGGCGATGCCATATCCATTACCACGGTCGAAATTCTTAAAGTTGATGTTGATGTTACGATTTTTGTCATAAAGGTATCTCATCAACAGCCAACCCTTATCCCTGACGACAACTCGTAAGGTGTCTGTCTCATTGGAGGTGAGAACGACATTCTTAGGAATACCTTTAATCTGCATTGTCACCTTAATCTCCCGCTCATACGTCTCATTGAGGGTAAGAATAAGCCAGAAGATTCCCGACAGGATGAGGAAGAAGGTGAATATCAGAAACTCCTTGCTCATTCTATTGAACAAGAAACGTCTGATATATAATGATATTCGTCTGGACTCCATCGTTTCCCCTGCCAGTCAGCGATGCCTTATTTCTGCGTAGGTGTGCTTGCCATGTCTTTGAAAACAGAGCCCTTGTCAACACGAACAATAACTCCGTCGGCAATCTTCACCTCAATGATGCCGGAAGCAAGGTCAATCTTCTTGACTGTTCCATAGATACCACCACCAGTGACAACAGGTGTACCCTCAGTCAGCGAGTTCTGGAAGTTCTGAATCTCCTTCTGACGCTTCTGTTGAGGCTTGATCATGAAGAAATACATGATGGCGAAGATAGCCACCATCATAATAATAAAACTGGTCATGCTGCCACCGCCCTGTGCGGCTTGTGCAGCGAGAAAAATCTGTGTCATTGTTTATTAATTATTTTATTGATATTTCGTTATTCGGGTGTCTCATTCCGCTCGTCCATATGCTTCAGCAGTCGTCCTGTATAGATCAAATGACGGGCGATAGCGTCCAGCATACCATTGATGTAACCTCCACTACGTGGGGTGGAGTAGAATTTGGCAATCTCCACAAACTCATTGATAGTCACACTGACAGGAATACTGGGGAATGTCATCATCTCGGCTATGGCAATCTGCATAATGACAATATCCATATAGGCAAGACGGGAGAAGTCCCAGTTACGGGAAGCCTCACTCATGTATCGCTGGTATTCATCCGCATTCATGATGGTGGCACGGAACAACTTACGGGCATAGTCCTTGTCCTCATCACTACCGTATTCTGGTAACAGCTCCTGCTTGGAGTGGTTTTTCTCCTCAAAACGCTTGATGGTCTTCAATACAAAGGTGTCCACCACCTCTTTGTCATCATTCCAGTAGAGACTCTGCTCTTCCAACAGCGCATCCAGGTCGTCATTGTCCTGTATGATCGTGCGATAAATCTTACGCCACAACTCTCTGTCAGTCTCATAGTTGTCCTCTTCAGACTCCATATAATCATGATATACCTGACTGTCTGTGATCAGATGGTACATCTTCTTCAAGAATTCTGGCTCGTCATCCCAATTCAATTTCTTAGTCTCCAAAAACTCGTTCAGCATCTTGTTCTCTTCCAGTTGAATGGCAAAACGGTTATAGGCGAATTTCTGCGAGGGCATCGCTGTGCCTTCCCGCTTAGCTTTCGACTGTGCCACCTCCAGGTAACGGCGTGACTCTTTGGTGACAGCCACAATAAGGGCTAACAGATAATTATAGAGGTCATACGCTTTAGAAAGACTGAAGAGAAGTTCTTTCTCTGCTGCCTCAATGTTTTTATTACCGTTTTGATAGTACGCATAGGTTAACTGAACTACCTTGATTCTTATAAGCTCACGATTAATCATATTCTATAGAATAGCATGTTTGATACTCTTATCACCTGCAAAAATACGAAGAAATCCCCGATTGTGCAAGAAAAAGTAAATAAAATTTGGTTTTTCGCTCACTTATTCGTACCTTTGCACCCGCTTTTCGCATCGTGTGATGGTGAATTAAGCAAAAATGTATAACTTAATTTAGAGTAACACAATTAAATTATGAAAGAAATTAGTGTAAACGGTCAGAAGCGCGCCGAGACAGGTAAGAAAGCCTCTAAGTTGCTTCGCAAGGAGGGTTTGGTACCCTGTAATCTGTATGGTGAGTCAAAGGATGACAAGAATCTTCCTGAGGCATTCTCTTTCGCTGTTCCAATGGCAGAGATGCGTAAGGTGATTTACTCTCCTCATGTATATGTAGTAAACATTAATGTTGAAGGTAAGGAGCGCAAGGCTATCATCAAAGAGCTTCAGTTCCACCCCACAACAGATGCGCTGATTCACGCTGACTTCTACGAGATCAACGAGAAGAAGAACATCACTGTTGGTATTCCTGTGAAATTGACTGGTCACGCTCAGGGTGTACGTGATGGTGGTAAGCTCCAGTTGCAGATTCGTAAGATCAACGTTACTGCTCCTTATAAGAATATTCCTGAAGTTCTCGAGATCGACGTTACCTCTTTGGAGCTCGGCAAGAGCATCAAGGTTGGCTCACTGAGCTTCGAGGGTCTGGAGATTGCTACTCCGAAGGAGGTTATCGTATGTTCTGTTAGAACAACACGTGCTTCTCGTTCGGCTGCATCTACCGATGAGGCTGCAGAGTAATAGAATAGAATGGACAAGTATTTAATTGTTGGTTTGGGAAACGTCGGCGATGAGTACGACATGACCCGCCACAATACTGGATTTATGGTATTGGACGCTTTCGCAAAGGCGTCCAATATCGTTTTAGAGGATAAGCGCTATGGCTTTGTGGGTGAGACAAGTCTCAAGGGTCGTAAGGTGTTTCTCCTCAAACCCTCTACCTATATGAACCTCAGCGGTAATGCTGTACGCTACTGGCTCAACAAGGAAAATATCGATCAGAGTCGTCTGCTGGTCATCAGCGATGATGTGGCGATTCCCTTGGGACAGTTCCGCTTGAAGGCGAATGGTTCTAATGGTGGGCATAACGGTCTGGGGCATATCCAGCAACTCATCGGACAGAACTATGCCCGGCTGCGGATGGGTATCGGTAATGATTACCCGCAGGGCATGCAGATTGACTATGTGCTGGGACGTTATAATGAGGAGGAACTGAAGGTGCTGCAGCCAGCCATCGACTTAGGGGTGGATATCATCAAGAGTTTCGTATTGGCTGGTATTGATGTCACCATGAACCAATATAATAAATTAGGTAAGAATGGAGGAAGCAAGAGTTGACAAATGGCTGTGGGCAGCACGTATCTTCAAGACGCGTAGTATCGCTGTCGATGCTATCAAGAACGGTCGTGTGACGATGAACGGCATGAACGTCAAACCTTCTCGTATGGTGAAGGTGGGTGAGGTCGTCAGTGTCCGCAAACCTCCCGTCACTTATTCCTTTAAGATTCTGAAGACCATTGAGCAGAGGGTGGGGGCGAAACTCATCCCGGAGATTTATGAGAATGTCACTCCAGCCGACCAGTATGAGTTATTGGAGATGAACCGCATCAGTGGTTTTGTAGACCGTGCCCGTGGTACAGGTCGTCCTACGAAGAAGGAACGTCGTGCCCTGGATGAGTTCATCGGTCCTTCCTTAGAGGGTTTTGACGATTTTGATTTTGACGAGGATGATATTTGATATTCTATTAATCATAGCAGGTGTGGCGATGGTCCTCTATGGAGCCGATCGTCTGACGGAAGGAGCCTCCGCTTTGGCTCGTCGTATGAATGTGCCAGAGATTATCATTGGTCTGACGATAGTTGCCGCAGGAACCTCTGCACCAGAACTCTTCGTCAGCCTGGTGTCCGCCTTGAAGGGTACACCCGATATGGCTATCGGTAATGTGGTGGGCTCCAATACCATGAATGCCATGCTGATAGTCGGTTGTGCGGCAATGGTAGCCCCCATGACTATCAGCAAGAGTACGGTTCGTAAGGACATTCCCTTTGCAGTTGGTGCCTCTGTATTGTTGCCCCTGTTGGCACTTGATGCCTTCCTTGGACGTATCGACGGTATTATCCTGTTGGCAGGTTTTGCTGCCTTTATGTATTATACCTTGTCGCAGGCAAAGGCTGGAAAGGTAGAACAAGTAGAGGCAGCCACAGAAACGATGACAGTGAATCCTTGGGTGAGTGCTTTTTTCGTTGTGTTGGGTCTTGCCCTGTTGGTGATTGGCAGTAATATCTTTGTCGATTCCGCTTCCCGTGTCGCCTATGCTTTGGGCTTGAGTGAAGGAGTGGTAGGCTTGACGATTGTCGCAGGAGGAACCTCCTTACCAGAGCTTGCCACCAGTGTGGTAGCGGCACGTAAGGGACAGTCCGCCATCGCCATTGGTAATGTCATAGGCTCCAACGTCTTCAATATCCTATTGATATTAGGACTTACCGCCACCATTAGTCCCATGCAGATACAAGGTATTACGATGGTCGACCTCTCAATGATGCTCGGCTCAGTCGTCCTTGTATGGCTATTCTCCCGTACCAAGTACACGGTAGAGCGTTGGGAGGGCGCTGTCCTCGTCCTTGGCTATCTCATCTATCTCAGTTGGCTGTTGAGTAACGTGTAAGTGTCCACCTGCTTAGGCTGCGAATGTAAAAGGGACCTGACGCTGTCGCAGCGTCAAGGTCCCTCGCAAACTTGAACTCACGTCCGAGTCTGCCTTTGGCTTGGCAGAACATACGCAAGCATAGTCCTGCATTCGCCTTTCGCAAACTTCAAACAACCAAAAAAAGAAGTAGTTGCCTGAATCTTTCTTATCGGATGAACAGCAGTTCACGATACTTGGGCAGTGGCCACAGGGCATCGTCAACTATCAGTTCCAGTTTGTCAATCTGGTAACGGATATCATCCAGTTTCGGCTCCACCTTGTCATGGTAGGCGATTGCCTTCTCATGCTCGTCCTCAATCTTGTTGGCGAGTTTACGGGCATTCACCAGTTCCTCCACCTGACGCTCGATAGACGAGGTGCGCTCGGCAATCTCCTCGATCAGTTTCAGGTTACGCGCCGACAGTTTCTCCGCTTTGTCAACAGGGAACACCTCCGCCATATTCTCCACGTTCTTCAGCAGTTGACTCTGGTAACGGGTGGCAACAGGAATGATATGGTTCATGGAGAGGTCACCTAACACACGAGCCTCAATCTGTATCTTCTTCGTGTAAGTCTCCCATTTCACCTCATTACGAGCCTCCAACTCCTTCTGTGTCATCACGCCCAGGCTCTCGAACATCTGGATGCTCTCGGCATCAAGGTAACGCTCGAAGATTTTCGGACAAGACTTCTCCACGTCTAGTCCACGCTTGGTAGCCTCTACGACCCACTCGTCGCTATAGCCATTACCATCGAAGCGGATGGGCTTACAGGTCTTGATATCCTCACGCAGCACCTCGATGATAGCGTGGTAAGTAGCACTATGACCAGTACCTTCCAGTTTCTTCTCTAACTCAGGAATACGAGCATCCACCCGTTTCTTGAAGTTGACGAGTGCCTCAGCGACTGCACTGTTCAGGGCAATCATCGCAGAAGCACAGTTTGCCTCGCTACCCACGGCACGGAACTCGAAGCGGTTACCAGTGAAGGCAAAAGGAGAGGTACGGTTACGGTCCGTATTGTCGATAAACAGTTCTGGAATCTCAGGGATATCCATCTTCATACCCTGCTTGCCAGCCATGGCGAGGATGTCCTTCACGTCCGCCTTCTCAATATGGTCGAGCAACTCAGAAACCTGTTTGCCCAGGAACGAGGAGATGATGGCAGGAGGAGCCTCGTTTGCTCCCAAGCGATGCGCGTTGGTAGCACTCATGATGGAAGCCTTGAGCAGTCCGTTATGGCGATATACACCCATCAGTGTCTCCACGATAAAGGTGGCGAAGCGCAGGTTCTGCTCCGCAGTCTTGCCAGGTGCATGCAGCAGCACCCCATTATCCGTAGACAGACTCCAGTTGTTATGCTTACCACTACCGTTGATACCATCGAATGGTTTCTCATGCAGCAACACACGGAATCCGTGTTTGCGAGCCACCCGCTTCATGACAGACATCAGCAGCATGTTATGGTCGACGGCAAGGTTCGTCTCCTCGAAGATGGGTGCCAACTCAAACTGGTTAGGAGCCACCTCGTTATGACGAGTCTTACAAGGAATACCCAGTTCGAGGGCGACAATCTCCAGTTCCTTCATGAAGGCAGCGACACGCTCAGGAATACTTCCGAAGTAGTGGTCGTCCATCTGCTGGTTCTTCGCAGAGTCGTGTCCCATCAGTGTACGACCCGTCAACAGCAAGTCAGGACGTGCGGCATAGAGACCCTCGTCCACGAGGAAATACTCCTGTTCCCATCCGAGGTTAGAAGTAACCTTCTTCACCTCCGGGTCGAAATAGTGACACACATCAGTGGCAGCGACATTCACCGCATGGAGCGCACGAAGCAACGGTGCTTTGTAGTCGAGTGCCTCACCACTATAACTGATGAACACCGTGGGAATACACAAGGTGTCGTCAATGATAAATACGGGTGAGGTGGGGTCCCATGCGGAATAGCCACGAGCCTCGAAGGTAGAGCGGATACCGCCACTGGGGAACGAGGAAGCGTCAGGCTCCTGCTGTACGAGTAACTTACCCGTGAACTCCTCCACCATACCGCCCTTTCCGTCGTGCTCGATAAACGAGTCGTGCTTCTCAGCGGTACCCTCAGTCAGGGGCTGGAACCAGTGCGTATAGTGAGTGACACCGTTCTCCGTAGCCCACTGTTTCATGCCAGCGGCAACAGCATCGGCAATCTGACGGTCGAGACGTGCGCCGTTGTCCATCACGTCCACCATCTTCTCATAAACCTCTTTAGGAAGATACTTATACATCTTCTCACGGTTGAAGACCTTCTTTCCAAAATAACTGGCTGGTCTCTCTGCTGGTACTACTACGTCGAGCGGCTTCTTCTTGAAAGCCTCACCGACAACCTGAAATCTTAATGTTTCCATATTCATTTTGTGTTTGTGTTGTGAATAAACTATTTTGACCATTTCTCAATTCTGTCTAATGCCTCCTCGGTATGCTCATGGCTGCCAAAGGCGGTGAAGCGCACATAACCCTCCCCACTGGGACCAAAGCCCACACCAGGCGTGCATACTACATTGGCACCATAGAGGAGTTGCTCGAAGAACTGCCACGAGGAGGATGTATCGGGGGTGCGCATCCAGATATAAGGTGCGTTCTCACCCCCATAGCACTCATAGCCCAGACGACGGAGGGTATCGAGCATCTGATGGGCGTTTTGCATGTAGTAGTCAATCGTCTGCTGTACCTGCTGACGACCGTCGGGAGTATAGATCGCCTCGGCGGCACGCTGGGAGATATAGTTGGTGCCATTGAACTTGGTAGACTGTCTGCGGTTCCATAACGGATTCAAGGGGATACGTTTTCCGTCGAGTGTGGCAGCAGTCAGATCCTTCGGTACGATGGTATAACCGCAACGCACTCCTGTGAATCCTGCCGTCTTGGAATACGAGTGAAACTCGATGGCACACTTCCTTGCTCCACGTATCTCGTAGATAGAACGGGGGATGTCCGGGTCAGTGATATAAGCCTGATAAGCGGCGTCATAGAAGATCAATGTGTCGTTCTTCAACGCATAGTTGACCCAGCGGCGCAGTTCCTGTTTCGAGATGACCGTACCCGTCGGGTTGTTGGGATAACAGAGGTAGATGACATCCACATGGCAGTCCTCAGGGATTGACGGTATAAAACCATTCTCCGCTGTACACGGCATATAGATGACGTTCGACCATCGCCCGTCGTTTAAAACCCCGGCTCGTCCGATCATCACATTCGAGTCGATATAGACGGGATATATCGGGTCGGTCACTCCGATACTGTTGTCCCAGCGTATCAACTCCTGGATATTGCCAGTATCCGACTTCGCACCGTCATTAATGAAAATCTCGTCGATGTCCAGATGGATGCCACGAGGCAGGAAATCGTTTTTCAGGATTGCCTCCCTCAGGAACTCATAACCCAGTTCAGGACCATAACCACGGAATCCCTCCGCAGTCCCCATCTCATCCACCGCTTTGTGCATTGCCTCAATGACAGCAGGACATAGCGGTTGGGTGACATCACCAATACCTAATGAGATGACATCCGCTTTGGGATGAGTCACCTTGAAGGCATTCACCTTCTTGGCAATGTCTGCAAACAGGTAGTTGTTGGGGAGTTTCAGGAAATGCTCGTTTACTAATGCCATAGTTCTTTTCTTTTATTATTTCGATATCTCGATATCTCGTTATTTTGATAGTTCTATTTCGCCGTCAAAGACAAACGCTGCAGGTCCAGTCATATAGACATGGTTGTCACTCTCCCGCCATTCGATAGTCAGTTCACCACCATCCATGATGACCTTTGATATTCTGCCTGCACGTCCTGTGATAGCAGCGGCGACAGCAGTGGCACAGGCTCCAGTACCGCATGCCTGGGTGATACCACTCCCACGTTCCCATACACGAGTACGGATGTTGCCATCCTTCATGACTTGGGCAAACTCGATGTTGCAACGCTGAGGGAATGCAGGATGATGCTCCAATACCTTTCCCATCTCCTCCACCTGATTAACATTGTCCGTAAAGATGACATAATGCGGGTTGCCCATCGATACGAAGACACCCTCATTGAGTCCACGGGTAGGGATGAAGAGCTGTTCATCCTCCAATATGGGCTCCAGCATGTCTACCGTGACGCCCTGTACCTTCCCGTCAGTGACGAGAAGGTTGAGCGTCTTGATGCCCGATAAGGTAAGCAATTGTATTCGGGTATTGGTCGTCATTCCTCTTTCGTATAGGTATTTGCCGATGCAGCGTGACGCATTCCCACACATCATCGCCTCAGAACCGTCCGCATTGAAGATACGCATGGAGAAGTCTGCCTCTGGTACGGGGGATGCTCCTATCAGTACCAGTCCGTCAGAACCGATCCCCTTATGGCGGTCGCTCCATTGGATAGCAAGCTCTGAGGGGTTCTGGATGGGATATTGTGTGGTGTCGACATAGATATAGTCGTTACCAGCCCCATGCATCTTGGTGAATCTGATCTTTGTCATTTTGTGATGAATTGATGAACTTCTTTGGCGATATTCTTACCACTTGCCATGGCACGTACCACGAGGGAGGCACCATTGGCGGCATCACCACATACGAATACGTTCTCAGGATATTGTGGGTGTTCTGGTCGGAGGAATCCCATGGCGAGAAGTACCAGCTCCGCCTTGATGATCTCCGGCTCTTTTCCTTTCTCCTGTACCCTCACACCAGTGAGTTTACCCTCCTTACCGATAAACTCTAAGGTGTTGATGTTCCAACGGCGGACACATCCCTCCTCATGACTGGAGGTGGTCTTTAAAGTGCGTGGGAAGTTAGGCCAAGGGTTATTGGGGTCAACAGGTCCCTCTACGGGTTTGGGCATGATCTCGATTTGCGTCACGCTCTTACATCCCTGGCGATGAGCAGTACCGATACAGTCAGAACCAGTGTCACCACCCCCGATAACAAGGACATCCTTGCCCTTTGCCGTTATCCTGTCGTCTTTGGTGAATTCCATACCAGCGAGAACTCTGTTCTGTTGGGCAAGAAGTTCAAGGGCGAAATGCACGCCTTTCAGTTCCCTGCCGGGGACTTTCAGGTCGCGGGCGGTAGGGGTGCCGGTAGCAATGACGATGGCATCGTAATCGGAGTAGTCTGAATAATCAGAATACTCTGAATTAAATTGGAAATTGATGCCCTCCTGCTCCAATAGATGAAGGCGGCGGTCGATAATCGCCTTGTTGAGTTTGAAGTTAGGAATGCCATAGCGCAGGAGTCCGCCAGCCGCCTCGTTCTTCTCGAAAACAGTTACTTGGTAACCCATCAGGTTCAGGTCGTTGGCAGCGGCAAGTCCAGCAGGACCACTACCGATTACGGCAACCTTTTTACCATTACGCTCAGGATGGTGCAGGGTGATAAAGCCCTCACGGAAAGCCGCCTCCGTAATCGCACACTCATCCTCTCGGTTGGTGGTGGGCTCATGCTCGATGAGGTTCAGCACACAAGCCTTCTCACAGAGTGCTGGACAGATGCGCCCGGTAAACTCAGGGAAAGGATTCGTGGCGTTCAACAGCTGATAAGCAAGTTCCCAGTCACCTCGGTATAAGGCATCATTCCACTCAGGGGGCTTGTTGCCTAATGGACATGCCCAGTGACAGAAGGGCACTCCGCAATCCATACAACGGCTTGCCTGTAGTTTGCGCTCACGGGTGTTGAGCGTCTGTTCCACTTCTCCAAAGTCGTGGATTCTATCGTGAATAGGACGATAACCAGCCTCTTGGCGGTGTATCTCTAAAAATGCTTTCGGATTTCCCATAATCAATAATCTCTTTGCATGTCTGCGATTTTCTGTTTTAGTTTGTTCATCTGCTCTTCTTGCAGTACCCGTTTGTATTCTATAGGAACCACTTGGATGAAGTCTTCCACATAACGGTTCCACTCATCTAACATGGTACGTGCGAGTTTAGAACCAGTATAGAGGTAGTGCTGGCGAATCAACTCATGCAGTTCTTTACGACTGACACTGTCCTCCACGAGGTTGATCTCCACCATATCCATATTGCAGAAATAGTCGAAGTTATGGTTCTTATCCCATACGTAGGCAACACCTCCCGACATACCTGCAGCGAAGTTGCGACCCGTCTCGCCGAGTACCACGACCCGTCCACCTGTCATATACTCACAGCAGTGGTCACCGGCACCCTCCAGCACAGCAATGGCTCCAGAGTTACGGACACCGAAGCGCTCTCCGACCTTACCATTGATATACACCTCACCGGCGGTAGCACCATAGAGTCCTGTGTTTCCTGCGATGATATTCTCCTCAGCGGCGAAGTTGGTACGGGAAGGGGGCAGGATGGCGATACGTCCGCCACTGAGTCCTTTGGCAAAGTAATCGTTTGTCTCACCTTCTAATTTGAAGGAGATACCATGTGTCAGAAAAGCTCCAAACGACTGACCCGCAGAACCTTTGAACTTCACGTTGATAGTCCCCTCAGGTAGTCCCTGCTCACCATATTTCTTGGCAATGACTCCCGACAGCATCGTACCGACAGCACGGTTGGTGTTCTTGATGGTGTAATCCAGATTCACCTCTTCCTGATGACTAATGGCATTCTCTGCAGCAGTAATCATCTGCTCGTCAATGATGGTGCCTTGCATGCCGAGTGGTACACTTGGCTGGTGGATATCACCTGTAAAGTGGAGTGTCCCTTCCTCTTTATTCAAAAGTCGCCCGAAATCCAAGACAGAGGGTTGGGTCTCTATCAGTTCCGTATGTCCGATGATGTCATTCAGATGTTTGAATCCCATCTCGGCAAGATTCTCACGTACTTCCTGAGCGAGGAAGGTGAAGAAGTTAACCAAGTATTCATAGCGTCCGATGAAATGCTTACGGAGGACTGGGTTCTGTGTCGCCACACCCATCGGGCAAGTGTTGAGGTTGCATTTACGCATCATCACACACCCCAAGACTATCAGGGCAGCAGTACCAAAACCATACTCCTCGGCGCCTAATAGTGCCATGAGGATAATATCACGCCCTGTCTTGATTTGTCCATCCACTTGTAATCGCACTTGTGAGCGGAGTCCGTTCCTGGCCAATGTCTGTTGGGTCTCACTCAATCCGATCTCTGGGGAGATACCAGCAAAGCGCATGCTGGAGGCAGGGCTCGCACCAGTTCCACCCTCTGCACCAGAGATGATGATGAGGTCGGCTTTCGCCTTTGCCACACCAGCGGCAATGGTTCCCACACCACTCTCAGCAACCAGTTTGACAGAGATGGCTGCCTTAGGGTTGACATTCTTCAAGTCGAAAATCAACTGGGCGAGGTCCTCGATACTATAGATATCATGATGGGGTGGAGGACTGATCAGACTGATACCCGGAATACTATGGCGGGTCTTGGCAATGACCTCGTTGACTTTGAAACCAGGTAACTGTCCGCCCTCACCGGGCTTGGCACCCTGTGCCACCTTGATCTGTATCTCTTCAGCATTCACAAGGTATTCAGTAGTCACACCAAAACGTCCACTTGCCACCTGCTTCGTCTTACTGTTAAGACTGATACCGTCCACCGTTGAGTGGAAACGCTCAGCATCCTCGCCACCCTCACCAGTGTTGGAACGTCCCCCGAGTTTGTTCATGGCTAGACAGATTGCCTCATGTGCCTCTTTACTCAATGCGCCAAATGACATGGCACCAGCCACAAAATGCTTGACGATCTCCTCTACTGGCTCTACCTCGTCAATACTGATAGGTGCTTTCTTCCAACCGAGGAAGTCACGAATGAAGATAGGAGACGCTTTCTGGTCTGCCAGACGGGTGTATTCCTTGAATTTCTCATAGTCACCTGTGCGAGTGGCAAGTTGCAGGGTAGCGATGGTCTCTGGGTTCCAGGCGTGTCTGATACCATCCTTACGCCAATGGAATTGTCCAAGATTGGGCAGGAAAGTAGTTTGGATGTCATAAGCCTTCTGATGGAAGGTAACGGCATCGCTGGCTATCTTCTCCAGACCGATACCACCGATAGTACTTACCTCTGTACCGAAATAGGTCTTCAACAGCCTCTCACTCAGTCCGATACTCTCGAAGATCTTGGCACCACGATAGCTGCGGATGGTAGAGATTCCCATCTTCGCCATAATCTTGAAGAGTCCTTTCTTCACCGCCTTGATATAGTTTGCCTCCGCAGTGGCATAGTCTTCTTGTATCTGATGACGTTTCACCAGGTCGTCAAGGATAGCGAATGCCATATAGGGACAGAGTGCGGATGCACCATATCCCAGTAGTAGTGCCGCATGCATGGTCTCACGAATCTCTCCGCTTTCCACAATCAATGCCGTCTGTACACGTTTACCGACACTGATCAGATAGTGATGTACGGCAGAAACGGCAAGGAGTGAGGGGATTGCCACATGAGTCTCATCCACATCTTTATCAGTCAGGATGATATAGTTATATCCCTCATCCACGGATTTCTCTGCCTGATGACAGAGTGCCTCCAAAGCGTCGCGTAGTCCATCAGCTCCTTTCTTGCCCTCAAAGAGAATCGGCAGTTTGATGGTGTTGAATCCCTTGTATCGGATATTACATAGCAGATCCAGTTGTGTGTTGTTCAAGATCGGATGTGGTAAGCGCACCATCTTACAGTTGGTCTCATCAGGTGTCAGGATACCAGAGCCTACACGACCGATATATTCCGTCAGACTCATCACCAGTTCCTCACGGATGGAGTCGATGGCAGGATTTGTCACCTGGGCGAACTGCTGACGGAAATAGTTGAAGAATACCTGTGGCTTGCTCGACAATACGGCGAGCGGAGTATCATTACCCATAGAGGCTGTCGGCTCCTGTCCATTGACAGCCATCGGAGCGATGGTGTTAGTGACATCCTCTTCTCCATAGCCGAACATGATTTCCTTTTGGAGCAGGTTGCTGACAGCATTCTCTATATGGCGACCGGACTTTAGTTTCTCCAACTGGATGCGGTTGGTGCTCAGCCACTGACGGTAGGGATGCTCGTTGGCAAGTTGTTGCTTGATCTCCCCATCATAGTATATTTTACCTTCCTGTGTGTCAATCAATAATATCTTTCCGGGTTGCAGACGTCCCTTCTCCGCAATCTCTGTCGGGTCGAAATCTATCACGCCCACCTCGCTTGCCACGACCATCGTGTCGTTCTTGGTGATAGTATAACGGGCAGGACGCAGTCCGTTACGGTCCAGCATACCACCAGCGAAGCGACCGTCACTGAAGAGTAAGGCGGCAGGACCGTCCCATGGCTCCATGAGGATAGAATGGTATTCGTAGAAAGCCTTCAGGTCCTCGGATATCGGGTTCTTGTCATTAAAACTCTCAGGTACCAGTACACTCATGGCGTGGGGTAGTGACAATCCCGACATAACGAAGAACTCCAATACGTTGTCAAGACTCGCTGAGTCTGACATGCCAGCCTGAATGAGGGGAGAGATGTCCTTGACATCACCTAACGCCTCACTGCTTAAGACACTCTCCCTTGCCTGCATCCAACCACGGTTACCACGGATGGTGTTGATCTCACCATTATGGGCTAACAAGCGGAAGGGCTGGGCTAATGACCACGTAGGGAATGTGTTTGTGCTGAAACGTGAGTGCACCAGCGCCAGTCCGCTTGTGAAATAGGGGTTAGTAAGATCGGGATAGTATTGTCGTACCTGCATGGACGACAGCATTCCCTTATATATAATGTTTGTGTTGCTCAATGAGCAGATATAGAAGTCCGGGTGGGCGACGCGACGCTCTATCTTCTTACGTATAATATATAAGGTACGTGAGAAGGTGCACACCTTGTCGTCACTCACACCTGTAATGAAAATCTGCTTGATGGCAGGTTCGGTACTTAAAGCGGAGTCTCCCAGACAGTCTGGGTTGGTAGGAACGTTGCGGAGGTGCATCAGCTGTAGTCCCTCACGCTCAATCTCCTCAATCATGATACTGAGAATCTCACTTTGTGCCTTCTCCTCTTTGGGAAGGAATACCAGACCTGTTCCGTATTTTCCTTTTTCGGGTACAGGAATACCTTGCAGCAGGATGAACTCATGGGGGATCTGCATCATGATACCGGCACCGTCACCGTCTTTTCCAACCTCGGCACCACGATGACGCATATTCTCTAATACGCGTAAAGCCTGGTCAACCAGCTCGTGACTCTTATTGCCATGGATATTCACAATCATACCCACACCACAAGCGTCATGCTCATACTGGCTTTGATAAAGTCCTCTTTTTTCGTTTTGAAGTTTACATTTTGTCATATTATCCTTGTTTAGTCTTTCTTTTGTTTCGTTTTCTGGTGCAAAGATAAGACAAAAAGAAAGACAACCGGCTAATTTTCTAACGTTTTTAAATAAGAAATGTGCGCAAACTTACAATTTGTCATGTTTTTGTTTGTTTTTCTTTCAAAATGAAAACGGGTTGCTCATCTTGCTTACGAATTGATAGATTGCATAAAGATTTAGAAACAAACCGAAAGGAATTATGCTTGTTTTCTTTCAAAATGAATTACTTTTGCCAAAGAAAATAGCAAAATGTTACGTACGGACACATTATTTATTAATTAAAAGAATTTAAGGTATGAAAAAGATTGAGGCAATTATCCGTAAGACAAAGTTCGAGGATGTGAAACGGGCTTTGCTGAGTTCGGACATCGACTGGTTTGAGTATCATGACGTTCATGGTATCGGACAGAGTCGTCAGGAGCGTATTTATCGTGGTGTCCAGTATAGTACGGATGTGATAGAGCGAGTGGCATTAACCATTGTATGTCGTGATGTACTATTAGATCCGACCATCCAGGTCATCCTGCGAGTGGCGCATACTGGAGAGATTGGCGATGGACGTATCTTCGTCAGTGATGTGATTAACACCTATTCTATCCGTACTGGTGAGAGTGGTGATACTGTATTAAAAGACAAGAAATAGGATAACAACACAAACACAATTTAAATACAACGATGATGAATGAGATAGGATTATCACTTGATACCGTTTGGATGCTATTAGCAGCCATGTTGGTATTTTGGATGCAGCCGGGTTTTGCCTTGTGTGAGGCTGGTTTTACACGCAGTAAGAACACGGCGAATATCCTGATGAAGAACTTTGTCGACTTTATGTTCGGCTCCCTATTGTTCTTCTTTATAGGTTTTGGTTTGATGTTTGGTAGTGACGGTGCTGGTTTTGTCGGAGCACCCAACTGGGGCGACCTCTCTTTTTATAAGGGTGACTTACCAGTAGAGGGGTTCCTGATATTTGAGACCGTATTCTGTGCTACCTCTGCAACGATAGTCAGTGGTGCTATGGCGGAGCGCACTAAGTTCTCGATGTATCTGATTTACAGTGCCGTCATCTCTCTACTGATCTATCCGGTAGAAGGGCACTGGACATGGGGTGGAGGCTGGCTTTGTAATGATGCCGCCGATAGCTTTATGATGTCTACCTTTGGAGATGTGTTCCATGATTTCGCTGGTTCTGCGATAGTACATAGTGTAGGTGGCGTACTCGCCTTGATAGGTGCTATGGCATTAGGTCCTCGTATCGGGAAATATGATGCCGACAAGAAGAGTCGTGCTATTCCTGGTCATAACCTTACTCTGGCTTCTTTAGGTGTCTTCATCCTTTGGTTAGGATGGTTCGGCTTTAACCCAGGCTCACAGCTTGCGGCAAGCGGAGAGGTCAACCGCATCGCCATCTCTCATGTGTTCCTGACGACCAACCTTGCCGCAGTGGCAGGTGGTACGGCTACGATGTTCCTGACCTGGTATAAATATGGAAAACCCTCTCTGTCACTGACGCTGAATGGTGTGTTAGCAGGACTGGTAGGTATCACGGCTGGTTGTGACCTCGTGTCTCCTATTGGAGCTGTTGTCATCGGATTGCTCTGTGGACTGGTCCTCGTCTTTGCGATTGAGTTTATCGATCACAAGTTACATATCGATGACCCTGTCGGTGCTTCCAGCGTTCACGGTGTATGTGGTATCTTAGGAACACTGATGACGGGATTGCTCTCCACGAGTAATGGCGCGTTCTATGGACATGGCTGGGGCTTCTTCGGTGCAGAGTGTTTCGGTATTCTGATGATTGACCTTTGGACAGCCGCTTGTGGCTTTGTATTATTCTATGGTATCAAGAAACTTCACGGTCTTCGTGTGGAGGCACGTGTGGAAGAAGAAGGACTGGATATCTATGAGCACGGAGAGAGTTGCTATAATTAAAATAAATTGTCATGATAAGCGTTAATTAAGGTATGAAAAAGATTGTGTTATTCGCAATGGGACTGGTGGCAAGTGCCACCGCCCTTGCACAGGACAAGATAGAGGCGACAATAGGAGCCGATTTTGTGAGTCAGTATATCTGGCGTGGACTGGATTGTGGAGACATCAGTATCCAGCCGACATTAGGAATAGGGTATAAAGGATGGAGTCTCTCAGCATGGGGCTCCGTGGGGTTCAAGTCAGAAGACCCGAAGGAGTTCGACCTGACGGCATCTTATACTACTGGAGGACTGACCATCGGCGTCACCGACTATTGGTTTAACTCGCCAGAGGAACGCTATTTCTATTACAAGGCGCATGAGACCAGCCACGTCTTTGAGGCATCCGTCGCCTACGACTTCGGACTGCTTTCTGCCGCTTGGTACACCAACTTCGCAGGCAATGACGGACTCAACAAGTCGGGCAAACGGGCTTATTCCTCCTATTTCGAGGTGAATGCTCCTTTCCGCCTTGTCACATGCCAATGGACGGGAACGTTAGGCGTCGTGCCCTATGCCACGGATTTCTATGACACTACGGGCTTCGCGGTGACGAATGTCGCACTGAAAGCCATGAAGGATATCAAGATCACCGACTCCTTCTCCGTCCCGTTATTCGCACAGGTGGTCGCCAACCCCTGTTCGCAGAAAGCCTATTTCGTCTTTGGATTCACGCTACAGCCGTGAGTCCAAAGACTCCCTTTTTACGCAAAACTTCAAAACAATCAATATATGGAAACAAAGTATATCTTCGTAACAGGCGGTGTCGTTTCGTCATTAGGCAAGGGAATCATCTCAGCCAGCATCGGGAAACTACTTCAGGCTCGGGGCTATAAGGTCACGATTCAGAAGTTTGACCCCTACATCAATATCGACCCGGGAACACTGAATCCCTATGAGCATGGGGAGTGCTATGTCACCGTGGATGGGATGGAGACCGATTTGGACTTAGGACATTATGAGCGGTTTACGGGTATAGAGACTACTCGTGACAACTCCATCACCACAGGACGTATCTACAAGACAGTGATAGACCGGGAGCGGCATGGTGACTATCTGGGTAAGACGATTCAGGTAGTGCCTCATATCACCGATGAGATCAAACATAGAATGTTAAGGGAAGGACTAAACGAAGGCTTAGACTTTGTCATCACAGAGGTGGGTGGTACCATAGGTGATATCGAGAGTGCCCCTTTCATGGAGGCTATCCGACAGTTGCGCTGGCAACTGGGGCGAAATGCGGTCTGTGTGCATCTCACTTACGTGCCCTATCTGAAAGCCGCGGATGAGTTAAAAACAAAACCCACCCAGCATTCTGTCAAGGAGTTGCAGGGGATGGGTATCCAGCCTGACATCCTTGTATTACGCACCGAGCGCCATCTGGATGATGCCCTTCGCATGAAAGTCGCCTCCTTCTGTAATGTAGATTTGGAGTGTGTGGTACAGAGCGAGGACATGCCCAGTATCTATGAGGTACCGGTGAGTATGCAGCGACAAGGGTTGGATGCCGCTATCATGCGGAAAATAGGTATTCCAGTAGGAGAGACACCTGCTATGAAGTCGTGGCACGACTTCATACGGAAACAGCGTTCAGCCACCCGTGAGGTGCATATCGGACTGGTAGGCAAATATGATTTGCAGGATGCCTATAAGAGTATCCGGGAGAGTCTGAATCTCGCAGGCATCTATAATGATGTGAAGGTGAGACTGCATTTCATCAATAGTGAGAATATCACAGAAGAGAATGTCGCAGAGAAACTTGCAGACATGGCAGGTGTCATCATCTGTCCGGGATTTGGTCAGCGAGGTATCGAGGGTAAACTCATTGCGGCACAGTATACCCGTACCCATGACATTCCTACCTTCGGCATCTGTCTCGGTATGCAGATGATGGTGATAGAGTTCGCCCGCAATGTGTTGGGCTATACGGATGCCAACAGTTGTGAGATGGATGCGCAAACCACACATCCTGTCATCGACTTGATGGAGGAACAGAAGACCATCACACAGATGGGAGGAACGATGCGACTGGGTGCCTATGACTGTGAACTGGCAGCAGGTAGCAAGGTGGCTGAGGCATACGGACAGAAGACACTCATCAAGGAGCGTCACCGTCATCGCTATGAGTTCAACAACCATTATACGGAAGAATATGAGCAGAATGGTATGAGACTGGTGGGTATCAATCCTACTTCCCATCTTGTGGAGATTGTCGAGATTCCCACCTTACGCTGGTATATCGGAACCCAGTTTCATCCAGAGTATTCCTCTACCGTGCTTCATCCACATCCTTTGTTTATGTCATTTATAAAAACTTGTAGCGATGGAAGAGCTGAAGCATGAGTGTGGAGTGGCGATGATTCGCTTGTTGAAACCGCTGGATTACTACCAAAGGAAATACGGTACTTCGCGGTATGGACTGAACAAACTCTATCTGTTGATGGAGAAACAGCATAACCGGGGACAGGAGGGTGCAGGTATCGCCTGTGTTAATCTGAATGCACCGGCTGGCGAGGAGTATATGTTTCGTGAACGTGCCGAGGGAAAGGAGGCCATCACGGAGATCTTCAAACGGACGGACGATTCTTTTGCAGGACAGTTATATATGGGACACCTGCGTTATTCCACGACGGGAAAGAGTGGGTTGACCTTTGTTCATCCTTTCTTACGTCGTAATAACTGGCGGGCTAAAAACCTCTGCCTGTGTGGTAACTTCAATATGACGAATATCGACGAGGTCTTCCAGTTTCTGACCAGTCAGGGACAGTCACCTCGTATCTATGGTGACTCGTATATCATGCTGGAACTGATGGGACATCGTCTTGACAGGGAGGCTGAACGACTTTATGCGGAGGCAATGGAGAGACAATTAGAGGGTACGGCTGTCACACAGTATATCGAAGACCATATACGGATGGAGAATGTTCTTCGAAAGACATTGAAACACTTTGATGGCGGTTATGTGATGTGTGGGATGACCGGCAGCGGGGAGATGTTTGCCATGCGGGACCCGTGGGGCATCCGTCCTGCGTTCTATTATCAGGATGACGAGGTGGTGGTGATTGCCAGTGAGCGTCCAGTGATACAGACCGTCTTCGATCTGACCGCAGAGGATATCCATGAGTTACAACCGGGACAGTCGCTGCTGATCCGTAAGGATGGGGAACAATGTCTCGAACAGATACTGCCAGCCCAACAATATAGTGCCTGCTCTTTCGAGCGTATCTATTTCAGTCGGGGCTCCGACCGTGACATCTATCAGGAACGTAAGCGTTTGGGTGAGCAGTTGATGCAACCGATCATGCGGGCTGTTGACGGGGATGTGTCACATACCGTCTTCTCCTATATTCCCAATACGGCAGAAGTGGCTTTCTATGGTATGACGGACGGTTTCCGACACTTGGATCACGAGGTGCGTATTGAGAAAGTGGTATGGAAGGATATCAAGTTACGGACGTTTATTACCGAGGGTACTGAGCGTAACGACCTTGCCGCCCATGTCTATGATATCACTTATGGCAGTCTGATACCTTATGAGGATTATCTGGTGATCATCGATGACAGTATCGTGCGAGGTACCACCTTGCGTGAGAGCATCTTCAAAATCCTCGACCGCCTGCATCCCAAGAAGATAGTGATGGTGTCGAGCTCTCCCCAGATACGTTATCCAGACTATTACGGTATTGACATGTCGAGGTTGGAGGAACTCTGTGTCTTCCGTGCCGCCATCGCTCTCATACAGGAGCGGGGCATGCAGCAACTCATAGCAGATACCTATCGTGCCTGCAAACAAGCCCCAGAGTCGGAGAATCATGTGCGACAGATCTATGAGCCTTTTACTACGGAAGAGATCAATGACAAGGTGGTGGAGATGTTACGCCCGGAGGGGATGCAGACACCAGTCGTCTTGGTTTATCAGAGCATAGAGGGACTGCATCACGCCTGTCCGCATCATCCGGGTGACTGGTATTTCACGGGTCATTATCCCACCAAAGGCGGTGTACGGATGGTCAACCGTGCTTTTGTGAATTATGTGGAACAAGTATTGAAGTTACAACTATAAAAAAGGAGTATATTATGTGTGGAATCGTAGCGATATTGAATGTGAAGGAGCAGACGCGGCAACTTCGCCAGAAAGCGTTAGGTATGAGTCATAAGATACGGCATCGTGGTCCTGACTGGAGTGGTATCTATTGTGGTAAGTCGGCAATCCTTGCCCATGAGCGATTGAGTATTGTTGACCCGGAGTCGGGAGGACAACCATTGTTCTCACCAGACCGCAAACAAATTCTTGCTGTCAATGGAGAGATATACAACCATCAGGAGATTCGTAAGCGTTATGAGGGGAAGTATGCGTTCCAGACTGGTTCAGACTGTGAGGTCATCCTTGCCTTGTATCAGGATAAAGGAATTGACTTCTTGGAGGACCTAAGCGGTATCTTTGCCTTCGTGCTCTATGACGAGGAGCGTGATGAGTTCTTGATAGCCCGTGACCCGATAGGGGTCATCCCTCTCTATATCGGTTATGATGACGACGGTAAGGTGTATGTCGCCTCTGAGTTGAAGGCGTTGGAGGGACAGTGTCAGCGCTATGAGCCATTCCTGCCAGGACACTATTTCTATAGTGGAGAGTGCACGTCTCTTACCTCTTACTCCTTACCTCTTACCTCTTATTATCATCGTGACTGGATGTCGTACGATGCCGTAAAGGACAACGAGGCAAGTTCCGAGGATATCCGTCAGGCATTGAGGGCTGCTGTTAAACGCCAGTTGATGTCGGATGTTCCTTATGGGGTGTTGCTCAGTGGTGGTCTCGACTCTTCCGTGATCTCCGCTGTCGCTGAGAAATACTCTGAGATGCGTATCGAGGATAACTCCCAGACGAAGGCTTACTGGCCTCGTCTGCATAGTTTCGCGGTGGGACTGAAAGGGGCACCAGACCTTGCGAAAGCGAAGTTAGTAGCCGACCATATCGGGACGGTGCATCATGAGATCAACTATACCATTCAGGAGGGACTGGATGCCATCCGTGATGTCATCTATTTCATCGAGACGTATGATGTCACCACGGTACGTGCCTCCACTCCGATGTATCTTCTGGCACGCGTCATCAAGTCGATGGGTATTAAGATGGTACTCTCTGGTGAGGGCGCTGATGAGATATTCGGGGGCTACCTCTATTTCCATAAGGCGCCTGATGCCAAGGCTTTCCATGAGGAGACGGTGCGTAAACTCTCCAAACTCCATCTGTATGACTGTCTGCGTGCTAATAAGAGTCTGTCGGCATGGGGTGTGGAGGGACGTGTGCCCTTCCTCGACAAGGAGTTCTTGGATGTCGCCATGCGTACCAATCCCACAGCGAAGATGTGTCCGGGGAAGACGATGGAGAAGAAGATTGTCCGTGAGGCTTTCGCTGATATGTTACCGGAGGAGATCGTATGGAGACAGAAAGAGCAGTTCAGTGACGGGGTAGGGTATTCATGGATAGACACCCTCAAGCAGATCACTGCGGAGGCTGTCACTGACGAGCAGATGGCGCATGCTGCGGAGCGTTTCCCCATCAATCCACCCAAGAACAAAGAGGAGTATTACTATCGTAGCATCTTTGCGGAGCATTTCCCCTCAGACAGTGCGGCACGTAGTGTACCCAGTGAGGCGAGTGTTGCCTGCTCCACGGCTATCGCCTTGGAGTGGGATGAGGCTTTCAAGAATATGAACGACCCCAGTGGACGTGCCGTGAAAGGGGTTCACGAACAGGCTTATTAATATGAATAAAGCCTTTATTTAGTAACGATTAAAAAATAAGTTGGGATGAAATTGCATATCAAACCGCCTTGACGAGGTAGTTCCACTTTGGCAGGCAATCGTCAAATATGATGTA
>CALFUF010000019.1 GCA_937916405.1 uncultured Prevotella sp.
GCTGTGTATAAAGGGCATTCATAATCAATTTAAACAATTTTAAGAGACACTAGTGGTTTGTTTTTAATTATATTGTTTGTTGCGTCAAGAAATCGAACTCAAAATAGGTACCGTCGCCGGTCACCGCCGTACCGTTCACTTTCGTCTGATAATAATAAATATCACCAGGGTTTCCTGTATCAATATCAATGACCTGGGTATGCTCAACCTCTATGGTGCATTTTCCTGTCTGTTCACCTTCTTGAATCTCATACACATCATAGGTCTCTCTGTTGCCGTATGAGCTGACTGGCTTCATGTCGATGAAATAAGGGTCACTGTTTAGTTCTACACCTGTCGGAAGTCCCCGATTGCTGACAGATTTTCGGTTGTAGTACTTTCCGTCATAAGTCGGATTGAATATCTTCTCGTTGCCATTCTTCAGAATAATCCTTGTGCTTCGATACCGATACCCGGTAGTCTCAAGAGACTGGTTATTAAAGAAATTGTTAACACTACCACGTTCAGTCACCTGTCGGAATGTGATTGCGTCAGAGAACCCGTAGACGGTGGAGTTGCTGAGGATGTATCCGATACCTTCTACGCCATACTCTATCAGTTCCGTCACCCCGTCCGTGTCGAAGAACTTTAGAGAGCCGTAACCTCCGCTTATCCCGAACTGAGCCAGTTTCTTGCCACCCTTGGACATCACCTGCATAGCCCCCTCCGTGATACCGAGTAAACCCTTCGCCCAGTTCGCCCAGATATTCGGGAAGAATGTCGCAGGAACGTCCCCGTTCATCGTCATGTCTTGATATGACTGGCTTTCCACACCTCCATTATATCCGTACTGAGATAACATTATGTTATCGCTGAATATCGCTGCGCCGAGTTTGGCGAACTGGGCGAACACAGCCTGAGTGATAAGATACTTGAAGGAGGATGTCATCATCGCCCAGTCCGAACTCGACTGATAGGCTCCCGCAGAGGCAGGATAGGTCTTCGTGGTCGTGTTCTCTCCTATGTAAATGTAGCAGTTAGGTTGTTCTGCCGTCCCCGTCTCCACGTCCACGTAGGGGGTGCTGTAGTCGTTGGCTGTTACGGATGTGTTTTTGACCTCCGTCAGCGTGCCTGCGTAGTATGGCATGCGCTTGTTGGTGTCACCTTTCTCCCCTGTGTCGCCTGACTTGTATACAGGAATCTCCAGCTCCGTAAGATAGCCCTCATGGGTCATTGTCGGGGAAGCGTAGATACATACCACGACGGCATTAACAGACGCGTTGACGTTAAGCCCCGAGATCGTACCGTTGTCCTGTTTGCTGTTATACGCCCTGTCATATTCGGACGTTACACGGGTATAGGTGCCGCCAGTCTTTTTGAAGACGCATGAGTAGCAGGAGAGGGCGGCACGGTCTGCGCCGCCCTCCTTGGAATAGAAGCGGACGGTGGTGTTCAGAACGGCGCTTGTCTCATTGGACGGAATGGTGACGCTTCCCACCGTAGCCTCTATCTGAGAGGTCACACCGTCCTCGACGAGCGAGACGGCGACACTTCCAGATATGGTTGTCCTTTTCATTGTCAGCTACATGTTTTCCGTGAGTTGGACATCCGACGCTATGACAAGTCCGCTCATTTTGCGCCCCAGCGTCTTGACGTGCTCTGCCCTGATGCGGCATTTGCCGTGTCCATTTACAATGGATGGGAATATGTCCGATGGATTCAGCATCTTGCGGTATCCCATGAAACTTCCGCTTGCGATAGGTGCCGCAAGATTAGAATCCGTTATTGTTCCAGTGTACACCGTCTTCTGCGAGGTCAGGAGCTGAATGTAATAATGTTGGAATGAGGTTTTCACCGCTGAGACATCTGTTGACGTTGCTATCCATATATCATAGTCAACCCATTGTCCTGAGTGAATGAAGTTCTCATTTCCCTCTCCCGTCTCAGTTGTCTGTGACGAGGTTATACCATCACCTCCGACAGTGGAGCCGATATACATCATCTCCGGGTCTGAGATGTCGTTAACCTCAATGAAAGACGACATGATGTATGCCCCCTTCACCCCGTTCTCCTTTTTGAAGCATTTGCACTCGACAAACGCGTAATCGGTGATGTCGCTGTCCTCTATGGTAAGCTGGTAGTAGGTTGACCCGTCTATTGTTGTGGTTGACACCTTCGAGGAAGCAGCCTGTACGCTGTTGATGTAGAACTCCGCTATATAGTCGGCGGTCTGGACTGTCATGACATCGTTTCCTGCTGCATGTTTGAGCACGTTGTAGAGGTGAAGCGTGTCACCGTCATTCTCGATGGCAAATCGTCCGTCCGTGGAGTCGATGTATGAGTCGTAACCGCCGTTCTGAGCGAACGATGACAGTCTTATGTTTTTGATTGCGTAGAAGGGAATCTGAGAGGACTCAACCATAGCGGTGCCGCTGAGAGAGACGACACTCTCGTTCACGCTGTCGCTCTTGGCGAGGTTGCCGATTATCTTCAGGGCTGGCTTATTGTTATAGGTAGTCTTCTCGAAAACCCCGACAATACCCGCGTTGGTGCTTTTGTCGTTGGAGTCGAACGTTATCTGAGTACCGTTGTACGACCACTTGATATACACCAAATCCTCGACGGGTGTGTCCCCGTTCCTTACGTCAGCAAATATTATCGGATTGTTATTCCCGGACCAGTCAGGGCTTGCCGCACTGCCTGTCCATGACTGGTTCAACGGCATCGTGCTTTCCAATACTGAGTGCAACTGCGAGCCGTCATCAATAAGACTGACGGCTATTCTTCCACCTATACTGCTCATTGCCAGTCCTCCCTATCGTTGGTTGTCTCATTGTTACCCTGTGCGGAGGCGATAGTGTAGCCGCCTTCGGCTATCAATCTCTTAGCCTCATCCTTACTGATCGCCTCGACACCATCAAGTCCGCTTATGTACTCGTCGGAAGTCAGGGCGATGCGCCCCAAGTCATTGTTGTCAAGGATGTACCTGCCATCCCTCGTCTTGTAACGCTGGTCTTTAAGACCAGCCCTGCGTGCCACATCCTCAGTGACAGCGTAGAATTTCAAATCCATTGCCATATTCTTTTTTATTTAATAGTATTACGAACGTTCATACACAATCTCACCGTTCTGCGTCACGGACTCACCGTTCTGCGTCACGGCTTTGTATGCGCCTCTGGTATACACATCGGCGAAGACCTGCGTGGAGATCTTGTTGTAGTCAAGTGCGGCAGATGACGGGATCTCCAACTCGGCACCCCACCCACAGTCGGTCTTCACCGACGAGTTCGCCTTGCGTCGTTTCCAGTTGAAGAGGAAGTGCATCTTCTTCGTGTCGTCGTCAAGGACGGAAATACCGTTGCCCCTCTTCATGTTAAGTATCGTGCCGAAGTAAAGGGGTCTGTCAATGCTGTCTATCGTCGTGCCGTTCAACGCCTTTGTGACAGCGTTGACGTTCGGTGTCTCCCAGCTCACCTCGCTTACCGCCTGTGACGGGAAGAAGACCGATGCCGTCGATGACTGCTTGCCACGGCAGACGACGGTGATATACTCCGAGTACATCATATCGACCGTCAATAGCTGGGTGTTCTGTCCGCTGACGTAGCACGGGTGGTTCTCGGCAAGAACCTCCGTGCCGTTCTCACGGATAAACCACACGAAATATGTGCCGCCGCTTACATCCGTCAGGTTCTTGGTGGCACGGCATGAGAATGTCATCAGCCCTTTCAGCATCTTCCTGGCACTGTCGTACACGCTGTCCTTTACGACGTTGAATCTCCGCATGGGGGGACAGTCCATCAGAATGTCAGGATATAATACGCTTGTGTCGGTGTTGGTGGCGAGCGTCACATTCATCTCCACGCTGTACTTCTTCCCTTGCAGTCTCGGGTCCTCATAGTGTAGCGTGCATCTTATATCGACAGGCGACTGTGACGTGACATTCTTGCGCACAAGGAGCGAGAAGTCATTTCTCATGACATAGTCCGCAGCGCCTGCGCCCTCTGAGCTCTCAGTTACGTCTATGATATGCCATGTGTCGCTGTCTCCTTGTCTGTAAGTCCATGCCGTAGGCTGTACAATCAGAGGTCTGTAGGTGTCTCTACTCTCAGGGTCATAGACCGTTATACGGGGGATTAGCAGTAACGGTGTTATCTGTCTGTCAGGCTTATACGAGCCGTCATTGTTATAGTACCACTGCTGATATGTCCCGTTGCTCTCGATGTGGAACGATTCTGTCAGTGGAGCCAGCTCGGTGACGATGACCGCAGGCTGTGTTGTCTTAACTTTCTTCATATTACTGATATATAATTATCTATCGTGATTGTATTCTTGCCGTCAAGTATCGTTGCGAAACATGTGAAAATCGCCTTCCTCCTCAGAGACCAGCCAATTGGCATGTCATTGTTGGAAAGGCGGAGGGTCTTCGTCTGTACGTGCTGTGTGTCCCACACCCTGTCCTGCTCGTCCTTCTCGTACTCGCCAGTCTCAGTGTTGAGCGTGCTTCGCTCCCACTTCCAGAACTCCGCCGCTATATCGTCTGTAATCTCAACGTTGCCGTAGAACAGATGCGGTGCCACCGTCGTGTTGACAGCGTTCCTTCTGAAAGAGTTTCCGTTGGAGAAGGAGAACCCGATGGTCTTGCGTCCGTCACCGTCTATCAGCTGCCAATAGGGTGAGTTCCATTTCGGCTCATAGTATGTGGTGACACCTCCCGACTTGACGGGCTGGTGCATCAAACATTTCCATGTGCCGTTGCTGTGACGGACTGCGTGCGTCTCGTATCGCCGGTTCTGCTCGTTGAACTCGTTGGCGAGGTAGATGCCGTTGCCGACAGTCGGGTTCTGCATCAGCGCACCGTCCACCCAGTCGCCCACGTTGACGACGGTGGGTATCGGTACGCCGAACAAGTCCGTCTGAATGAAGTCCCCAACGACGACACCTTGCGCATACAGGTAGTCACGCCCCTCGATGACCCTTTTCGCCACATCGGGGTTGTTGTTCTTGACAAACTCGGGCAGAGTACCGAATGAGGATCCGATGTTGCCGTCCTCCAGGATAGGCTTGCTGACACCTGTAAGTTTTGTGATCCGTCCGTCGTTGGATGACAGCACGAACAGCCTCTGCCTGCGGATGATGTCCGCTTTGACTGCCTCATAGGATGGGTCGTCGATATACTCGTCGGAGTAGTCCACGCATCCCCATCTCGCTATCACCATCATGGGGCATGGGGGAAAGTTCCTCGACATGGGAACGTCGTCATCACCCCAGAGCACCACACGTATCTGGTTGACACCAAGCATTGAGGGTGTCGTGTTGTGCGTCGCCGTGACGGTCATGTATGACGTGTAATAGAGATTCTGACCGCTGTCACGCTCCTGTCCCTCTGTGTCGTCCGAGTAGTCGCTGACTCCCGCCTCCTTGGCGGCAAGGGTGTTTATCTTGCCGCGGAGTATGTTGCCGTACATCTGGGCGGTGAAATATCCCTCCCACTTCTCTTTGAGTGTCAGTATGTATGAGGTGCTGCCGTCTGTCTCATCCACCTGTTCCTCAACACTAAGTATCTGGTCGTTGTCGGAGAAGATGGTATCACCCTCCTGCGCCTGCTGGCGGTTGATGCGAAGCTCATCCACCTCCAGCGTGTCACGGACATGAAGCGTCCCAACCTCTGCGTTGCCGTTCTCGTCGATGTTCCATCCACGAAGCCCCGACATGAAATTCTCGGACTGGATAGCCTTGGCGATAATCTCACTAAGGCGTGCGTTGCCGTTCTCGTCGATATGGTAGATGCCGTCGTCGCCTAAGAGTATTCCTTTTAGAAAAGAGATAGATTTAAGGAAAATGACTAAAGTGGCGATTTCCTGTCTTATGTCGTCAGTTTCTATTGGAAATTCTCCGTGGGCTATATATGAATCGCCATCGCTATATGTTGGCATAAAATTTTATCTGTTATTTTTCTGTTCGTAATAAGTTGAGAGTTGCGTTTTCATACAAACTCTTAGCACGTGTATCTCCGTATGCCGTACAGAGCAGATAAGCCAGATAATAAATTAAGCTGGTCGCTACGCTTGCAGGAATATTAACTTCCTTGGTGTCGTCGTCAAGACCTGAAATATCGGAGTCTGACAAGGCTTTGATGTAAGTCAGCACGAAAGTACCATTACTCGGGCATACCTCCACATTTTTCTGTTTGGTGTTGATAACTGCAGCCTGCGGACGGTCAACAGTAGCCGTTGCGCCATTTTCGTCACGCAATTGCAAGTATTCTTCTGAGTCCTCTTTGATAAGGGAATCTCCAAGAATTGCCCTATGCCAGTTTTCTCCCTTCACACGGACTACTCTAATCAGAGGTTTGGTTGGGGTGATGATACTGTTAGTTGCATAGAGCGTATCTTCTTGGATGATGTTGATAGCGTCAGAGGACTCGGACGAGTCAGAGCAGCTAAGTTGTTCGGCAGGAGCATGGAGACACACCCAACGGAGTGCAGCGGGAATCTTGTTGCGGATGATGTTGTTCATCAGCCCAAGGTCCGTATGCGTACCTCCGTCAAAGTCATACGCCGACACATCAGCGAGGGCAGCGGCATTCACCGCTTCCTCGTCGATGCACCAACGTACAGCCTTGACGATATCCCCTACCGTCATTGCCTACTCAATAGTGAGGTTGGGGAAAGAATATCCTTTGCCCTCGGCATATTTGAGGGCGAATTTCGGGTCTTTGTAGAGTTTCTCCAGTTTGGTAGCCACAAACTCCACAAGTTGTTCAGGCGAAGTGATGTCCTCGATGGGAGTAATCTCTGCCTTGGTAGCCACCTTTTCACCTCCCTCGTCGGTACGCTCCAGTTTCACAAATCCATGCTTGAACTCTTCTGACGATTCAAGCAACTCCTGCGAGAACTGGCTACGTAGAATCAGACGAGCCTTGACACCCATGAGAGAGTTGCCACCCTCAAAGATGAAACGCTGCCTTGCTCCAGACTTGTGTTTCAAGATGAAACTGTAGTTGTGGTAGGGTCGGGTAAGTACGTATGTCTTAATCATATTTTCTCTTAAATTATAAGGGCTGCGGTTTTTTCAAAAGAATTTTCCGCAGCCCTGGTTCATGTTTAGCCTGCGATGTCAGTTCCTGTGTACTTCGTCCAAGTCACGCTATTACCATCCTTGGCAGAGCAGATATAGACGTTGCCCTTCTCGTAGGTTGTGCCACCCAGTTCATAATCGCTGGTCAGCGCAATCTTCATGTTGAGGGTTGTATGAGCAGCGTCTGGCAGCACGTTAGAAGAGATGATCCAGTTGATGATACCCTGATTCTGCATGTTGAACATGCGGTTCTCAGGACCAACGATGATGGAGTTGTAGCCCTTCAATGCCAGAGCGTCAGCACTGTACTCCCAATGAGTCTTCGACAGGTTGATTTCACCTGCGCCACGGGAGTTGTCGTTGGTACGGCTACGCTTACTCTCCTTCAAGTAGTGGGCAGCGTTACGCATATCGAGCACGAAAGCGTAGTCAGACATACCCATGAAGTCGAGGGTCTGGTCCCAGATGTAGTTCACGGTTCCGAAGGTGTCCTTGAAACGCTTGAAGGTCAGGTCGAACTCGGAAGCGTTCTCGAAGTGGATCTCACGGTTCTTGCCCGGGTTGATATTCTCCAGACGCTCAATGAAGTTCTTGCCGCAGAAGGCAAAAGCATCACTGGCAGTAGCGAAGTCGGTGAACTGGAGTTTGTTGATAGCCACGAGGTCTGTCAACTGGAACTCATTGCCGATAGCGTAGAAGTTAGGTATCTGATAAAGAATGCCCTCAGAATAGAACACGTCTTCCACTACGCCACGCTCGTTCATACGCTTACGCTTAGCCTTAGGAGATACCCAATAACCACGCTCGGTTCGCATACCATCCTTGATCATGGCATCCTCCAAGAGGTTGGCAACCTTGACAGGATACTTCTTCTTCATCACCTCAAACTCCTCAGAGAACTCCACGTTCCAACCGTGCTTCTGGAGGAACACCTCGCGCTCACGGGGCTGGAAGTTGTCGGGAGTAACGAGTAACTGCGTCTCACTCATGGCATTCCACATACCCATCATGTAGGTGTCGGCTGGAATGTCGGGAACGTCCTGGTAGTCGTACTCGTCACCAGTCTGACCCTCAACGGCAGCAGGACCGTTGATAGCCTGCAAGGTAATACCGGTCTTGTCGCGCTCTACCACCTCCAAGGTCAGGAACTCACCGTTGTGCTCAGTCTGTGAGCCGGGTACGAAGCCACCCATTGACGGGACAGAGATAAGGTCGTACTTGCGGAATACCATCAGATTGCCGCTAAAGTTACTCTTTGTGAGTTTGATAGTAGCACCACCCGTAATAGCCTGTGTAGTCTTACCGTCAATGGTCTCACCACCCACACGGGCATGCTTTACGACGTAATTCTGTACGGGCTTGGTCTTCGACACACGGCTCATGATAGTCAGCAGAGGCACCTTATGCGGGCGAAGGACAACAATGTCACTTTCACGCTCTTCCTCTTCCAAACCACCCTCACGCATCTGCGTTGCGGTAGCCTGAGTACCAGTCAAATCCTGACCGGCAGAGTCACCGCCAGGAGCCTGCCGATTATTCTCATCGGGGTCAACGGGGTCGTGGTCTTTGGCTGGATCATCTTTCGTCATGTTATCCTCAGAAGGGTTCTCTACAGTGCCGACAGCCATTGCGCCTCCACCACTCATTACTGAGAGCACGCAAAGCAGGACGCTCAGCACACTCCAAAATTTCTTTGAATGTTTCATTGTTTTCATTGTTTATATATAAATAATGTCTAACTGTTACGTAAGATAAAGTCAGCCATACTTTCCTCCTTATTCTTCCGTTTCGAAGCTATACGTCCCTGTCCTTGACTGAACGAAGGAGGAGGTGTCTGGTTGTCGTCGAATGTTTTGAGTCGGTTGGCGTGCTTCTCATTGCGAGCCTGCATAGCAGCTTCCTCACGGGCGTTCTGTAAGTCAGTGTCGTAGTTCATGGCGTGCATCATGGCAATCCAAGTATCTTTTGATACCTTGCCTTCAAAGGCTGGAGCAAAGATATTATCCCAAAAATGCTCCCACATACGGTCCATCTGCTCGTCACTCAGACCGAACTCCTGCTGAACGGAGGCAAGGGCATTGAGCGATTCGTCAATAGCGACATCCTTGGCATTCTCTGCATTCTCACTGTCTACTTGTTTCTGTTGCCAGTTCTTAAATTTCTCGTCCACCTGAGCCATCACTTCGGGGTCGTCGAGTGCGGCTTTGATGTCTATGCCGTTCTCCGTCAACCAAACGAGCGGATTCTTGTCGGGATGCTCTGCCAGATCCTGGAACATGGCGGCAATCCATCGGTTCTTGTCAAGAGCCTGCGAGAGGTTTCTACCAGACTGGCGCAAACTGCGATAACGCTCACGCTCGTCTGCTAAGCGACCATAACGCGCTTCTTTATCCTCAAAGTCTACATCGGGGTTGTCCTCTGCAAACATGGCGGAGTAACGGTCTCTGTTAGGTCTTGCGGTCTGCTCTGGAGTCTGCTGCTCAGCGGTCTCCTGTTCTTTGGTTATCTTATTTGTTTCTGCCATAATAAAGGGGTTTATGGCGCAAATATCTCAAATTTTCTTCCGCCCCTTGCCGTGTTTTCCCAACACCCTAAAATCGATATGTTAATTTATCTTAACCCCCTAATTCTTGATTTCCCGTTTTGGGAAAACACGGCACTATACACTACCCTTTAGGTTACTTTTGCGAGCATAAATAGAACCTGATTATGGCTATAATAAGAACCTTGTCGCAGGCTACAGGACGCATCCACGATTCCGTGAGGCAGCGTAAACGTCGTGTTTCTGATGGCATCGTTACCCGAAAACGCAGGCGCAACGACTACGACCTTGTGCTTCGCTGTCAGCAGGCATGGAACAACCTCGAAGAGCCCCGACGTGTCCGTGAACGTGTGAAGGAGTACGTCTATGGCGACCAGTGGGGAGATATCATCCACTACCGTCACGGACGAATCACGGAACGGGAGTATATCCAGCGCAAGGGTAATGTTCCACTGCAGAACAACATCATGATTTCCATCATCGGCTCTGTCGTTGGTCTCTACACCAAACAATCCGGTGAGCCAAATTGCTTTGCCATGCGTAAGGACTCCCAATGGTTGTCGGATATGATGTCGGCTACCATTCAGCAGAACTGGCAGAAGACAAGGCAGGCAGATGCGCTGAAAACAGCCTTCGAGGATTTTTGCATTGGAGGAATTGCGGTTAGCCGTGAGACTTACGAGGAGAAGAATGGTCGCAGGGTTGCATGGACGGACTTCCCGAATGTAAACCACGTCTTTTGGGAAGCAGGCACCGACCCACGTATGTCTGACCTTCGAATGATTGGTATTCTAAACGATGCCACGGCAGGCGAACTCTACTCCAAATTCTGCAATGAGAAATATGGTTGGACGGTAGAAGAGATCAATGAAGTGTTCGGGATAACAGATGACACTTATCCATCAGCTTACTCCGGCTATCAGCAGAACGAGAAAGAAAGCCTTACTACACTCTCTTTTGACAAATCCGCCTCTAACGACCAATACAGACTGATAGAGGTATGGACGCAGGAGACCAAGACGCGCTATCAGTGCTACGACCCACTGGCTACCAAGGCTGACGATATAGAATACCGTATCGAGGTGAAAGACCTGTGGCGCATCCAGCAGATTAACCAGGAGCGCATCCGTCAGTATCAGGAGATTGGTGTGCCCGAAGAGGAATGGGCACTGATAGAATACGAACTCATAGAGGACTTGTATTGGTATTTCACTTATTTGGCTCCAGATGGAACGGTTATTGCCGAAGGTGAGACACCTTACGAATCGAAAACACATCCATTCTCTATCAAACTATATCCTTATGTCAACTCGGAGATACACCCGTTCATGGGAAACATCATCGACCAGCAGCGTTACATCAACCGCCTCATCATTATGCACGACATGGCGGCACGCTCAGCAGCAAAGGGTCTCATGATATTCCCCATTGGCAATATCCCCGATGGCATGACGAAGGAAGATATAGCCGACGAGATAACCGAATACGACGGACTGCTATTCTTTGAGGCAGATAAGGTTAACCCGAATCTCCGTCCAGAGATTATCACATCTGGTGCCGTACAGATTGGTACGCAAGAACTCCTACAGATGGAGTTAAATCTTGCAAGGGATATTACCAACGTCTCTGGCGCATTGCAAGGCAAAACCCCAAGCGCAGGAACCAGTGCTGCCCGTTATGCGCAAGAGACACAGAACGCCACCACTTCACTCGCTTCGATTCTACAGGACTTCACCTCGTTCATGGAGTCGATTGCGCAGAAGAAGTGTATGATGATCAAGCAGTACTACCGACATACAGACCTTGTAGTGTCGCGCGACCACACCATCTTCTACGAGTACGATAACCTGTCAGCCCGTGACGTGGACTTTGAGGTGACAATCAAGGAGTCTGCCGCCACCACCGCCTATCGTACCTATATCAACGACACCGCCATACAACTCCTACAGCTGAAGGCTATCAGCATCAAGCAATACTTGGAGGTTGTCAACCTGCCTTATGCCGACGAACTCCTGCAGATTATCCAGCGTGACGAGGCACAGCAGCTTGCCATGCAGCAGGAACTCATGACGCAGGGTGTCAATCAGCAACAGGTAGATAACGCACAACAAATGCTGCAGGCGGAATAACCGTAATTTTATTCAGCATAAGATATGACAATAACGATAAGTACTGTTATTTCAGCCATCAAACGCCACCTCTCCATCATTGGAAAGCGGCTGTATAACAAGGAGGGAAAGAATATGTTTTCTGACATTACCCTTTCCTCTGCCGAAGACACACAGATTCTTACACAGTATATCAATGCCTCAGCGCAGGACATCGAATCGGTATTGAAGCAGCTTGTCACTGGTTCCGTATATGGCAATACCATTGCCATCACTATTCGGAATACTCGTGGTGATACCGACTTCGAGACCCGCACGAAAGACCTTGCTGAGAGTTACATCACTCTGAATAGCGTAGGCGAATACCTCTCTATGTTCCACACGGACATTGCTAAGAAGTACCAGCGCGACGCACAGCAGCGGTTGGAAATGCTAATCTCATATGTATTCTACAAGAAACCACCGACAATTTAAAAACATCACATTATGGCAAAAATTTTAACTCTTACACTCAACGCCACTGACATCAGACATGCGGTAAAGTCCGATACTTACATCACGGGACAGGTGGATAAATCTGCCGACATGGTGAAGAATGCCGCCTTAGCCTTCAACGAGCAGGCTGGCGATGAGCAATACCACGAACTGAAACTATACCGCACCATGAAGGGTGCTCTGGCTAAGTTTGAGGCTTCTATTGCGGAGTATGTGGAAACGTCCGACGTACAGGCTGCCGTTTCTGATACGCTGACGCAGGAGTCAACAGTATTTACTATCACGCTGACGGTCAACGACCGTACAACGGGAGCCTTTGTCACTACACTGGCACATCTCGCCCAAGAATTTATCATCAACACCATGCTCTACTATTGGTGGCAACCCATCAAATCGTCTCTCGCCAAGGAGTATCTCGCTTTCTCGGCTGATAATCTCATAGATGTTCGCAGGTGTCTGGCAAAGTCGGCGCCTGCAAGTTCTAATACTTCCTATGATGATATTTCGGGTGAAGTGACTCCTGTCAGTCTGCTTCCTGAATATGCAGCACAAACGGAAGGTCTTTTCTATCTGAAAGGAACTGTCAGCGCAGAGGGTCGGTCAGTAGAAAATCCGATAGTGTATCTCCAAGAAGGGGTTGTTTCTGTTTGTGATGGAGAAAATGACCTTGCCGGAAAACTGATAACCTTCAATGAAATGCTGTCTAAACCTATGGCCACAAGTAAACGCTCTGATAAACTGGTTACGGCTATCACCAACGCTGCCATTGCTGCCTTTGCTCGTTACAACATCACCGTGGCGGACGCAGGTTATACCGACTCTCATGGCTCAGTGGATGCGCTCAATGTAATTGCTTATCTTAAAACGGCATAGTAATGAGCCAGACAATAACACTTATACTTGTCAAGTCGCTCATCATCGAGTCGGTGAAGAATGAGACCTTCTTCCGTGGACTGGTGGAGAAAGCCGCCGATCAGAAAGCCCTCACCGTAGCCTATCACGAACAGGCAGGTAACGAGACCTATCAGGAAAGACTCTTGTTAAGGGGGCTCTATACCAATCTGAGCAATCTGAAAACTCACCTCTCAGACTATCTCTCAATATCGGATCAGTCATCGGACGACAACAACATAGACTCAAAGGAAGAGGAAGGCAACATCATTCTTTACCTCACCGTGTCGGACTATTTCAACAAGGGCTACGCCGACCCACTGGCGAAACTATGCTCCAAGTACATCGAGGAAGCCATGCTGATGGACTGGTGGAAACCCGTCAACGAAAAGCAGTCGGACCTCTATGCCCAATTCGTGGAGCGAGATCTTACTGCCATCAAGCGTTGCTTTAACAAGAAGCCCCCTTGCTATCCGAAATACCCATACACCCGTCACATCTCTATAATGGCTTCAGTGCTTAATGTAAAAGTGGGTCATGCTTACACTTTAACCTATACCATTGACAATGGCGCCGAGGATGATATTCTGGCACGATTAAACAATCACAACATCAAAACAGGGAAAAGTAAAGAGGGGTTTATAGTTAAAGGTCAGCATCCTGGCAGCACCCTTCTCACCCTTTTTTCTAAACACGACGAGGACATATCTGTCACTGTCCTTATTCATATACAACCCTAGTAGATTAAAGCATATGACTCATATTCACGAAAAAGGTTTTAGACCTATCAGTATCAACAGACCAGAGCCAGATGATAACTGGCCCTATAGAAGGTATCCGAATAACGGGAATGATAAGCAGTATGGGGTAAAATCTCCAAAGTTTGAGCGGCACATCTATATACGAAAGGACGAAATAATCTTCGACATAGAGGCACAACTGAGCATTGTTTCCAAGATGCGCCGCAAGGAGGATGGTACGGAAGAAAGTGTACTTACAGGTGCCACCTCAACCTATCACCAGATGTTTGTCAGATGGATAGACAAGCATATAGGGGAAGCGAAGACGGTGATGTCGGCTTTTGTCCTCGAACGCTTTAAGACCTCGCAAACAAACTCTATCAAAGACAAGGATGAGGTAGACATCACACTTCTTATGCCGGAGTGGTATGACGACACAACCTTCCCCCAACTCTGTACGGCAGTTCATGATTATGTCGTGAATGCCACACTCTTCGATTTTTTATCTATGACCCTTACATCCAAAGACCCTGTATCTGTAGATAAGAATGAGACATCTGCTAAATCACAATATCAAATTAAAAAACTTGTTAATGCCGCAAAGCCAGGGCGTATTAGCAAACCCTTTAAACCATTTTAATATGATGGGAAAATTTAAAACATACTGAATTTAAACAAGATAGGATGAGAGACGCAGGGGTACCATCACGACGTGAGAAAGCGAAGGCTGCAAATGAATTATCCGTGGCAGCACAAAAGAACTTTCTGGAGAATTGGTGCGAAGACAATGAGCAGAACTTTTGTGCTGTCATGGATCTTATAAAAGATGGTGCGCCAGTACAATACGCTAGATTGTACCTTGAAGCCAAGAAACTAACGATGGCGAGGGAGTCCAACATCAATATCAACATCAACCGACAGCAAGACAGAGAGAACCTGCAGGCTCTTGTAAGGGCACGTATGCCACTACCCGAAAACGGCAGCTTTACACCTTACGAGGAAGTCAAGCCAAAGGAAATTGTCATGAGGTGGAGGGAAGAATAAAAAATCCCCCGACCTTCAATAAAAATGCTTCACTAAATTTATCGGTACGAATGTAGTCACTCGCGGTAGCTGGGGGATTGTATGCCCTGCTAACGTGCTTGACTGCTTTGTGACAAAGATGTGTAATGCCGGGGAATCCATCTATTGGGAAGATATGCTATGAAGACGGAGTTCTATAACATCGGAGATGACAATTGGGGCATTCTGATGGTGTACGACTATCGGGATTTCGATATGATATGGTATATGCTGATGTCTCTAGGTATGCCTAACTACAAAGCAGAAAAAGCCTTGATGGTGCTAAGTAGGTTAGATACAGGCATGACGTATTCAGTTTTCCATGAAACAATGTCGGTTATCTTTATCAGTCAGGCATCGTCACCCGAAGAATGGTTTGACAGTTTAATGCATGAGCTGAAACATATCGTAGAGCATATCAGTGAGTTCTACCAGGTAGACCCTAAGAGTGAGTCAGCGGCATATTTGCAGGGAGAGATAGGCAAACAGATGTTCCCGATGATCATGCGGAAGGTTTGCAAATGCAAAGAGGAAGGTTGGTAGCCCTCCTCTTTACTGTTTATCGTAGTTTATTAGTCCGCTCTTCTGTGGTGACTACTACCGTGCCTGCAAATCTGTCAGTGGCTTTGAGTCCTGTGAAGTCGTACTGGAGCTTATAGTATTTCCATGGTGTACCAAGGAGAGAATGAAGTTCCACCCATGTGTTCGCTTCCCTTTTGAGGTTATTGGAAGCGAATATTCTCAGTGAAAGACTACCTTCCATCTGATGGACATGCATTATCTGAACGAGTTTCTTCAAGGCAAACGCATTTTCCAGTTTCATCGGACGGGTGATAATCTGGGCTGTATAATCATCTTCATCGATATTGATATTCTTGCGCTCTAAGAGTGAGAATATCTGAGTGCCAGCCTGCAACAGAAAATCAGGATATTTGTTTACAACATTCGTTATCGCATTACGGAACGTATAACGGGAGAAAGTGCCACTCTTGACAGAGTAGAGATAGCAGGTTTTCGAACCATTGAATATCCACAGCATCGAGTCGCGGTAGTCGTAGGCAATATAAGCTTTTTTCAGATAGGTTTGGAAAGGCATGTCACTCTTGCCACTTAATTGTTCGGAAATACATTTTACCTCAGAGCCAACTACCACCATCAGCCCTTTTTCTGACGAGAAGAACACATTCCCATCCGTCTGGGTTACTGATTTTGGGTTATTCAGCACCTCACGGGACATTGGGTGAACGGCAGAGATAATGCCCTCTCCGTTTACCGATGCGGCCACAATACCTTCGTCCGTAAGCACGACGATAGGGTATTGACCGAACTGACCCTGCGAGAGTGCGTGCGTAATCGTTGTCAGAGCTAAGATTTTACCCGTGCCTGTAGTGACATTGCCAATTGCCTTGAATACAAAAGGATTATTAACCTCCGAATTGAAGATTTGGTTATAAAGATATTCAGGAGTCGTGTCGTCTGTATCTTCGTAGGGCTCGCCTCTGTCTGTTAGGGATTCTGTTCCGTCTGGCAGTTCTTCAAAGTAATATGCGCCGTTTAAGAACGGATGCTCCTTGAGCTCCACCTCCTTTAAGAGATAATATCCCGACGGAGGTGTTTTTCTCCAATACATAAAAATCTGAGCTTTGAATGCTCTTGGGTCCGGATAGAAGAAATACTTACCCAAAATATCACTTGTGGAGAACCATTTGCTAACGATTCTCGTACCACTATCCGTTTTTATCCACACTTTGATGATAAACCACCTTTCCGCATATTGTGTGTTATTTGAAACCTGATATGGCATGAACGAAGTAAAACCCTTGAAGAATCCTCGCTTTACGCCAGCCAACAACAGACGATTGTTGTATGTGGTAATGTAACTGGCAGACTTCGGGCTGTGTGAATAATAATCATCCGTAAGTTGTTCCTGTGTCGTTAGGTTTTCCAAAACATGATCACCAATTTGCACCAGACTCCATCCATAGTCTTCAAAAGATCTCCCCAATTCGGATATCTTGTAAAATATGGAAGTATCCTTCAAACTTTTCAAAATTTCATCCTCTTCCCTTCTGTTTAAAGACTGAATAAAGCAATTAGTAAATAACGAAGTTTTCCACACGTCTGAAACAGTATTTTCGCCATCCTTTGTTTGGAACTTGTTCCCACTTGTTTCAGTTTCTAAAGATGACAAAGAATCCCAGCATATATCGCTTCCATCCACAAAAGAAGGTTCTTGGGATCCTGTGGTGTCATAAAGAGGTACACTCTCGGAGACAAACAGAGTAACCCCTTTTACAATATCGCTATAGTCTTTATAATCAAAACTTCCACTTACTTGCAAATGGGAATAGTGCACAAAAGTCCTTAAAGCGACAAAGCTTCCTTCTTCTGCACCATCAATCGTAAAGCCTATGGCGTTCTTTGTAATTGACGGAAACATCAAAATAGGTGCTGATAGGTTAGTGTATGTTCCGTCGTAAAGTTCGATGGCGAATCGCAGTACAAAAGGATTAGCGAAACCTTTTTTGGATTCAATTTTTCTAAGAGCTTGAGAATAAGAGCCGATAGCGGCATTGTCATAATCTTCCTGATGAGTATCAAAGAGTCTTAAATTCTTTCTTCCATAATTACGAATGGAAAACCATGACGCATCCATTGTAGAAAACCCATATTCAACACCACGCATGACAAAACCTGTGGTTTGGTTTCCAGTGCCAGCGTTCAGTATATCGCTAGGTACGGACATTCGAAAATACAAATCAGGATCTGGAATGGCACCCAACTCTCCATACTTCCCGGAGTCAGGACTCCATAGAAAATACTTAATTTCATCTCCATCATTAACTATTAGCGTCTTTCCTAGCGACGTTACTTGCAGGGAGTCAGGATTGATGTTTTTCAATAATGTTGCGTTATAGAGCGATAAGGCTTGATTATCGTCTCTAAACCCAGCCTTAATGTTTCCGCTAACATCTATGACGATATAGTTAGTGACATCTGCCAGTTTGTGAACGTAGAGAACTGTCTGTCCTTCTGCAACTGTCATATACTCTTCAGGCTTCTGTATGGGTCTGTGCTCGCCGTCGGCATAGTACATTCCCATTTCTTCTTCCAGTGCGTTGTCGGAACATATTGCATCCGAGGGCACATTAGTGATGCCTTTATCAAAAGTGAGCTGTTGTTGTTTAGAATTAGGTATTTCCATATTGTTTATATTTTATTGAAGTTTCGTCAGGTCCTCATTTAAGAACAGCTTCATTCCGTCAAGGTGCTCAAGCGTATCCACTACAGCCTTTACCTGCTCGTTGTAGAACTTTCTGAGTTCCTTCCTCTTCATGCCCTCAGCCTTGTTAGCGGCTTTGTTGATTTGCGAGAGCTCTTTGTCTGCCTCACGGACAATCTGCATTCTTACGAAGTCCTCGCCCTTGCTTATCTGCTCCAGTTTCAACAGATACTCAGGATTCATTTTATTTCTCCGTGACTCTAATCTTCCTGATGGGATCGAGAAACAGATATTGCACTCCCTCCAGCAGTTTGCGCTCGCACTTGAACATACGATCAAACTTCTTCATAGCCTCTATTCCCTGTTTCAGCGACACCTCTTTCTTTACCGTCTTTACATTCCCGTCCGTCTGCTGATAGCAGATGTTGTAAAGCGGAAACTCTATTCTCGTAGTTGGCGCAGTCTGTTTCATATTATTCTCTGTTTGCTTCCTCGTGAAATATATCGAGGTGATACTGATAGCTGTTCAGGATAATTAAGATGCTGGTGTATTTCTCCATCAGCTCCACGTCTTTACTGTTATGGTCTGCCATGGCTTCCACTATCACGCTGTAGGCATCTGCCACACCGCTCTTCGCCATGTTCCATTCCTCTATATCCTTCATCGTGCTGATAAGATTCACGATTTTCTCAGAAACTGTGTTTAGTTCTACTTTCTTCATAATCTTCTATCCTTTATATAAAACCTTAAATCAACCAATATTTCATGACAGCCAGTGAGCATTCCGTACTCACCTGCCTTGACCAGGGCGAAGAAGTGCAGCAGGTCAGTGAGTTTCATGTTACAAAATTCTGGTAACACAAGCATCAGCCTTGCACACTCTTTGATGTGGTGTTGGCTTGTGCTGTCGAAGATGCCTACAAAGGCAAGAGTCTCTGCAATGTGGAATCGTAGCCAGAAGGTAACAGCGTCCTTTGAGCAGGTATGGGAAAGCAGTGAAATAGTCATTCCTCCCTTCATGCCTCGCTCATAGCGGCTATACTTGCAGAAGAGGTACATAAACTTCTCTTCATATCGCTGCAAACATTTACGCAACTTATCTTCCGAAATATTTAGGAACTTCGGCAATTTGTCATCATGAAGAGCCTGAGGTATCATTCTCTTTCTGTTTTTAGAACGTTTCGTCATAGTCGTAAGCCGTTTAGTTAAGCCTTGGTAGTCTGTCCGAAAGTCTTGATGATGCGGTGCAGGAACTCCAGCATGTTCATTACGTCGCAGATTTCACGATCCGTCTGGCCTATGCCCGCCATTGTGTTAATACAAACGCCGAAAGCGTCACAAAGATAGCTGTTGTATGCCGTCTGGGCATCCTGTGTGCAGAGGTCGTCTATCAACGCCTTCTGCTCTTTCGTTACTGTAATTGTCTCCATAATCATAATTCTCCTTAATTCCGCAGCGATTTTTCATTGAGAAACCGCAAACCCTTTAGGGAAAAA
>CALFUF010000020.1 GCA_937916405.1 uncultured Prevotella sp.
CGGCTCCAGCCAAACAACTGAACGCCTATAGCCGAAAGCAAACCACTCAAAAAACAGTCGCTGTCTGGGTGTAGGTTGTAGCAGGATTGTAGCACCATTGTAGCAGGATAAATCCAGATCGTGCTACAGGCTCTGCCCTTTATACATCGGCATTTCAGCCACATTGTAGCAGGGATAGCAGGGTTTTTATGTAGAAAGAAACCGCCCCACATCGGGTTGCGATGCAGGGCGGAATGAAAGATTAATTACTAAACTATTTAATTGTCCATTTTAGAACTTATTTAGTCTTGAAGTGCCAGAAAGAAGCCTCACCCCAGCCGCCAAGTCCACTGAAGTCACCTCCGTCAGGATATACCAGCGTCATCTTATCAGATGTCAGGTAAACAACCTCAAAGGTTGAAGGCATATTACCATTAGCGTTAATCTCAAACGGCCACAGGATAGATCCTTGAGTATTCAGTTCTGCAACTTTCCACTCTTTGTCTGCGCCAGTAACAGCCTTGAACTCATAGACACCGCTACGAATCTTATTGCCGCTCTTGTCGTAAGAGGTAATCATACCATCCGTACCAATGGTCATCCAGGCGTCAAGGTCACCGTCACCGATATTTGTACCAGTGTCAGTATGTTGTAACTGGTCGTTGAACTCAGCGGAGGTAGTTACACCCCACCACTGACCGTTACCTGCAGTACCTACATCAGCACCAGCACCACCGCAGTAACCCATGTTACCCCAGACAGCACCTGTGATAGATGTATCCCATGTCCAGTCCTTACCATCGCCATAGCCAGCAGCCATACCATTAAAGTCAGAATTGCTGCAGAAGTGCCAGAAGGTTGCTTCACCCCAACCGCCAAGACCAGCGAAATCACCACCATCAGGATAAACGAGGGTCATCTTGTCAGCTGTCAGGTAAACAATCTCATAATTACCAGGAATGTTACCATTAGAATTAATCTCAAACGGCCATAGGATAGCATCGGTCTTTAACATACCGACCTTCCAAGCGGTAGGATCGCTTTCGTCGAAATTCTCAATAGAGAAAGAACCTGAGCGAATCTCAGTACCATCGGCAGCATAAGCCTTCAGTTTACCATCATCAGAGAATACCATATAAGCACCAAAATCACCGTCACCAATATTCGTACCTGTATCGGTATGCTGTAACTGATCATTGAACTCATCGGTAGAGGTGACACCCCACCACTGACCATTACCAGTAAGACCAACCTCAGAACCTGCACCGCCGCAGTAACCCATGTTACCCCAGACAGCACCAGTGACAGAAGGATCCCATGTCCAGGTCTTGGAACCATAGTCATTAGAAGCCAGCAACTTTATCTCATAAGCGATATCACTTGGAACATACACAGTGAATGAGTAAGAAGACTCTACACTCTGACCTTCCTGATTGATATAACGGAAATATACGGTCTGAGCGGGGTCAGAACCACGTCGAGGAATCAGTGAGAACATACCACTACCTGCATGTGTGAAGGTACCAGTCACAGAATTTATCAAGTTGGTCTCATTACCATCTTCGTCTTTGGTAAAGATTGTGATAGCGTTGACACCAGGAATGTTATATTCAATATAGTTACCATCTGCAGCCTCCTCATAGCCTGTAATGTTACCATCTTCGTCTAAGATGGCAGCAAACTGTTTAAAAGTAGCATTAGACAGCAGTTGGTCAGATGTAATATTGGTCACGTCAAAACCCTTCTCCTCTTTTTGAGGGCTGCAGGCTGTCAGCAAACCCAATGCTACTGCGAACAATATTATTGATTTTTTCATATTGTGTTTCCTTTTTAATGTTAGAATTAATAAACAGGTGTACCAGCCATGTTAGCATCTGAAACGTTGGAACCCCAACCGGCATTCTGTTTCAGCACCGTCTCGTCTGCAGTAATCCTGATCTGTGCAGGAGGAATCTGCAGGAAACCGTCGGTAGCGGCATAACGTTTTGCCCAAGAAGAAGCAGCATGGTGCATCTGAGTCCATGTACCGGTATAGTTCACACGAGAGCCGTTCTGACGCTCCAAAGCTCTGGCAGCCTCACAATTCTCACCACCGTCCTTACCAGACCAGCGGCGTAGGTCATTGAAGCGGATACCCTCACCGGCAAGCTCGAAGCGACGCTCATTCTTGATGTTCTCCCAAGAATAGGTGGTTGCTGCCAGACCAGCACGATCACGTACCTTGTTCATCTGTGTAGCGTCACCTGTCAACTCTGACTGCATCAGCATCACGTCAGCAAGACGGAGCAGTATGACATCACCGAAGTGGTCACCCTGGAAGGAGTTACCATTGTTATTAGATGCGTCAGTATTTGCCTTACGATAAGCACCCCACCAAGTGTAACAGTCTTCGACTTTGTCCCAGTTGGTACCAGAACATGTATAAGGCATCCATTTCTTGTTGTAGTAACCGGCATCCTCTGAACAACTCTGAGAGAATACGAAACCGACACCGAGTCCGAGTTCAGTAGGAGCATCAAGAATGGTAGCTAACTTACGAGGGTCGCTGCTTGACCAGTCGTCCCACAGATTAGCATTGATGGTACCCTGACCCCAGCCACGACCGAAGGGCAGAGAAGCCTCACGACCATTCTCATAACCATTGGTCTCGTCGCAACGCAGACCGCAATACAGAGAAGTCATGTTGGTGTATCCCATCGTGTAATCAGCGTTCCAAGAAGCGAAGTTACCAAACTGAACCTGGAACATCTCCTCTGAGTTACCATTACCAGCCCAATATTTACCAGCGGCAACAAGATCAGCTACATAAGGATAGTCAGGAGCTGACAACTCATTGGTGTACTGCCACAACAGACGGAAGTCCTTTACGAGGCTGTAACCGCCATTGTTGATAGCATCGTTCAGATAGTTAACTACCTGAGCCTTAGTCAAAGCACCAGTTACACCTTCCTGTTCAGGAAGTTCTACGTCTGCAAGATTTGCTTTGGCAAGTTCACCTGCCTTCTTATAGAAACCCTCATAGAACATATAGGCACGAGCCAACATACCTTCAGCAGCGCCCTTGGTAGCGTGACCGTCACCCTGAGTGGTGTATCCGTGAGACATCAGGTTAGAAGCAGTTACAAAGTCAGCAAGAATGTGTGGGAAAATCACAGTCTCAGCATCTTGCTGTGGACATGGATCGGGAGCTGCGGCTGCCCAGTAGGCAGGAATATTTCCCCAGAACTGAACGCCCCAAAGATAGAACAGACCACGCATGAAGTAAGCCTCACCAAGAAGCTGGTTACGGGTTGTCTCCTGACCTGTCCAGTCGAAAGCGTCAACTGCATAAATGATAGCATTGGCACGGGCAATACCTACGTATGTGTTGTGCCATGTACCATCAAAAAGACCTTCTTTGTTCACCATCAAGTGACCGATAGCGTGACTCTCCACGTCACCTGTACCACCACCACCGTTGGAATCATCTGACATGATATTATTTACAAACCAGGGAGTCTGCAGGGGGTCTTTGCTAAACTGGTTCATCACGCCATAGAGGGCAGCCAACTCCTTGTTCAGGTCTGCTGCTGAAGCAGGATAGTTGGCAGTGTTTGCCTCTGTATAGTTGGAGGAATCGAGGAAGTCTTCACACGACGTAAGACCGAAGGTGAATGCTGCCGCAATTGCCATTAAATATATCTTTTTCATATTGTTTTTCTTCTGTTTTAATTAATCTGTCGATTAGAACTTAATGCTTGCGCCAATCACCCAAGTACGAGCAGAAGGATACAGACCTACGTCAATACCACGGATGAAGTTCATGTTGTCTTGAGACTTACCGCCATCAGAGCTACACTCAGGATCAACACCTGTGTAACCAGTAATGGTTGCGAGGTTCTGAGCCTGCACGTAGAGACGCAGCTGCTGGAAAGGAGAGGACTTCCAGATCTTGCAGAAGTCATAACCTAAGGTGATGTTCTGAATCTTGAAGTAGTCTGCGTCCTGCATATAGCGGGTAGATACCCACTGGTCAGCAATAGAACCGACAGTCAGACGAGGCATCTTATTGCTGGTACCCTCACCATGCCAGCGGTCGAAAGCGTCAACAGTATAAGTGTTGTACTGGTTGGCAAGCAGAGCGGTACGGTAGCACTGCATGATCTGCTGTCCGAAAGCGCCGAAGCCAGTTACACCAAAGTCAAGTCCTTTCCACTCGAAGCCGAGGCTGACACCAAGAGTAACTTTCGGGTGAGGCTGACCAATCTCATGGCGGTCAGAGTCGTAGTCGATATTGCCATCTTGATTATAGTCGTCCCAGATAGGATCGCCTGGCTGTGCGTTAGCAAGAACTGCCTTGCCTGCAGCACGAGCTGCGTCAATCTGAGCCTGGTTCTGCCAGATACCGCTGTAAGACATACCACTGAAGTAGCCTACAGGATGACCTTCCTCTACTACTGAAACGTATGAAGAGTTCTGGAAGAGGGTGCTGCCATATTTGCTGGTATCTGTACCGATAGGTGCGGAAGTGGCAAGACGGGTTACCTTATTCTTATTGGTAGCGAGGTTCAGGTTTGCATGGTAGTTGAAGTCCTTACCAATCTTGTCGCGCCAAGAGAGGGCGATCTCGACACCTGTATTCTTGATATCACCACCATTAATCATAGCGGGCTCCTCATAACCAAGCACCTCGTTCATTGGAGCCTGTACCAGCCAGTCCTTGGTCTTCTTTACATACCAGTCGAAGTTTAAGCCTAAGCGACCGCTCAGGAAGCGAGCGTCCAAACCGATGTTCCATTGCTCAGAAGTCTCCCAAGTTACGTCCTCGTTAGGAACGTTCTTAGCGTATGCACCTTTAGCATAATTATTCTGACCAACAGTGTAAATCATGTCGCTGGAGAACTTATATCCATAGTCTGAATAGTTCGTTGGAGAGAAGCCGATGTTTGACAGATAATAGAAGTTACCGATAGCACAGTTACCGTTCTGTCCCCAAGAAGCACGAATCTTCAAGAAATCCAGCCACTTGCTGGTCTTTGCCATGAAAGGCTCATTGGTAATGACCCAACCAGCGGATACTGATGGGAAGGTACCCCAACGCTTGCCCTTGGCGAAGTTTGAGCTACCATCGGTACGGAGGATAGCTGTCAGCATGTACTTCTCGTCGTAGTTCCAGTTGATACGTCCGAAGAAAGAAGCGATACTTCCCTGCAAAGGATTGTCATAACCTGTATGACCTGTCATATATTGTCCCTCGTAGTTGGAAGGAATGTTATAGTCCCAACCATTGAGCACCATTGAGTTGAGGTTGTCCTCACTAACAGTGAAACTCATCGACATACCGCTGCTCCAGTTTGAACGCTCGATGCTCTGACCAACCAAAAGATCAATATTATGCTTGCCAAGCTGTGGTAAAGCGTATGACAGGGTGTTCTCCAAAGTGAAGCTTGAGCTCTGGCTTTCAGACATGTTCAGTGAGTAGTTAGCACTTGAACTGGTGCTGCTCTGGCTGAAAGGCTTAGAGATACTACGGCTGTTGTTAGAACTGTAACCGATATTGAACTGTCCACGATAGCGGAGGTTCTTAATTGGCTCAATAATCCAGTAGAAAGTACCACCGACACCAAAGTCACGGTTCTTGTTGATAGAGTTATAACCACCATTCATGAAGTGGTTCAGAGGCTGGCTATAGATATTGGCATCGTAGCCTGAACTATGAGTTGCATAACTGGTGAGATTGCCGTCAGCGTCCCATGCCTCTACCAGAGGAGAAGCCACGTATGCCGCCTGCATGATGTTCCAGTAACCATTGCCCTCAGCCAAGTCGTGTGAGCGATGATACCAGAATGAAACATTCTCACCCAAAGTGATGATGTCATGATCCTCACCAATCAGATCCTTGCCTTTCAGCAGAACGTGCTCAGAGTTGATACGAGCACCGAAACGCTTGTAGTTTGAGGCATTGTCACCACCCATGATACCCTCGTTAGAGCTGTAGTTCAAGCCCATGGAGAACTTAGAGCGGTCTGTACCGCCACTCAGTGTGACAGCGTGGCTGAACTGGAGGGCGTTCTTGTTCTCATACTCCTTAAACCAATCAGTACCTGCCCAACCGTTTTTAACCTTATCAAGGATGTACTGAGGAACTTTAGTACTCCAATCGGTAGCGGTTCCATAAGTATTGAAGTTGGTTTCACTGATCAGTTGCATATACTGATTGGCATTCACCAGACCAGGAACCTTATAAGCATTTGACCAACCTACGAAACCGTCGTATTGGATAGACAACTTACCTGCCTTACCCTGCTTGGTGGTTACCAAGATAACACCGTTGGCGGCACGTGCACCGTAGATGGCTGCAGAGGCAGCGTCCTTCAGCACGTCGATACTCTCAATATCATTCGGGTTCAGACCATTCAGACCATCATCTGCGGTACCTGCGTTAATACCGTCGATAATCAGCAATGGAGATGACTCACCGATAGTTCCGACACCACGGATGTTTACCTTGAAGCCCTTGCCTGGCTGTGAGGAACTCTGGGTGATGTTCACACCAGGAGAACTTGCCTGCATGGCGGTCAGAGCGTTGGTGGTGTTCAGCTTGGCGATGTCCTCACCTTTCACCTGAACAGTGGCACCAGTGACCAGCTTCTTCTTCTGGACACCATAACCTACGACTACCACCTCCTCCAAGAGGGCATTGTCCTCTGCAAGGGTGATGTCGAAGTTTGACTGGTTACCTGTGGCAACCTCCTTTGTCGTGTAGCCGATGTAAGAGATGACCAGTGTGGCACCCGGCTTCACGTTGAGAGTAAAGTTTCCGTCGAAATCGGTAATGACACCGTTGGTCGTCCCCTTCTCAACTACGCTCGCACCAATCACGGGACCCTGTGAGTCACTGACGGTACCCGTAACCTTCTTCGTTGTCTGCTGAACTGCCTCCACCGATGCCTCGGGATTAGCAGCCATAACAGGAGAGTACATACCCAGCAAAGAGCATGCACCCATCAGCAGCGCTGTTTTTTTAATTGATTGATTCATACTTAGGTATTTTTCTTAGATTGATTTGAATAAATACATTGTTAGGTTTATTTGAGTGGAGATGAAAAATCCCCTTCCACGCCAAGCCCCTGGGACCCGCAATGGCAGAATGTCAATTTCTTTCTGTTATGCTAGTTATGGTTTCAATTTAATAATTTTATGTTAATAGTAGCTTATATGGTTTTACGTGAATACACAATTTCACTCTGCAAAGATAACACAATTTTGCGAAACAACACAATCTTTTTTTGACAAATTTTGATACTTTCTTGCTTTCCCCGTCATTTTTAAACGTTTTGTTAACAAATCCAATACTTTTTAGCCAATAAGTGTAAAAACGACAATATCCCCTTTTTGACAAAAAAGTGTAACCGACTGCTAACATTTATTGAAAATTTGCTGTTAAGCCCATGCTCAAGACGCAGGAAGTCGTCGTTCAGTTTCTTCATGGTGATACGAGCATATATCTGGGTAGTTGTAATATTGGAGTGCCCCAAAATACGGCTGACACTCTCTATGGGCATCCCATGATTAAGTGCCATAATAGCAAAAGTATGCCGACCGCAGTGGAATGTGACATGTTTTGTGATACCACTATCTCTAAGCGCACGTCGCAGTCGCTTGGCAATCGCATGGTATTCGAGTTTGTCAAAAATATAATCCTTATCATCTTCTGCATAACGTTTGAGTATTATTTGGGCTTGTGGAAGGAGCCTGACTTCAAAGGGAATTCCTGTCTTATGACGTTTGGTCATAATCCACTCATAACCATTTACCTCATGAATATCTGACTTTCGTAGTTCACGGACATCAACAAACGACATACCAGTCAATGCGGAAAACACAAAAAGGTCACGAGTATATGATTGCAAGGGATCAACAAAATGAAAAGTCATCAATTGATTTAGTTCATCCTCGTTCAGGTATTGTCGTTCACGAATATTCTTGGCTATATGAAATTCCGCAAAAGGACTGCTCTTAATCTGTCCTCTTTTATGTGCTCGTTGGACAACCCCTTTCAACATCATACAGTTGAGCCATATAGTACCCCCTCGCAATCCTCTTTCTACACTTAAATAAGTACTGAAGCGTTGGATAAACTCAAGACGAAGAGATGACAGTGGTATATCCTGCCGATGCTCCCATGACAACAAATAATCTGAGACATAATTTCTCGCGCGTACCATAATGTTATAAGAGTGCCATGACCGATCCTTTCCTACTCTAATAGAGAATTGGTCATTGTCATGGTCGAATGCTTGTAATAATGTGATGTTCTTCTGTAAAGATTTCATGATATAATGATTTTAGAATTTGACATTGTAAATATAATGATTTTAAGTAGAACGTCAAAACTTAATACCTAAGTATGAATCAAAAAATCAGAAAAACAGCGCTGCTGATGGGTGCATGCTCCCTCTTAGGCATGTACTCACCTGTGATGGCTGCTAACCCCGACGCATCGGTAGAGGCTGTCCAGCAGACAACGAAGAAGGTTACGGGTACCGTCAGTGACTCACAGGGTCCCGTGATTGGTGCGAGCGTAGTTGAGAAGGGGACGACCAACGGTGTCATTACCGATTTCGACGGAAACTTTACTCTCAACGTGAAGCCGGGTGCCACACTGGTCATCTCTTACATCGGCTACACGACGCAGGAGGTTGCCACAGGTAACCAGTCCACATTCGACATCACCCTGAAGGAAGACAACGCTCTTCTTGATGAAGTTGTTGTCGTAGGTTACGGTGTCCAGAAGAAGAAACTGGTTACCGGTGCTACCGTTGAAGTAAAAGGCGAAGATATCGCCAAGTTGAACACCACACAGGTTCTTGGTGCTCTTCAGAGTCAGAGTCCTGGTGTTACAATTCAGGCCATATCTGGTCAACCAGGTGATGGTTTTAAGGTTGCTATCCGTGGTGCTGGTACGAACAGTGACACTAAACCTATCTACGTTATCGATGGTGTAACAGGTGGTGACATCAACAACCTGAATCCTGCCGACATCGAGCGTATCGACGTACTGAAGGATGCCGCTTCCGCTGCTATTTATGGTGCTAACGGTGCCAATGGTGTAATTCTGATTACCACCAAGCAGGGTAAGGCTGGTAAGGTAAGCGTCAGCTACGATGGTAATATTGGTTGGCAGAATGTCGCAAAAATGCCACAGTTGCTGAATGCTCGTCAGTTCATGCAGATTCAGGATATGGTTAACCAAAACAATGGTGGTGCAGCTTATGACTGGGCTTCCTTCATGAAGGTTAACCTTGCCGATGATGGCTCTTATGCCGACCTGACAGGAATCAACGATGGTCTGCTGGCTGCCTATCAGAACGGCACAAACGCAGGAACCAACTGGCTGGATGCACTACGTAACAAAAACGCAGTCACCACCTCTCACGCTTTGAATATCGCTGGTGGCTCTGAGGTTTCTAAGTTCTCAACAGGTCTTGGCTATCAGTACCAGGATGGTGTATTCGGAAATATGGCAAAGTCTGACTTCCGCCGTTTCACCTTCCGTTTGAACTCCGAGCATATCATTTTGAAGAGTTCTAAAGGTGACTATGATGTCATCAAGTTTGGTGAGAACCTTTATTTCCAGCACAAGCAGAACCAAGGTCTTCAGATTGGTAACCAGTACAGCAATGAGATTTCCAACATGCTACGTGCTAATCCGCTTCTTCCTATGTATGACCTGAATGGTGACTATACTGCTCATGACTATCTGAGCCAGTCTGGTTGGTTTGGATTCAACAGTTATATGGGCAACCCCATCTATAATATGATGAATAGCCAGAGTGCCAATAATAAGAGCAAGAGTTTCAATTTGACCGCTGTTGCATATGTTGAGTTCCAGCCTATCAAGAACTTGATCTATCGTGGTCAGGTGAACTACAATCAGAGTTCTTGGAGCTGGCGTGCATATCTGCCAGAATATTACAGCAATGACCAAGGTGCTAAGCGTGACCTTGACAAGGTTACTCAGCAGCAAGGTCTTGGCTGGGGTTGGGGTATGACCCACACCTTGAACTATAAGTTCAATGTAAAAGACCATCACTTCGACGTTCTTGCCGGTACAGAATACGGGCAGTCTCGTCCTGGTTTCGGTGAGACTTTGAATGCAGAATCTACTGGAAGTATCTTTGGAAACATGAAGCAGGCTTATGTTGGTTTGACCAACGACCGCTTCAAGGCTATCGTAAGTGGTTCACCTTATGGTGATGAGAGCTCACTGTCTTTCTTTGGACGTGTGAACTATGACTTCAACGAGACATATATGTTGAGCTTGGTACTTCGTGCTGATGGCTCATCTAAGTTCGCCAAGGGTAAGCGTTGGGGATACTTCCCCTCTGTATCTGCAGGTTGGGTTATCACTAATGAGAAGTTCATGCAGCCAACAACCTCATGGCTTGACTTTTTGAAAATCCGTGCCGGTTGGGGACAGAATGGTAACAAGAATATTGGTGATGGCTTTGCTTATATGACAACCTTCAGTTATGGCGACTTTGGAAACTATTCTTTTGGTAATACCAAAGATGATTCTACACAGGGTGCTTATTCTACACGCTTGCCAAATGCAGACCTGACATGGGAGACTTCTGAGCAGTGGGACCTCGGTTTTGATGCTCGTTTCTTAGATGGTCGCTTAGGCGTGAACTTTGACTGGTATAGCAAGAAGACAAAGGATCTGTTACTCTATGTACAGATTCCTGCTTCTACAGGTTTTGCAAACCAGTGGCGTAATGCTGGTACTGTAAAGAATACCGGTATCGAGCTTGCCTTGAACTGGCGCGACAAAATTGGTAAGGACTTCAACTATAACGTAGGTTGGAATATTGCTGTCAACAAGAACGAGGTTACTGAGATTAATGGTGCTGCTGATTATATTGAAGGTGGTAATGACTTACTTGCCCAAAATACCGGAAATATGGCTCGTATGCAAGTTGGCAAGCCTATCGGTTACTTCTATGGATACAAGACTGAAGGTGTAATGCAGAATGAGGCTGATGTACAGGCTTATCTTGCTAAAAACTGTGGTGGTGACGCTGCCAATTCTTTGCAGGGTACTGGCATCAAGCCAGGTGACCTGAAGTTTGTAGATGTCAATGGTGACGGTATTGTTGACGTCAATGATAAGACAGAACTTGGTGATCCTCACCCTGATGTCACGATGGGTATCAACCTGGGCTTCGACTATAAGGGCTTCGACTTTAATGTAACAGGTTATGCCGCTCTCGGACAGCAGGTTGCTCGCTCTTGGCGTAAGTTCACTGACGGACAGTATGAGAACTATACCACAGAGGTATACAACTACTGGCACGGTGAGGGGACCTCTAATAAATATCCACTATTGGCTCCAGGTAACAGTGGTCCCAACTGGCAGCAAGTATCTGACCTCTATATAGAGAATGCTGGTTACTTCCGCCTGCAGACCATGCAGTTTGGTTATGATTTCAAGCACCTTTGGAAGGCTTGTCCATTCCAGCAGTTGCGTCTTTACTTCCAAGCATCGAACCTCTTCACCATTACCAAATATAAAGGTATGGATCCTGAGAACGGTATGGCACTCAATAGTGACGAGCCTTGGGTAACTGGTGTTGACGTAGGTAACTATCCACAGCCACGTACATATTTGGTAGGTGTTAACATTAAATTCTAAACTATAATAAGGAATAACAATGAAAAAGATATTATATATTGCTGCTAGTGCAGTACTCAGTCTGGGAATGGTCTCTTGCTCGCTCGATGCAGAGAACCTGACTGACAGCACCTCGGAGAACTTCCCAAAGACAGAAGCAGATGCAACTGCGTCACTTGCTGCCATCTATGAGAATCTGAATGCAGTAAACGCCAATCCTCAGATGTCATTCTACTATCTTTCGATGCTTGCATCTGATGATAATCTCGGTGGTGGTGGTGCCAACGATAAACTGATGCAGGCACTGGATTTGCTCTGCAACTACAATGCCAACATGACAGAGCAATTCTACAAGGATCGCTTTGAGGGTATTGGACGTGCAAACGCATTGTTACAGGCTCTGCCAAACACAGATTTAAGTGATGAATTCAAGGCGCAGGCTATTGGCGAAGCCAAATTCCTACGTGGCTTCTATTACTACGAACTTGCTTCTCAGTATGGTAATGTGCCTTTGGTTACTGAACCAGGACAGGATCCATCACAGGGAGAAATCACAGCCCTTTGGGCACAAATACTGATGGATTTGCGTGATGCTGCCAAAGATATGCCGGAAAAGCATCTGACTGACGGTCATGTTGACAAATATACTGCTGAGGCTATGCTGGCTCGTGTATGGTTGTTCTATACCGGTTTCTATGGTAATGGTACAGACATTGCAGATCTGACCATCACTTCTTATAATCCATTGACAAGTGTGGAACTACCTGATGGAAGTACATTGACCAAGTCAGATGTCATCACATTTATTGATGATTGCGTAAACAACTCAGGCTATGAACTTGTACCTGACTATCGTAACTTGTGGGCTTATACCAACAAATATACTGTCGAGAGTTATCCTTATACTGCAGGACAAGGTCTTTCATGGGTTGAGAATGATAATGCCATTAACCCAGAGTCTATGTTCGCCATTAAGTTCAACAAGTTGGCTTCTTGGAGCACGACGATTGGTTATGGTAATGGCTATGCGCTGCACTTTGGTATCCGTGGTGGACAGGATGTTGACCAGACCTTCCCCTTCGGGCAGGGATGGGGTGCAGGTCCTGTTGCTCCTAATCTTGTAAGCGACTGGGAGACTGCAGAGCCTTCTGATATACGTCGTGAGGCTTCCATTCAAGATGTCCGTGAACTTCCTAACTATCAGTTCGGTGGTGCCACATGGGCAGACTTCATTCAGGAGACCAACTGGTTTGAGAAAAAGCAGTGTGCTATCGCGGGAACAGATGGTGAGTCATATCAGCCATGCTTTGAAGTATTTATGTATGGTGACAAAGGATGGTCCAACGGTGTAAACTTCCAGACCTCGAATATTCACGACTTAGTACTCCTCCGCTTTGCTGATGTCCTGCTGATGCAGTCTGAGTTGAAAGAGGATGTGACAGGTATTAACCGAGTTCGTGCTCGTGCAGGTCTTTCTGGCATTGGTTCTTATTCGTTGACCGCTCTTCAGAACGAGCGTCGTTGGGAACTTGCATTTGAGGGGGTTCGCTGGAATGATATCCGTCGTTGGCATATCGCAGCAGCAGCCTTAGAAAAACAGACAAATCAACCTACATATTCTCGTGGTGCAGCAGACACGAACAAAGCACATAATGGCGGTTACGCTACTCGTTATAAAGCAACAGCAGGTTTCCAAAAGATGCCAGAGAATCAGGTTCTTCAAGGACGTGTAACACAGAATGAAGGTTGGTCTGGTGCTGACTCTGAATATCAGGGTTGGTAATCTAACATAAGTCTAATAATAAAGAGATATATTATATGAAAAAGATATTTTATGCAATACCTTTAATGGCAATGACACTGGCAGCCTGCAATCCTTCCGATATTGACGGAGGATCTGAATGGGCATCTGTCAGCGCAGACCAAATTCAGGTAACTGCCACACCTGCTCAGGTGGACGGCAAAAACGGCAACGTCATCCATGTAGTAAGCGCTTCTCCTGTCGTAACTGCTTGGGATGCGCCCCAATTGGTAGAAAGTACTACCCACACTGTTACCACCGAGGGTGATATCTATGTTACAAAAGTAGGAACTAATGTGATTACAGTATCAGCAACAAACACAGGCGGTGCTCCTGTTACCAAGGAAGTTACTGTTCAGGTTGATACCATTTCCTATATTACACCTACTATTAATGAGCGCCTTTGCATTGGTAAGACTGGTGCTCCAACCTATTTTGGTCAGGGTTTCAGCAAGAGTAAGATCGTATTGGAACAGACTATTGACGAATTGACTGGTAAGCCTGGTAATAGTATTACTATCAAGAGCAACACAAACCCTGCTCTCTGTACCTTTAAATGGGGTTCAAGTGCTATGACTACCAATATTGGTAAGATTGTGACTTACTCTTTAGACGTTGAGCAAGAGTTGACAGTTGAGTACATTGATGCCGCAGGCAAGACAGGAACTATCAGTTTGGGAACATTCAAGGCAGAGGCTTATTCTGACCTTCCTGCTGGGATTAAGATGCTGACAGGCTATGATCCGGAGACAGCTCCTACGGCAACCAAGACATGGACTCTTGTTGATGAGAACAACTGGGGTAATGGTGGTAATAATGACAAGAAACCATCATGGTGGACAACTACTGTTATGGATCAAGGTGGTTCTAATGGTACTATTACCTTTGACTTTGCCAACTCTACGCTTACAAAGGTTATCTTTGATGAGTCTAATAGCGCAGGTGACAAGAGTGGTTCAGGAGCCTTCTCTCTCGACTTCTCAACAACAGATGATTCGAAGAGTATCCTCTTCACTTTGAAAACCACCGAGCCTGGTAACATCATCTACCCTGTCATGATTAACCAGGGTGACTATCATCCTACTATCTATGATGTCACACTCTTGACAGAGAAAGATCTTGTACTAAGAGCGCAGCATACTAACGATGCTACATGGGAGGGGTGCTTCTGGGTATTCCGAGTCGTAGAAGACGAATAATATTAACTCTATCCCTCTATAAATTCCGCCCTGCATCCCAACCCGATGCGGGGCGGTTTCTTGTTTCCCCAAGTTTTTGGGGGATTATTTGGAGGATAAACAGAAAGTTTGTATCTTTGCAACATGAATAACATTTTTGTACTCGACAAATATGAGAAAAAAGAGGTGGCCAAAAATTTTGACCGCCTTAATAAATTGAAATATAGTGCTGTAGAGCCTACTGCATTCACAGAGAGAGGACTCTACATGCTGGCTACAATCATCAAGTCTCCATTAGCCACTAATACTACTTTATCTATTGTTGAGACCCGTTATTGTACCTAAAATTGATGAGGGGAAATGGTTGGAATGGTCAACCAATCTTTGGCATAACACAAAGAAGGTTAGTATTCTGATAGAACCTGTGTTGTTGGAGAAAGACGAGCCTTCTCCACTCTATCATACTGTCATTCGTACAGGAGTTATTGTCTAATCTGTCAATAAAACAAACTCAATCTCCCTATAACATTCCGTCCCGCATCGCAACCCGATATGGGGCGGTTTCTTAGTTCCCCTTCCAAATTTTTTGGGAAAATTTGGTGTTTCATTTGGTTTTTGCTACCTTTGCATCATATATCACTATATATTATACTAATGATGATAAGGAATTGGATGATGGCGCTTGGCTGCTGGCTTTTAGCCGTAGGCTGTGGGGCAAAGGAACCTGCGAAAGTGGAAAGTGACATGGAACAGACTGTAGCGTACGAGAGGGAATACACGAAAGAGGACAGTGCCTTGGTGGTGAAATTACTGGAGGAGGCTAAGACCAAGAGAGGCAAGGAGAACCGTATGATGTATTTCGGGAAGAAGTTCCTGGGACTCCCTTACGTGGGTAGTACGCTGGAGAATGGTGATAAGGAACACTTGATAGTTAATCTGCATGGGTTGGACTGTACGACCTACGTGGAGACGGTGCTGGCGCTGGCTCTTTGTGACAGAGATGACACCCGTACCTTTGATGACTATTGTAATAACCTGATGAAGATCCGCTATCGCCATGGGAAGATGACGGACTACACCTCCCGACTGCACTATTTCACCTGGTGGGGTGATGATAATGTGGAATTAGGACTGGTGAAGGATATTGGTTTCGTGGGGACACCATTCAGGGGTATGCAGACCATCCGTATCAACTATATGTCGGAGCATTCCCAGTTGTACAAGCAATTGAAGAACCATCCCGCATTTGTACCAGTCATCAAGGAATACGAAGATTCCACCAATGGCAAACAGTATCCCTATATTCCCAAGAGTATCCTGAACTGGCATCAGTCAACGATATTGGGAACAGTCCGTGATGGTGATATCGTCGCCATGCTGACGGATAAGGACGGACTGGACACCCGTCATATCGCCATCGCGTTCTGGCAGAACGGGAAACTGCATCTGATGCATGCCTCCAGTCTCTATAAGAAGGTGCTGATGAGCAAGGAGACCTTTTATGAGTATGAGATGAAACAACCCAAGCATACGGGTATCAGAGTGTGGAGAATGGTGGAATGAGGAAGATCACGGATATCAAAGAGCTGAGGGAGATCCAGATGGGTATCCTTGATGATGTGCATCGCTTCTGCGAGGAAGAGGGACTGCGTTATTCCCTGTCGAGTGGTACCCTGATAGGGGCGATACGCCACAAAGGCTATATCCCTTGGGACGACGATATTGATATCTACATGCTCAGAAGCGACTATGAGCGGTTCCTCAAGACCTATCATGACCAGGAGGGACGCTATCGGGTGTTGGACCCTAAAAAGGAAAAACATTACTATTATACCTTCGCCAAAGTGGTCGACCAGCGCACAAAGATGGTGGAGAAGGAGACGGAGGGCTACGAGATAGGGGTGTATATCGACGTGTTCCCTGTTGACTATGTGACAGATGACATGAAGGAGCGTGAGCGTATCTTCCGACTCAAGAAACTGCTCTATAAGATCCGTCGTTGCAAGATATCCCAGTCGAACCCGTTGCATTCCCGTCTTGCATACTTATGCTATCGCAGTCTGCCCATCTCTGTGGGGATGCTGAATCGTTGGATAGACAAGTTGATTATCCACTATGAACCCACAGGAACACTTTGTCACATGACAGAGGCGGGACCGTCTATCAAAGGCTGTTTCCCTGCTGCCGACATGAAGAAGATGATGGATGTGAAGTTTGAGGACCGTGTCTATAAGATGATGATTGGTTACGACGACCATCTGCACAGGACGTATGGTGACTATATGAAACTGCCACCAGAAGACCAGCGGATGACGCATCAGTTCGAGGCGTACTATGTTTAGTTGAGAGTTGAAAGTTAACAGTTGAGCGTTGACATTCCCCAGTCATAGACCTTATCAATATACGGACAGTCAATGTGGTGCTCATGCATCAGACGGTGGATGATGGCAAGACCATAAGGGAAGTCTTCTGTGAAATAACGACTTTGGAAGTCGGGGACGAAAGCGTCTCCGACTTTTCTCATGGGTGACAGGATGCCCTTGAACGCTTCGATGGAATGGAGCTTTTTAGTAAGAGAAGGGGCATCCGTACTCTCGTAATAATCGAGAACGGTAGGGATGGCTCCTGGGGTGACAGGTAATACATCGAGCAAACGGAAGAACTCTGTGTCCATATCCATCAGCAGTTGGGAGGCTTCGTCTGTCCAGTCGCTATAAAACTGGTTTTGAGTGGGATAGGTCATTCCCTCGTGCCAGTCGTGCCACATGCTATAAAGCCGTGAGGTGTGCAGCAGAGGGTTGCTATTCGTCAGACTCACCTCGTAATGACTTGCCAGCAAATGGACGGGGGTGTCGAACATCTCTCCCAAATTCCCCCCTAAACAGGGGGAATTTAGGGGGGTCTCTCTCTTCTCTATGGCAACGCTCAGTGAGGATTTATATCCTAACAGATGGGCGGACTTACCATATTCCTCCACACGAGCGATAAAGGGGACACGCTGGAAACCAAACAAGGGTGTGGTTTCTGGTAATAACTCTAAAGCCTCGAAGAAAAAGCCTGTACTGCTCACCACACTACCTACTGGTGTGTTGGGCTTGAGGTTGGGGCGGATAGCACGCAGGGTGTCCGCAATACCATAACCCGGTAGACAAAGAAGAACCATGTCGGCTTGCGGAATCAGTTCGGAAGGTTCTGCGGAAAGATGCTGGATAGTACCCTCAAGGGTCTTGTTTTCTGGCGTATAGATGGAAATGGTGCGACTCCATCGCTCCGGGTGCCGGGTCAGCAGACTCACCTCATACCCTTGATGGGCAAGATAACCTGTGATGACATGTCCGAGGTTGCCCCCTCCGCAGATACAGATATTCATAGGGTCCTCAATGCTTCTATCAAACGGTCGTTGTCTTCCGTGTTACGTACTGACAGACGGATATAGTTGAGACCTTTCAGTCCGTTCTTCGAGTCGCAGTCTTTTGCCATGATGTTGAAACGCTCCA
>CALFUF010000021.1 GCA_937916405.1 uncultured Prevotella sp.
TAAATCCTGAGACCGGCATGCCGTTGCATGAGCTTGGTTCCTCTGTGTGCACCAGCCTGTCAGAGTTAGAGAGCAATGGCTACGGCAAGCGTATCTATTCACGCATAGCCGGTAGCCTGACAGCAGCAGGCTGGCAGCGTTGGCAGGGCTCTGAGGGTCCTGAGATTATATATAATCCTGCTACGGGCTATTATTACCTCTTCGTGGCATACGATGAGCTGGCTTACAAGTATAACACGCGTGTGCTGCGCTCCAAGAGCATCAGTGGGCCGTTTGTTGACATCACGGGTGCTGACCGTACCGCTAATCCTGGAGTGGCATACCCAATAGTGACCCATCCTTATAAGTGGTTCTATTCACCAACCACATGGGTGGGTATCTCACACGTTGCTGTCTTTGCTGACGCAGAGAATAATTGGTATCTTGCGTGTCAGGGCCGTATGGAGGATGCTGACAATGGTACGCTGAATGCTAATATGCTGTGTCATCTGCGCAGGATACTGTGGACTGAGGACGGCTGGCCTATCGTAGTGCCGGAGCGTTATGGTGACGTGCCTCAATTGCCCATCGAGACAGATGAGATTGCGGGCATGTATGACTTTATAGACCTGTTCTACACGAATGGCAAGAGCGATGCTGCCGGTCAGGATATAGCGTGCCAGGGTGTTGCAACGCGTCTGTTAGAAGACGGAACCGTAAAGGGCGATGTGTATAACGGTCAGAAGTGGAGTTTTGATGAGGCATCAAGCACTCTCACCATTGGCTCGCAGAAATTCATCGTAACCCGCGAGGTGGACTATGACTCTGATGCCCGCAAGCCGACAATCGTATTCTGCGCCTACAGTTCAAATGGTCAGCACACCTACTGGGGCAAGCGCAAATTCTGATAAAAGAAAAAAAAAGGATTTTTTCTTGCATATCTCAAAACTTAGTTGTACCTTTGCATCCGCTTTTGCCATAAATGGCGCAAATCGTCACCGCTGGCACTCGACCAAGTGGCGTATAATACAGTAAACATCAATCACATAAACATTTGAAATCGAAATGGATTTAATCAAAGTTGCTGAAGAAGCATTTGCAACCGGCAAACAGTTCCCTTCCTTCAAGGCTGGTGACACTGTAACTGTCGCTTACAAAATTATCGAGGGTTCCAAGGAGCGTATCCAGCTCTACCGTGGCGTTGTCATCAAGATCAGCGGTCATCAGGAGAAGAAGCGCTTCACCGTTCGTAAGATGTCTGGTACCGTTGGTGTAGAGCGTATCTTCCCCATCGAGTCTCCTAACATCGAGAGCATCGAGGTCAACAAGGTTGGTAAGGTTCGTCGCGCTAAGCTTTACTATCTGCGCAAGCTCACTGGTAAGGCTGCCCGTATCAAGGAGAAGCGTCGCAACGTGGGTGAGTAATTCCCCTCGACCTGTACAACATAAAAAGAGACATTCCTTCCGGATGTCTCTTTTTATTTTCTCTGCTTCTCTCCTACCTCGTAGTTCTCCTCGCCATCGCCCTCTCCATGCAGTGCCTCCTGGAACGACTCCCAGTCCTGGTAACCAGCCAGCAGCGACAGCCTGTCGAGGGTCTTATGGTTGGGTTTCCTCAACAGCTCGTGCTCTACCGCCTCCAACAATTTGCGTAAAGCGTGTCTCTTTTTCTCCATGATTGTCTATTTTTACTTATTATATTACTTCCTTCTATAAAGATAAGCCACGGCAGCACCTGACAGGTTATGCCACACACTGAAGATGGCTCCTGGGATGGATGCCAACGGATAGGCAGCGAAATGGATGGTGGCAAGACTGCTTGCCAGTCCTGAGTTCTGCATGCCGACCTCGATGGATATCGCCCTCTTCTTCGAGTCTGCCAGCCTAAGCGCACTCCCTATCAAGTAACCTAAACTCAGACCGCAGATATTGTGAAGCATCACCACCACAACGATCAGCATACCACCAGCCATCAGCTTATCGGCATTTGCAGCGATAACGATGGAAACGATAAAGGCAATGGCTATCGATGAGAACGCAGGGAGATAGTCGGTGGCTTTCTCTGTGAACTTTGGAGAGAGCCACTTGACAAACAATCCCACGACGATGGGCAGTATGACCACGCAGAGAATGCTCAGGAACATACTCATCACATCCACATCGACACTCTTACCAGCCAATGCCCATGTCAGCAGCGGAGTCAGGAACGGAGCCAACAGGGTTGAGACACCCGTCATTCCTACAGAGAGCGCCAGGTCGCCTTTTGCCAGATAGGTGATCACGTTGGAGGCTGTACCACCAGGACAACAGCCTACCAGTACCACCCCCAGAGCGAGTGCCTCGTCAAGTTGAAACAGTTTTGCCAATGCCCATGCCAGTAGTGGCATGACGGTAAACTGTGCCAGACAGCCTAAGAGAATATCCTTCGGACGACTGAAAACAATCTTGAAATCCTGTAGGTTCAACGTCAGTCCCATGCCAAACATCACTACTCCCAGCAGGTAGTTGATGACTGTCGGACGTACTTGCCCCAGTACTTCAGGGTATGCCAGTGCCAGCAATGCCGCGGCAAGCACCAGTATGCCCATGTATTCAGATATGTAGTGGCATAGTCTCTTCATAGTTGCAAAGATACGATTAAGTGAGAAGAAAACCAAATATTATTTGAGTTTTCTCGAACGTGAGTACCTTCGACCGAAGGTCAAAGGTAGTGCAAACCGAGCAAAGAACAAAATAAATTCATTTATTTTTGATTTCGATCATCGAGGAAGCGGTACCTTCGACCCTCGAAGGTGGCACCTTCCTGTTTGTTCCATAGGGTGGAACATTTTGTTCCATGGGGTGGAACAACTTGTTCCATGGCATGGAACAAATGATCCCCTTCTTTCGGATAAAACGTCCCTATGCCTGGAATGATTGATTCCAATGCTTGGAATAATCAATCGGAGTTCCTCCTCTCTCCCAATAGGCAAATAGAAGAATGGGGGTACAACCACGTTTTTTACCCCATTTTAGGGTCAAAAACGGCATTTAGCGGCAACTAACGGCAACGATTTTTCGTCCTTGTCACCTGCAACCGACTGATATTCAAACACTTTTGCAAGGCGGCAACGGTGACAAGGGTAAAAAATTACGGGTAGGGAAAACGACTGGCAGAATTTTTGCTCTGCCAGTCGTTTGATTGTTCATGAAATTATGGATTCCTCAGCCCCCAACATTCCGTTTTGCTGTTGAAGGAGTTAAATGAAAAGGCACTACATTCAAATTTTGCAGTGCCTTTTTATTTAGAGAAATTGATATACTGTCTTTATGATTTTTGATATTCCAATAAAAGATTGTTAATTGAGTTTTTGATAACTGCCATCAAAAGGAAAATCTTTCACGGTCAGATTGACATCACCATTCACATTGATTGTCAAAAAGTTGCCTTTAACATATATTTCTGCTCTATAAGTTTTACCGTTATAAGTAATATCTGCCCAATCATCTCCGAGAGCACGCATCGTAGCGTTGTATTTGCTGCCATTAGACATAGTCCAAGTCATATCTCCAGATGATGTGATAACAAGAATTGTTCCTTCTTCAACAATTGTGCTTGACCTATATGTTTCAGGATATGTACAACTCCATTTTCCTATGTATTCGACAATTGCAGAGTTGTTCACGTCATCATCATCGCTACCACATGAAGCCAACATTGGCATCATCAAAACTGTGAGCATCAATATGCTCAAGGATAATAAATTTTTCATAATTGTTTTTAATATTTAAAATGTATTATATATATACAAAAAACGTGGACTACTTACTTCGTCTACGTCTTCTGAGGTATCGGCAAACACCTGTATTGCTTAAACGAGTAAAGTCCACGCTTTGCAGCGCGAACTATCTACTTCAGTCCTTGCAATATCTATGATTATTTTGCCGATTTATCAGAAGACAAGAATCAAAAGTGGATGTTCATCCTATATGTCCTTAATTGAAATTTATCTCAGCCCATAGGCAATAATGTTTAAAAGTCATACAAGTTATTTATTGTAACTGCAAAGATACAAAGAATTTAGAAATACTACAAAGGATTTAAAGAAAAAAGTCGTTTAATTACAACTTACTCAATTCCAAAGCCATCAGGTTCATTTGCTGGCACATATAGGCTGTTAGAGGTTTCTTTACCTCATTCAATTGTACGTACTTCTATGTTGCTGTGTCACACTTTTCGCAACAAAGATAGTCCATTCTTTAGAATGATTCGTATCTTTGTTGATGATTTAAAATAAAGTTGTACCTTTGACCTTCGGTCGAAGATACTCCTGTTCGAGAAAACCCAATTAAGATTTGGTTTTCTTCTCACTTATTCGTATCTTTGCAGACAGAAACAAATAAATGAATAGTATGAAAGAACTACAGTTGAAGTACGGATGCAATCCGAACCAAAAGCCTTCACGTATCTTCATGACGGAAGGTGAGTTACCCATCGAAGTGATTAACGGTCGTCCAGGATATATCAATTTCCTCGATGCCTTCAATGCCTGGCAACTGGTGAAGGAGCTGAAAGCGGCTACGGGTCTGCCCGCCGCTGCCTCGTTCAAGCATGTCAGTCCTGCAGGTGCCGCCGTCGGACTGCCATTGACAGACACCCTGAAGCGCATCTATTTCGTGGATGACGTGAAAGGACTGGATGACTCCCCCATTGCCTGTGCTTATGCCAGAGCCCGTGGTGCCGACCGTATGTCATCGTATGGTGACTTCGTCGCACTCTCCGACACCTGTGATGCCACGACGGCACTGCTGCTGAAGCGTGAGGTGAGTGACGGTGTGATTGCCCCCGACTATACCGCAGAGGCTATCGAGATCCTGAAAGACAAGCGTAAGGGCACCTATAACGTCATTAAGATTGACCCGAACTACCAGCCAGAGCCTGTAGAGCGTAAGCAGGTGTTCGGCATCACTTTCGAGCAGGGACGCAACGAGATCAAACTTGACGACCCCGCACTGTTTGAGAATATCCCCACCCAGAACAAGACATTCACTGCCGAGGCTAAGCGTGACCTGATCATCGCCCTGATCACCTTGAAGTATACACAGTCTAACTCTGTATGCTATGTGAAGGACGGACAGGCTATCGGTATCGGTGCCGGACAGCAGAGCCGCATCCACTGTACCCGCCTTGCCGGTAACAAGGCAGACATCTGGTGGTTGCGCCAGCATCCGAAAGTGATGGCACTTCCTTTCAAGGAGGGCATCCGTCGTGCCGACCGTGACAATACCATCGACGTATATATCTCAGAGGACGAGCACGATGACGTGTTGCGTGACGGTGCCTGGCAGCAGTTCTTCACCGAGCAGCCCGAGGTACTGACCCTCGCAGAGAAGAAAGAGTGGATTGCCCAGAACACGAAGGTTGCCTTAGGCTCTGACGCTTTCTTCCCCTTCGGCGATAATATCGAGCGTGCCCATAAGAGCGGTGTTGAGTTCATTGCCCAGGCAGGCGGCAGTGTCCGTGACGACCATGTCATCATGACCTGCGACAAATACGGCATCGCCATGGCATTCACTGGGGTTCGACTTTTCCATCATTAAGCCATTAGTCCCCTAAGTTAGGGGGATGGGGGTCTGAACAACCCCCATCTAAAGAATACAATTATGGATACTAATAACAAACAAAAAGGTTCAGACCCCCAACCCCCTAACTCAGGGGGCGTTGACGACTTCCAGTCAATCCTGGAGAATGGTATCTCGTTTGGTCGTGGCGGTGGTCCTCGCAAGGAGGACGACAAGGTGAAGACCAAGGCGAAGAAGAAGAAATACATCACTGGTGCCCACGGTAGCGGCTCTGCACGGCAGAAAGCCAAATACCGTGAGCAACGGAGAAACAGACATAAATGAACTTAAACTACAATCATTTCGAACTCATGAAAAAAAAATTACTACTAACATTATTTGCCCTGCTGGCATTGACAGTTAACGCCCAAAAATATGTGGGCGGCGACATCTCCCTATTGACAAAATACGAGACGAATGGTGCCAAGTATTATGACAAGGACGGTGTTGCCATCTCTGACATGCTCACATTCCTGAAAGGGCAAGGACTCAACGCTATGCGTGTCCGTTTGTTTGTGGACCCAGCTAACGCCAGCAATCTGGAAAAAGGTCAAGGTGTGTGTCAGGATCTTGACTATGTGAAAGCATTAGGAAAACGTATCAAGGAGGCAGGATTCTCTCTGATGCTTGACTTCCACTACTCTGACGTATGGGCAGACCCTGCCAAGCAATGGACGCCCAAAGCATGGTTAGGACTTAGTGACGAGGACCTCTATACCAAAATATACGAGTACACCAGAGATTGTCTAAAGGCTCTAAAGGACGAGGGCGTTGTCCCAGACTTTATCCAGACTGGTAATGAGATCAGTTACGGTATGCTATGGGGTGAGGGTATTTTCGAAACTTATAATGAGACCAAAAGAGAATATAAGTACAAGATTTCCAGCAATACCTATTACGCTGGCAGTAAGAACCAGACTCGTTTTACCAACTTACTGAAGAAGGCAGGTGAAGCATGTCGTGAAATATGTCCGAAAGCAAAGATTATCTTACATACAGAACGCGTACCGAACACCAACTATCTTGACAACTTCTATAAGGACATGAAGAATGCTGGTGTTGACTACGACATCATCGGACTGAGTTACTACCCCTATTATCATGGTAGTTTCGCTACCTTGGAAAGTTCTTTGAACCGATTAGAGACCAACTATCCCGATAAGGATATCATGATTGTTGAGACAGGTTATTATTACGCATGGCAACCCACTGTCTCATCTCCTGGCGTTGACCTGTCAGCTACCTACCCCATTAGTCCAGAAGGACAACAGGCTTTCACAAGAGCACTTATTGAGGTGTTGAATAAACATGAGAAAGTGACTGGTTTGTACTGGTGGTGGATGGAAGCCTGTGAGAACGGACTCGACTGGAATACAAAACGTGTGAGTGACGATTGGTATAACGCTAGCCTGTTCAATGATGATGCGAAAGTCAACGGAAAGGACGGTATCACCTATAACTATCCTGCAGGTAAAGTGATGCCTGCCATCACCGAACTGAAAGCCTTTGTAGGAGGTAGTTCTGGCATCAGCAACCTTATATACTCTGCACCAGAGGATAACATCTGGTACGATGTGAGTGGAAAACGAATGACCAATAAGCCTGCATCGAAAGGTATCTACATCAACAACAAGAAGAAAGTGATTATCAAATAAACAAAAAGAAAGCGGAGCGCTGTCACAGCGTCCCGCTTTTCTGTTTATGAATCAAGAGTGTGTTTATATAAACTAAAAGTTCAAATCCCTACCCCGATAGAAATCCAATAACGTGGTCTGGTAAAGGTATTCATAGCGAGCCTGCACCAGATCGCTCTCAGCCTTCAGGTAACGGTTCTTCGCCTCGTTGAACTCCGTAATCGTTGCCTTGCCGTTCTCATACTTTGCCTGTGCCAACACGAAAGCGTCCTGACTTGACTGGCGCGCAGTCTCACTGCTCTCATGCTTTGCCTGTGCGGCAACAGCATTATAATAGACCTGCTGGATCTCCTTATAGAGAGTCTTCTTCACATTCTCGAGTTGCAACTGCTGGTTCTCACGGTCGATTTGTGCCGAACGGATATTGTTACGAGTGGCGAAACGGTTGAAGATGGGAATACTCAGGTTCAGTCCGATATACTGCGAGAAGTTATTCTTCAACTGACTGGAGAAACTCTCCGCAGCAAGTCCACTCGTCTTATAATAGTTGGTCTGCAAACCACCACTCAGCGACAGGAAAGGATAGCGATCCGACTGGGCGATCTTGATATTCTTCTCCGCGGCATTCAGCCTCAGTTGCTCCGCTTTGACTTCTGGCTTAAAAGTCATCGCCTCAGCAAAGACAATCTCTGGACTAGGCAATACCAACGCATTGAAAGGAGAGACCGGACGTACCACATTGAAACCCTCAGGGGTCGTCAGCTCCAACAGTTGACTTAATGCGAGCAATGCCAACTGGAGATTGTTATCCGCCTGTGTCGCTGTCAACCGGCTCTGTGCCTGTGTTGCCTTCTGCTGCGACAGCTCTGCCTCACTCGCCTTCCCATTCTGTACGAAAGCAGTCAGACGAGCCACCTGCATTGAGTCGATGGAGACCTGTCGCCATGCGACATCAGCAAGTTCCATATCATAGAGGATCTGCACGTATGCCTTTGCCACCTGCATGCGGATATCATTCCTTGCCTTCTCCAAGTCTTCCGTTGCCGCCTCTAACTTCAGTTGGTTGAGTTTGATGGTATTGGGAATCTCAAAACCAGTGAAGAGAGGCACGGAGGTACTCAGTCCGAAAGTCGTACTACTGGTACTGCGATTGGTATAGGTATTGTCTATCGTCAAGCCACGCCCGAAAGAAAAGGACTCCCCTACACTTGCATCCAAGTCTGGCAGCCGACTATTCTTCGCTGTTGACAGTTGCAACTCCTGCTTCCGACGGGTATTGTCCTTCTGTTTGACCGTCAGGTTGTGATTGATGGCATGGTCTATACACTGTCGCAACGTCCATAGATTCTGGGCAGAGGCGGGCTGGGATATAGTAATTATAGTAACTATAGTGACTATAGGAACTATAGTATTTGATAGCATCTTCTTCATCGCTTATTCCTCCTTCGTTTCTGCAACAATCTGCGGACCACGTACCTTATCCTTAGTAGTCAGTCCTTTCTTCACCTCGATATTCACACCGTCACTCAAGCCAGTGGTTATCTGATGACGCTCATACGTCTTCTTGGTTCCCTCCACCTTAATCAGATAAACAAAGGTAGAGTCACCAGAGAACTCGATGGCACTCTCAGGAATCGTCAGTGCTTTCTTTACCTGGGCAAGAACGATCTCCGCATTGGCAGAATAGCCAGAGCGAATCTTGTCATCTTTCGCCACCTTGACAGCCGCTTTGATCTCAAACTGGTTGGCACCATTATTCTCTACTGCCTTAGGGGAGATATACTCCAGAGAGGCATCAAACTTCAAGTCCTGCAAGGCACCAATGGTGATCTTCATCGGAATACCGTTATAGAGCTGTCCCACCTCCGTCTCATCAATATTACCACGGAAGATAAGGTCGTTCATATTTGCCACAGAGGCGATAGTGGTACCCTCATTGAAGGTATTGGTATTAATGACAGAGTTACCCACCTTCACAGGGACATCAAGAATCACACCACTGATGGTGGAACGGATAAGGGTACTTGACGCATTGGCATTCGATTTCGACACGCCATCGCGAACTACCTGCAACGCATCCTCAGAGGCAAGCAGCTCTTCCTTCGCCTGTCTCAACTTCTGGGCGACTTTGTCATACTCGTCAGCAGACACCAGTTTCTGCTCGTAGAGGTTCTTCTCACGCTCATAGTCTATCTTCGCCTGCTGGAGATTCAAGTCGGCAAGACGCACTCGGCTCTCGGCAGAGGAAAGTTGAGCCATATCAGGAATCACCTTCACCTTGGCAATGACCTCACCAGCCTGCACATAGTCACCTGGCTCTTTCATCAACTGCGTGATGATACCACCAATCTGCGGTTTGATATTCACCTCATTGCGAGGTTCTATCTTACCTGTGATAATGGTCGTCCTCTTCACTTCGTTCATCTCAGGGGTGAACTCGTTATACACCATCTCTTTAGGTTGTGACTTCTGCCACAGGAACACGAAGGTCCCAATAAAGATCAAAGCAATGATTGTTGCGATAATCAGTTTTCTGTACTTTTTCATATCATTTAGTTTTTTATTATTATTCGTCTCGCATCGCATCAACAGGTTTGATGCTCATGGCACGTGCTGCCGGGGCAAGTCCTGCAAGCACTCCCATCAGACTGACCATCAGGGCGGCAACAATGGCAGTCCAGAAGCCTACTTGGAAATGCGCCTTCAATATACCATCCTCCGTATTACCTAACTCCAGCATCTGCAAAATGAAGACGGCAAAGAGGATTCCACTCATACCAGCTACCAAGGTCAATACGATACTCTCAGAGATAATCTGTGATAATATCATCCTTGGAGTGGCACCTATAGCACGACGGATACCAATCTCCGTCGTTCGCTCACGAACAGTCACCATCATGATGTTCGACACGCCAATAGCTCCTGCAAGTAGCGTACCGAGTCCCACCAGCCAGATGAGGAAGTTGACACCCTTGAAGAGATTGTCAAGCATCTGGAAGAGTACCTCCGTATTGAATACCATCGCACCCTGCTCGTCCGTAGGGTCTACATAATGGGCTCTGGCGATAGTCTCACGGATACGAGGTGACAGCTTGCTCATCACGACACCCGGACGACCAGTAGCAGCGATGAGGTCTACTTGCGTACCTCTATTATAAGTCTGCTGCACCAATGTCAATGGTAAGGTGATCTTTTCCTCAGCACGACCATTGAAGTTGATACCTGCCGAACTATAGTCGACACCTATCACCTCATAATAGGTGGAGTCCACACGGATGCTCTTACCACAAGGGTCACCACCCTCTTTGAAGAGGTCCTTATAGATCTTCTTTCCCAATACGCACACCTTGCGATGCTCCAGAATATCCACCTGGTTGATGAATCGTCCATAGTACATCTTTGGAGAGACCACATCTACATACTCCGGAGTGACACCTTGTATGCGAGGTATCGTCCTCTGCTCCCCATAATAGGCAGTGTTTGACTTACCCCATGGAGAGAACAAGATGGGAGCCACCACATCCAACTCCGGCACACGCTGGCGCAAGCGCTCGATATCTTTCTCGTCCATCGTCCACCAGCGTCCCTTACGGAACCCCTTATAGGGCTTGGTGGTCTGCTGCGACCATATCATGACGGTATTCGTGGCAAAACCCTCAAAGTTACTTTGCAGCATCTCCTTCAGTCCCTGTCCACCACCTATCAAGGCGATGAGCATGAAGACACCCCAGAACACGCCGAAGCCTGTGAGGAAGGAACGTGACTTATTACGAGTCAGCGTATCCAGTATTTCTCTGTAACTATCTATATCTACTCTCATCATCAGTCTGCTCTTAATGCCTCTATGGGGCGGATTCGTGATGCTTTATAGGCTGGGATCAGTCCTGCGATGGTTCCTGCGATGACCATCACCATGGTAGCCTCGAAACAGACATCGAGTCCCACGGTGGGGTTCAGGAACATCGTCGCCCTGAACAGTCCCGTATCAATGGTGTCATGTCCTATTGTCGCATCCATATACTCATTGGCACATACACCCAGTACCATTCCTATATATCCAAAAAAAGTGGTAATGATGACACTCTCCACGATAATCAAGCGGAGGATGCTCCATGGTCTGGCGCCGATCGCCTTGCGGATGCCGAACTCATGGGTCCGTTCCTTGACCGTTATCAGCATGATGTTCGACACACCCACGATACCACTTAATAAGGTAAACAATCCCACGATCCACAATGCCGTGCGGATAATACTGATACCCTGTTGCATCTGGAGATTCTGCGTATAACGGTTCCACAACCAGATAGCACTCTCATCCTCAGGGTGAGCCTGGTGGTTGGCATTGATACGACGGCGGTAGCCCTCCTCAAAGTCCTCGTTCGCCTTCTGCGTGTTCAGTCCATGGAAGGTAAACTCGATATTTCCAGCATCATCCGTATTGGCACCATAGATACTCTTGATAGCGGAATAAGCGGAGAATGCCGTCGCCTGCTCATCCTCATCATCCTTATAGATACCTACTACTTGGAACATGAAGTTATTCACCTTCACATGTTGTCCCAATAACGAGCGATAGCCTTTGGGAGCAAGTTCCTTCGCCTGCTTATTGCTCAGCACCAGCACCTTACGCTTCGCCTGCTGGTCGATATCGTTGATAAACCGTCCTTCCAGCATCTCCATCTTGTCAATCTTCGGATGGTTAGGATAGACACCAAGGACGGTCGTATTGAGGTATTCCTGGTTGTTGGAGATGGTTGCCGAGATACTATAGCGCGCACCCACCTCGTCAATATTCTCACCAAACTCCTCATCCGTTACCTCGACATCCCTTGTCTGCAGACGGATATAACGACCCTCCTTCATACCCTGATAGGGTTTGGTTGTCTGACCGCCAAAGACGACCATCGAGTTAGACAGGAAACGCTCGCTCTGTTGCAGGTTGGCATTGATCAGTCCGTTACCAGCTCCCAACAGGACGATGAGCATGAAGATACCCCATGCCACAGCGAAACCTGTCAGTC
>CALFUF010000022.1 GCA_937916405.1 uncultured Prevotella sp.
TGACCATATCCACCAGATGATGGAACTCACTGACGAGGCATTGACACAAATGAACGCCCTCCTGTCCGGACGCAAGGAAGCCTACGATGTCAATCGCACCTTTAACCTCGAGAATGAGATCAATAACTATCGCAACCAGTTGAAGTCACAGAACATCAATGATGTCAATAACCACGAATACACTTATGCTGTAGGTACTATCTACATGGATATCATCAACGAGTGTGAGAAACTCGGTGACTATGTGGTAAATGTTGTGGAGGCCCGCATGGGAACTCGTCAGAAAGACTTATAAACAAGCACTTAAAACAAATGAACAAAAAACTATTTTTAATAACTACCTTCCTGCTGACATCTGTTTTGACATTGATGGCGCAGGTAACTACCTCTGGTATCAGTGGTATTGTCATGGCTGGTAATGAAGAGGCTATTGGTGCTACCATCACTGCGAAGCATGCCCCTTCTGGATCCGTCTATCGGGCAGTAACCAATGCTAATGGTCGCTATACCATCAGCGGTATGCGTGCAGGAGGTCCTTATGAGGTGGAGATCTCTTATATCGGATTCCATACTAAGAACTTCAAAGAGTTGCAACTGCAACTGGGACAGAATACCGTTATCGATGCCTCTTTGTCGGAAGGCAGTGAGATGCTTGCAGAGGTTGAGGTTGTGGCTAAGGCGAATAATACGATGCGCTCTGACCGCTCAGGTGCTGTCACCAACTTGAATGCGGCTGCTATGTCTGTCATCCCTACTGTCGGACGCAGCATGACAGACCTCATGAAGATGACACCGCAGAGTAGTTCCGCCAGTGGATTAGCAATTGGTGGTGGTAACTTTCGCCAGTCAAGTGTCACTATCGATGGTGCTTCGTTCAATAACTCCTTCGGACTGGGTTCCTCACCCTTACCTGGTGGTGGTACACCTATCTCACTGGACGCCATCGAGCAGATGACTGTCAGCATCACTCCCTATGACGTTCGTCAGAGCGGTTTCACGGGCGGTGGCATCAATGCCGTCACGAAGAGCGGTACCAATGAGTTCAAAGGTAGTGCCTATACTTATATCACCAGCACCAGTCTGCAGGGCAGTCGTGTGGGTGATACTTCCTTGACGGTCGATAACGGTCATAACGACACCTACGGACTGAGCTTAGGCGGTCCGATCATCAAGGACAAACTCTTCTTCTTCGTCAATGGAGAGATAGAGGATAATGTCACCACGGGACCTGCCGCTCGTGCTGGTAATGGCGCAACACCGTATACGGCAACTAACCGCCGTCCACAGATTGGGGAACTGGAAAGTCTCTCCACTTACATGCAGAACACCTACGGACTGTCGACTGGTCCTTGGCAGGGGTATAACGTGAAGACACCTGCCTACCGTATCCTGGCACGTCTCGACTGGAATATCAACGACAACCATAAGTTCAATGTCCGTTTCACCAAGTCGAATCGTAAGGTGTCCAACATCGCTTCTGCCTCACGCTCTATCGGCAGTAATCAGGCAACAGCCATCTATGGTGGTAACCAGAATAGCTATGGCAGCCTGACGAACTACTCGATGAACTCTTTGTCGAGTCGCTACTATGCGGAATATCGCTTTACCTCTGTAGCTGCTGAGTTGAACAGTAAGTTCGGTAAGTTCCACAACACGTTGCGTGGCACTTACTCTTTCCAAGACCAGCCACGCTCTACAGAGTATAATGACGCTGCTCCTGTCGTGGAGATAGTGATGAGCGACGGTGCCGGGCACTTCCCCTCATGGGCACTGCTCGGGGATGTCTTCACCTATGGCAACCTCGCCCAGACGAAGAACACGGTCATCACGGACGAGTTGAATGTCACCCTTGGCAAACATAACCTCTTCGCAGGTATCCAGTTTGAGCATAACTATGCGGCAAACGGCTATGCACAGGCTGCCGCAGGCTACTATGCTTTCGAGGCGACTCCTGAGGAGGTCAGAGCAGGCAACTGGGGCGCCGTATTCGGACGCCAGCCTCGTGTGTTTGGTATCACCTACGGCAATAACGACGGGCATTCCATGTTCATTTCCGAAATGAAAACCAACCAGTGGTCGTTCTATCTACAGGACAATATCAGTTGGTCGGAGCGCTTCCGCACCTCTGTCGGTGTCCGCTTCGAACTGCCCACCTACCCCTCATTAGCAAACAATTTCAATGAGGACTATTACAATATCGATTTCGGAGGCAATCATTACCGTACGGATAATGTACCAAGCGCCAGTGTGAGTTTCTCACCACGTGTGGGCTTCAACTGGGACATCACAGGCGACCGTAAGTATATCCTCCGTGGTGGTACAGGTCTCTTCGTAGGACGCATGCCTTTCGTATGGCTCGTCTCTGCTGTGGGTAACTCTGGAATGGGGCAGACCTCTTATGTGGCTACTGCTGCCAATGGCAAGGTAATGCCCACCTTCACGATGAATCAGCAGGAGATGCTGCAACAGATTGGTGCCACCAGTCAGACGACAGTTCCTACTAGCCCCACCATCCTCAGTGAGGACCTCCGCATGCCGAAGACATGGAAGATGTCACTCGCTGTTGATGCCAAACTACCTGGTGATATAGACTTCACGTTAGAGGGTATCTTTAACAAGGACCTCAATCCTGTCGTTGTCTCTAATAAGGATATCTACTGGGACGGCACCTCTACCATAGACCTTGGTCATGGGGATGTGCGCCATAAGATGTCTTACTACGATGCAGGACATTCCGCCTATGCACTGGAGAATGCCGGCTCGAAGGCATACTACATGTCTCTGACAGCACAGTTGCGCAAGTCGTTCGACTTTGGTCTGGATCTTGCCGCTTCCTATACCCTCTCCAAAGCGAAGAGCTATACAGAGGGTATTGGTGACCAGGTCGCCTCTGCCTATAACAACTATCGCAGCTCCATCCATGCTGTTAACGACATGGAGACTGGCTATGCCACCTATGTGGCTCCCAACCGCTTGCTGCTGTCCGCAAGCTATAAACTCAAGGAGTCGAAGAATGTCACCAATACGTTCAGTCTCATCTACGACGGTTATCAGTATGGCTATTTAGGCAACTACGCTTATAGCCGCTACTCTTATATCTTCAGTAGTAATGTCAACAGCGACCCCTCCGCACCTGGTAACCTGCTCTATATCCCTGCCTCCCGTGAGGAACTCAACAGTTGGGACTTTGCGGAAAACGGGACTGTGGATGGGAAACCTTATACTCCTGACATGCAGCGTGACGATTTCTGGGCGTTCATCAACCAGGATGACTACCTGAAAGACCGCAAGGGACAGTATACAGAGCGTGGTGGGGCTAAGATGCCTTGGCATCATCAGCTGGACTTCAAGTTCACCCGTGATATGAGTATCAACTGGGGTAAGACGAAACACACCCTGCAGTTAGGTCTTGACATCCTCAATTTGCCGAACTTCCTCTGCAAGGACTGGGGACTCTTCAAGCAGATTTCAGCTAACGACTTGCTGACCTTCAAGGACGGTAAGTATACCTATAATACTGTGAATGGCGCCCGTCACCTCAGCACCTCACAGAATTTCTTGAATGCAGCCTCTACCTACCAGATTATGTTTACTATCAAATACCTGTTCAATTAATATATATAATTCAAGTTTCGCATGCTTAGCATTCTCAACTTTCAGAGGTGAGAGGTAAGAGGTGAGAGGTAAGAGATTACCTCTTCCTTTTGATTATTTGCTCATTCTTTACCTGATTTACCATCATTTCTCTCACCTCTCACCTCTTACCACTCATCTCTTCAACTGTAGCAAGCATAGCCTTGCGAAAGTTGAATATATATAATAAGGTGTAAATATAGAAAAAGGTCCCAGCCAATCGGTTGAGACCTTCTTTTGTTATGTTAACTTCCTTAGAAGTCCATCTTGTCAAGGGTATCCGTGAAGTCCTTCGGCTCCTCAGTCGGCTCATGGAAATCCTCATTACGCTGAGGACGCTCACGACGCATTCCCGATTCTGAGGAATCGCCTACCCGTTGCCTTTCATTACGAGGACGACGGTCGCCACGGTCGTTACGCTCTGGACGAGGGCGACGCTCACCACGCTCTGGACGCTCACGACGACGCTGCTGGGGCTCCACATAGTCGGCAGGCTTCTCAACAAGTACACGATGAGAGAGTTTGAACTTACCTGTCTTCGGGTCAATCTCCAACAACTTGACGGTAATCTTGTCACCTTCCTTGATACCTGCCTCCTCAACAGTCTCCAAGCGCTTCCAGTCAATCTCCGAGATATGGAGCAGACCGTCCTTGCCTGGCATGAACTCTACGAAGCAGCCATAAGGCATGACGCTGCGGACAGTACCCTCGTACACCTCACCAATCTCTGGGACAGCGACGATAGCCTTGATCTTGGCGATAGCAGCGTCAATAGACTCCTTGTTAGGACCACTAACCTGAATCTTACCAACTCCGTCCTCCTCGTCAATGGTGATAGTAGCACCCGTGTCCTCCTGCATCTGCTGGATAATCTTACCACCAGGACCAATCACAGCACCGATGAACTCCTTCGGAATCTCGAATGCCTCGATACGTGGAACCTGTGGCTTCAACTCTGGACGTGGCTCAGCGATGGTGTCAGTGATGCACTTCAAGATATGCTCACGACCAGCCTTTGCCTGCATCAGTGCCTTCTCTAAGATATCGAAGGACAGACCGTCACACTTGATATCCATCTGGGTGGCGGTCAGACCATCCTTCGTACCAGTGGTCTTGAAGTCCATATCACCCAAGTGGTCCTCATCACCAAGGATATCACTCAGTACGGCATACTTGTCCTCTCCTGGATTCTTAATCAGACCCATAGCGATACCAGAGACGGGCTTCTTCATAGGAACACCAGCGTCCATCAGGGCGAGGGTACCGGCACATACAGTAGCCATTGAAGAAGAACCGTTAGACTCCAGAATCTGTGATACGACACGAACGGTATAAGGGAAGTCTGCGGGAATCATCTCCTTCAGACCACGCCATGCGAGGTGACCGTGACCAATTTCACGACGACCTACGCCACGCTGTGCCTTAGCCTCACCTGTACAGAACGGGGGGAAGTTATAGTGCAGGAGGAAACGCTGATAACTCTTGTCGAGCACATCGTCCACCAGTTTCTCATCGAGTTTGGTACCCAATGTGACTGTTGTCAGCGACTGTGTCTCACCACGGGTGAAGATACTGCTTCCATGAGGCATGGGCAGTGGACTGACCTCACACCAGATAGGACGGATCTCGTCTGTCTTACGACCGTCGAGACGGATACCCTCATCGAGGATGCAACGGCGCATAGCGTCACGCTCCACATCATGGTAGTAACGGTCCATCATAGCCTCATACTCATCCTTGGAGATCTCAGAAGTCTCTGTGATCTCAGTATGCTCAGCAAAGAACTTCTCCTTGAAGTCAGCGAGAATCTTCTCGAAAGCCTCAGCACGGGCATGCTTCTCAAGAGCCTGCTTGGTGATATCGTAGGCGGGCTGGTACAGCTCCTTGTTCATCTGCTCACGCAAAGCCTCGTCATTCACCTCATGGTCGTACTCACGCTTCACGTCTTTGCCAAGTTCCTTGCTCAGCGCAGTCTGCAACTCACACATGGGCTTGATGGCAGCCATGGCAGCCTTCAAGGCACCTAGCAAGTCTTGCTCGCTGACCTCCTTCATCTCACCCTCTACCATCATGATATTCTCAGCAGAGGCACCTACCATGATATCCATGTCTGCCTCCTTCATCTGCTCGAAAGAAGGATCAATCACATACTCCCCATTGATACGAGCCACACGAACCTCAGAGATAGGGCACTCGAAGGGGATATCTGAACATGCCAATGCAGCGGAAGCGGCAAAACCGGCAAGCGCGTCTGGCTGGTCAACACCATCGGCACTGAGCAGCATCACATTGACAAATACTTCTGCGTGATAATTAGAGGGGAACAAGGGGCGGAGCACACGGTCTACCAGACGGCTGGTCAGAATCTCATTGTCCGAAGCCTTACCCTCGCGCTTAGTGAAACCACCGGGGAAACGTCCTGCGGCGGCATACTGCTCTCTGTAGTCTACCTGCAGAGGCATGAAATCTGTTCCGGGAACTGCATCTTTTGCGGCACAAACAGTAGCCAGCAGCACCGTGTTGTTCATACGGAGGACAACGCTTCCGTCGGCTTGCTTTGCCACTTTCCCGGTCTCAATGGTGATGGTTCTTCCATCAGGCAATTGAATCGTTTTCGTAATTACGTTCATCTTGTAAAAAACATCTAAAAATTAAAACATCGTGCGACTTTGCGCAAAAAACAGCTGCAAAGTTACACATTATTAATATATAAAACGAATAAACCCGCATTATTTTTCTTTTTTTAGGAAATAAGCCTGCCTTACTACCCATCTGATTATTATTTTAATGCCTTAAACATCTGGTTAATACACTTTTTCTTTTGTTCCATGTTCGGGTGGACATAGAGATTGAGGGTCGTGCTGATATTGGCATGACCAAGTATGACACTGACGGTCTTGTAGTCACACTGGCTTTCAATACATCTTGTTGCAAATGAGTGGCGCAGCCCGTGAAATTTCAAAGAGGGAATACCTAGTTGCTTCATAACTTTGCCATATGATTCCCTATTCTACAATTCCCAATTCTTTCAGGTACACCTCAATCTGCTTGTCAAGGTCTGCGCGTTTTGCCTCCAGTTCCTTGATTTCACCCATCACGGCATGAATATCAATGGGTGCTTCTTCCTCAAAGGTGTCAACGTAACGGGGAATGTTGAGGTTATAGTCGTTGTCGATAATTTCCTGCATCGTTGCCAGATGGCTGTACTTCTCAATCTCCTTTCGTTCCCTGTATGTGTCGATAATCTTCTGTATATGTTCAGAACGGAGTTTGTTCTGAGTCTTTACCTTCTCAAACTCCTTGCTGGCATCTATGAAGAGTACATTGTCACCCTCCTTACGGCATTTCTTGATGACGATGATGCATGTCGGAATGCTTGTGCCATAAAAGATGTTAGCAGGCAAGCCGATGATGGCATCAATGTAATTACGCTTCTCTATCAGAAACTGGCATATCTTTCCCTCGGCAGAGCCACGGAACAACACGCCATGCGGAGCCACGCAAGCCATCGTGCCGCCATCATTGAGGTGGTAAATCATGTGGAGGATAAAGGCATAGTCGGCTTTTGACTTCGGAGCCAGCACACCAGCCTTACTGAAACGGTCATCATTATTGAATTTGGCGGCAGCACTCCAGTCTGCAGAGAATGGAGGATTAGCCACCACAGCATCAAACTGACGGTCACCAAAGGCATCAGCCTCCAGAGTGTCACCATTCTGAATGTCGAAGTCATTATACTTCACCCCATGCAGTAGCATGTTCATTCGGACCAGATTGAAGGTTGTTTGGTTCTTCTCCTGTCCGAAGATACTGTCAGCCTTACCACTGCGGGCAGTGCGAAGCAACAGAGAACCGGAGCCACACGTGGGGTCATAGACATTCTTCAGGCGGGTCTTGCCCGTTGTTACTATCTCTGCCAATATCTGGCTAACCTCCTGCGGAGTATAGAACTCACCAGCTTTCTTACCTGCTCCTGCAGCAAACTGACCTATCATGTATTCGTAGGCATCACCGAGAATGTCTATGTCACTGGCATCCTCCAGTCCGAAGTCTATGCCATTCAGTGCTACCAATACGTCACTAATAAGTCGGTTCTTATCATCAGCCGTCTTGCCGAGTTTGGGAGAAGCAAGGTCAATATCAGAGAATAGACCTCCAAAATCATCTTCACTCTCCTGCCCGATGGTGCTGTCCTCAATCTTTTTCAGTGAGCGTTCCAGTTGGGGTAGGATATTCTCCTTACGCCCGATGGCATCTATGATGGTGGAGAAAAGGAAGGCCGGCTCAACAAAGTAACCGAGGTTATCAACGCACATCGCCTTGATCTCCTCTTTCATCGCCTCGTCATAGCTCTGCCAAACCTTCTGAAAGGTAGTCTCGTCAGCCTCTAACTCGTCGTTGACGTACAACTCTATCTGCACTAATGGCAGACCATTGATGAGGATGGTCACGTCATAACGACACTTTTTCCGTCCCTCAACAGTTATCTGATTGCTGACCTGAAACTCGTTCTGGCACCAGTGTTGCTTATTGATGAATTCAATCCACACCCGTTCGCCATTCTCTAACTGGAAGTTCTTCAGGTCACGGAGTTTCTTGGCTTTCTCAAAGCGGGTCCCACCTTCGAGATAGAGCAGTATCTTATCAAACTCCTTATCGGTAAAGTGTTCACGACCATGCGCAGCCAGTTCCTTCTGGTTGTGTTTCTCCAACTGTATCTTGAAATTAGCGAGCAAGTTCTCTTCCTCCTTGATGGAAACGTACTCGTAGCTCATTTCAGTCAGGGTCTTTATCAGTCCTTGCTCTAATATCTCTTCGCTCTGCGTCATATTTGTCTTTTGTCATCACATTAAGGAAATAAAATCCCTAATTTACCTTGTGCTAAAGGTACTAAAAATTTTGCACATAAATGTGCTTAGTGGGCGAAAAAAGTATCGCCCATAGTTACTAATGTAGTTTTTAATCTGAAATGACTTATTTCTCTCACCTCTTACCTCTCACCACTCACCTCTTTAACTGTAGCAAGCAAAAGCTTGCGAAAGTTGAGTTTTCTAATAATTAGCATTAAATTAATATCATAAAAATTTGGAAGTTTAAAAGAAAATGACGATATTTGCAACGTTCATGCCGAAACTCTAAGTCTTCGGACGCGGAGTGAAGGGCAGGGATACATATTTGTGGAAAGGCGTTTACGAAGCGTCTTGTCTTTGGCTACTTAGAATCTAGCAAATCCTAAAAACCCGTCAAAGAACAAGGCAACAGTAGATGCTCAAAGGGTATGTTTTATACACACCTATATCTATTTATATAGAATAGTGTAGGATAAGTATATACATATTCGGCGTGGGCTTCTGGTGTTGCTCGTTCTACGGGAAACGGCAATGCTAGAGCCTTAGGTAGCGGGACGAGTAACCAAGTACAGACTCTCACGCTTTTTTCATATCTATGGAAAACCTAAAGCTGTAATAAAAGTCTTGCAGGAGAGGCGCAAGTCAGAGATGATGTTATCATGGAGAATTCGAACCATGTGGAGCGCCATCCAATTAGGACAGACAACACATACAACATTGTCGGATATGTTGTCGCTACTATTATTTCTATTGCAGGAGGTGTTTTTATTTACGAGATTATTGCAAATTCCAGTCTGACCTTTGAAGCTCAGTGGAATATGTTTAAGTCACCATTGGGAAACATCTGTATTGGTATTGGATTCTTAATGGCTATCATTTGGTGGGGAAAATTCACACATTGGTCAGCCAGACCAGTAATAGAGACTCGAGATAGTTGGGGAAACGTCATTGAACGTAAAGAGAATTACGATATCACAGAACAGTTATTCGCAAAATTCCTGCTTCCGATGCTTGGTCACTTTGTTATTGAGCCGCTTATTTATGGTGCACTCATTTACTATCCTCTCCAGTGCATTATTGCTGTGGTAGGATCAATTTTCCCATACATTCTTTCTCTGTTAATATTAGGTGTCATCATCTTATTCTGGAGGTTTACCCGATTGTTTCACTTTCGGTATCAAATATTAACCTTGATTATCGCAGGCATTCTTTTCTCTGGTGCGTTTGTGTGGGGAAGTATCGCGATTGACGAAAGTGCTCCGTCGAACAACGTTAGTTTTGTTTCTTCCAAGTCAACACCGACTATAACAGCACAAATAGAAGAAGATGTAGATGATAGTGAATCAGCAATCGTCGAATCAAAAGATGAAAGAGAGTCTGAAGATGCTTCAACCGCAGTAATTCCGCAAACTGGGTTTAATATGTTCAGTTCATTGATGGGATCTGCATTTTCTTGTGTCATTTACGGCATCCTTATTACGGCATTAATCATGGGTGTATTGTTCGCCTTGCTGTTTGCTATCAATCAAGATATTATTCACTCGGTTGTATTTTACATTGTTGGGGGACTTCTGGCACTATTCCTTACATTTCAGTTTACATTAATGATGGGAGCAGTGGAGGCTCAAGATGCTGTCGACTCAGCCTATGACTATATCTGTGAGTTAGTTGAAAGCAAGTCAGGAACAATTGGTATTGGCGAAAGTCAGGAAATGCTTGAAAGTATCACAGAAGAATATCCATTAATAGGACTTTTTGTGAGTAAAACAGATTTCATGATGGTGGACTCACAAGAATTGCCAGATGTGTTCCAAGAGACCATGACAGGTTTCTTAGATTCTTATTTCTGGCATAGGGTGTGGTGGAGTCTAGGTTTTATAGTAATATCTTGTCTCATCGTTACTTTTTTACCAAGACCAACTAAAACAAGGCAGAAAGGTGTTGTTGATGTCAACGAAGACCTCTTTTTAACAGGAATGGAATAATAACTTAAAACTTAATAATATGGCAAAACATTTAATTATTGGATTAGGAGGAACTGGCGGAAATGTCATTTGTGAACTTCGCAAACGCATTTATGAGTGTCATCACAATAATGAACATTCCGCTGATGATGTCTTTGTGGATTTTTTGTATGTAGACTCTAGTAAGGAAGATTTACTTGGTGTAGACAAAGAAGGAAAGCATTTATTATCCTTTAAAAAGAAATGGTCAACTCAAGGTCATAGCATAGCATTAAGAGCGGAACAGACTCTGTTTATTGGTGGACTTGAGAGTGAAAAAATTGCTAATCTGTATAAATACCACAACTTAAACAGTTTCTATACAGAGCAAGATAAAGAAGACACTGCACGGGGTATGGGGCAGATTATCGGGGCTGGAATAGGAGGACAGCGACGCAGATTCGGGCGTATGCTTTTCTCTAATAACTCCACTGGCGAGAACTCTTTCAATGCTCGTATTAATAACCGTATGGAAAATTTACGCCAAGAAGGGAAAAAGCATGGAGACAATTCTGGTAATGTAACTTTTCATATTTGTGCCGGTCTTGGCGGTGGTACAGGATCAGGAACCATTATTGATGCTATTTCGCAAATTCGGCACATGTATTCCCAAGATGGAAATGAAGATCAGTATCGTATCTGTCTTTATCTTTATGTACCAGAAGCACTTAAGAATTTGGAACGAGACAAGGAAGGGTTTTATCGTCCGAACGGGTATGCAGCACTATCAGAACTTAATGCACTTAGTGTCGGTGCCTACCATCCAATTGATATTACTGACAAGCGAGAAGTTGAGGCTGAAGAGAAAAGAATAAAAGATGCTGGCTTCGAGGCTGCATACATATACACAAACAGGAATTATGCAGGTAATCAATATGGTTTAGATGAACTACCAAAGATTGCCGCTGATTTCCTTTTCCAAAAACTCTTTGCTGGTATTTCCGCACGCTTTGAATCTAATGAGAATGTTGGAGCCTCTCCAGAAGAGATTAATAAAATACCCGTTCATTCTCGTAAATTCCTTTCATTTGGCATCAAACGTCTTATTTATCCAGAGATAGAAATACAGGAATATGCATCCTATGAATATTCATATGTAGCAGCAATGCAAATGATCTACGGATGGCCCAAAGGAGCACAGTATCCTGTTGCTATTCCATATGATAATGTGGATGTCAGTCCTAACGAGGTAAGAGGAACAGATGACAATCACCCTATGCGTCAGACTCTGCACCTTACAGACAGGATGCTGCGTGTAGACAGTGAGTTTTTCAATAAGTACAAGGACTTGGCATCTAAAGCAAAGTGGTCAAGTTTTGCACAGTATTGGGATGGCATGGCTAAGCGACTATATGCACAAATCATCGAACGTGTAGACTCGAAGGATTTGTGGACATCAAAGTTCAATCAGGAAATCATGAAACTCTACACCAATGCTTTCCGTGGAAATGGTGTGGACAACTTCTTCACCAATTGCCAAAGTGACAAAAAATTCCTTGCTGCAGAAGTGGCTGATCATATAGGAAACTATTTGCTTGATGAATGGAAATTAGGTAATAAATCCTTAATGCAGATAGAAAAATTCTTAGATATCCTCATTGAAGATTGCAGACAGCGATATGAGCATTATGATAACGATATTGCTAATGCTGCAAAACTTGCCCAGAAATATAATAAGGAGGCTAACAGTATTCAGGACGATTTCCTTAATCGCAGTTTCCTAAAGGACATCTTTAATCGCAGTACAAAAGTCTTTGAGCAATATACTGTGATGAAAGGGAAGGCATTAACTGCCCAAACTTTAAAGGTTGGATGTGAATTCTCTAAGGATATCATGTCAACTATCATAGATGATTTGGTGGCATTACAGGCTGATGTAAAACTCTTCAAAGACGCTATGCTTGCTTATGTCGACAGCCAGGACGAACTTCGTACCACCACTTGCACTCCCAATGATGGAGGATATAAAGCAGATGCAGAAGTTGTTAAATTATACTCTCCTGCTGATGTGAGAAAACTTGTTGACTTCTTTGTACATGAAGAAGACAAGCAGAAGAAGAACATTCTGGATATGCGTTCTGGTATTATTGACACCATTTCTGACGGGTCAAATTTCTCTGGTCTTACGACAAGATATACAGACGCAGAAACTTTGCAGGATGTGTTTAATCCTATCTGTTGGCAAAATGCAGAGTATCGCATGAATGATTATGCGAACGAAGAGAAATCGCAGAAACTTATCAATGTAAACATCCTTGAGAAGTTAAGTCAAGAAGCAGATTGGGAACTCTTTATAGAGAGAATGTGCAAGGACGCACTTGTTCTTGTAGAAAAAGATGGCGTAGAGACAGATGCAGACCAGATATTGACATCTATGGTTCAATTAGGTTTGCCTAGGTTTGAGAATCAGGCATTCCGTACAAAAGTAGAAGAAAAAGTTAGAGGTATTTTCAATGGAGAAGGATATAATAATTTATCTGTGTATGAGACCTCAGACAGCCAATTGGTTGTTTTAACAGGAAAATCGTCTTTCCCATTACGCTATGTACGTACTATAAAGAAGTTGAAGGAGTGTTACGATGAGTTTACTAAGAACGATGTATGCAATTATAAAATTGTTCATACAGAGTCATTTGCCCGTCCTCTTCCCTCTTTGTACAACAAGTCACAGGAGGAATTGAAAGAAGAGTTATATCGAATATTACTTCTCGTATATTGTATTCCTGGTATTGTTGACAAAGAAAGAGATACAGTTTCTGGAGAGCAGAGAGATGCCATAGCATGTAAATCTAATGCTTCTGGTGCTGTTCATTGTTATAATCGTTTGGATTTTCCAGATGACATGCCATCAAGTTTGATATTCCTTGGTGGAGATATCAGAAAATCCATTGAATTATTGTCAAAGCGTGAATCAGATGTAACCATAATGTCTGAACTTGTTGATCAGCAAATTGCTGAGAAATACAAGCACAATACCATGAAGCAAGAACTGACAGATGTTATAAAGAAATTCTTAAAAGGTGATGTTAGCAATGCCTATGACAACAACTCTACTGATAAAGAGTTACAAAAGTTCGTAAAGGCAGGGGATATAATTTTTGAAAAAGAACTAAAACTAAAATAATAATTATGGCAAAGAAAAGCGAAAAAAGGTATGGCACGTGCCAAAATCCAGAGTGTATGAACTATGGTATGAGTGAAGTCATACCCGATGATGGCAATTGTCCTGTTTGTCATACACCGATGAAACCAGAAGAAGAATCAGGCGGAACAGATGATTTTGACTTAAATGACACTGATGATTTCTCTATAAACGGAGGTTCTCACCAAAGAGGAAAGACGAAAGGACCTAATTGGAAAATCATAGGAATAATAGCAGCGGCTGTTTTGTTAACTGCTGGTATAGGTTTCGCAGTATGGAAGTTTGTATTTGATACTCAGGAAATTGCCAAAATCAAACTGAAGCCGAAGAGTGTGACCCTTGTCCTCGGCAAAAATCCTAGAGAAGTAATTAAAGCAACCGTTGTTGACAAAAAAGGAGAGGAGATAAAAGATGCTAAGGTCACTTTTAAATGGTCTGTGGCTGATGACAAGATTGCTACGGTTACACAGGGTGGAGAAGTTACTGCTCTAAAAAAAGGTAATACTACAATTACAGTGAAAATTGAAGGTTTGAATAAACGGGCTATCTGCAAAGTTGAGGTTAAAGAGCCAAACGACACCGCAGAGGCATCTAGTGGAGGCGATAAAAAAGAAGATGAAACCGTTTACATTAAACAATTAAGCATTAAAGGCGCAAAAGATTTCACATTAGTTCTTGGTGCCACAAGGACCTTAGAATATACCGTAGTTCCTGAAGAAAATGACGAAGAGCCAAAATGGGAGTCGTCTAACACTTCTGTAGCAACAGTTAGTGAGGACGGTGTTGTTAAGGCTGTTGGTGAAGGTAGTGCTACTATAACCATTAAAGCATCAAATGCGTCTGCTTCGGTGAATGTGACGGTGAAGAAGCCTCAAGGACCTAGCGGCTCTAGCGGATCAGGAAAAGTAAATTTGGGCTATGGTGTTTACGAAGGTCCGACAAAAAGTGGTAAAGCACATGGCATTGGCGGACAGATTCGTTTTACTCGCTCATACACCATTGATTTGAAAAAAGCTTCTGGGGAAACCGTTGATGTTTATTCTGGAGACAGATTAGTCAATGTCAAAATGGATAATAATAGAATTGTTCAAGGATTGCTAAAACGTTCTGATGGTTCACAAAGATGGATAATCATAGGATAAAACATACAAAGCGATATGCCAAAGGCTTGTTGGTATGGCTCTTTATAGGAGCCTTACCAACACATGGCATTGCCCAAAACTCTTATCGTACTGATTTGCTTAAGCTCATTGCTGACAAATGTAAACTCCATCAAAAATTAGATTCTATCAAGGATGGAGAACACATTCAATGTGCTCAATTTAGAAATCAGCCTATCACTGCTATCGTTGAGAACAAACGTGTCACACATATAGGTTATTCAATATTCTCTTCTGAACAGCGAGCAGGTTTTGGCAAAGTCGTTTGTAACTTTCTGGAACGATATCTTCTTGAACTTGACATCCCAACACGTGATAATGTGTCTGCTTCTCAACGAATGATAGAGGATAGGGTAAAAATCGTCAAAGGTAAACTTGATCTTCAACAACTACGCCAACTCTGTTTAGACACCACAATATGTATTAATCTCCAAACAATTAATGATAGCGAATATACAATGGGCTGGAGAAGAGACTCTGTATGGCAAAACATCATCTCCTTCCCTATTGAATATAATCTACTTTTTGGAACAGACATGGATGAAAGCGAACGACGATTATCAGAAGAAATAGAAAGGACTTCTATTATAACGGATAGTATCGTAATAAGTAATATGGGGGGGATTGTAAAAGCCTGGCAAGATAATTATTACATACTTAAAGGAGATTCGTACATTTTACCCAATCTTAATGCTAATCAATATTTATGGAAAGATAGCCTTGGACAACTCAAACCTATATACAACAAGGTCTATCCCATTGAAAGTCTTGCTAACTTGTTTACTTCTAATCTTATCCATAATGATTTTATTATAGAAATCAAATTGCGCAAATATGGATTTAAGACAGATACCTTAAACGTTCCATTGAAAAAATGGATATCTTATTGCAAACAAACTGGATGTAAACCCTTCTTTGGCATTATTACTCTTGAGAAAGAGGGTGTTACCTCTTGTGAACTAATCATGCATAATAGCGAAATGGGCTATAATCACATCATGAAGCTATCATTCCCTATGACTATTTTTAAAAAGCTCAAAGGAAGGATTCCTGCCAGACTGAATAGTTACGTAAATTCATCAAGAATAAAAAATATATTTGCTGATTATAATGAAATGAAATTATGAAAAAGTTAATTGTTTTGTCGACGTTATTATTAATGTCTATCACTATTATGGGACAGTCTATATCAAAACAGATCAATGATATAAAGCGAAGTTCCAAATATCTTTCTGCTGAAGCAACACTTGAAACAGAATCAAGGGCTTATGAATTAGCAAATGAACTATTGTCAAGACAAATTACTGAGTACATTCAAGAAAAAGGCTCTTTACAGAAAGCAAATACTGTTGTTATCAAAAATGTTGCTGGGAAAGCAGAAAAATTACAAATGAAGCGAGGCACTATGTCACGAGTTTTCCTTTATGTGGAGAAGAAAGACATTGTTGCTGTGGATAATATAAGAGTTGTCGATAATAAAACTCAAAAGACAACAGATAAAGAAACAGGAGAAGAGACTATTGGGTCACTTGCCTCAAATGTGGAAGTTATTGATTCTATAGACACTAAATCAGTTTCAGATGATAAAGATCTTTATGCATCTGTATCATATCCTAATTGGCAACAGGAAGTAATATACACTATTATGGGAAGTACTTCCATAAAAGAAGCACAATATCTTTTAGACAGATTTAGAGTCGGATTAAAAATAAAGCGTTATGGAGCTATGGAAAATTGTAAAAATCCAGAAAAGTGTTACTGGGCTATCTTTGATGAGAATGAACATGTCATAACCGTACTTGGTCCAGGAAATGAAGAACGAATAAATTTTTCAACCCAAGAGAAAGATTCTTTAAAGAATTACTCGGGAAAAGGTGCTATTTGGTTTACATTATCTAATTAAATATATATTATGAGAAAAATATTTTTTACAATACTTTTAATAGGTTACTCCGTCGTGGGCAAGGGTTCTGACGAAGTTACATTCGAATTCTCAGATGGAATCCAAGGTTCTCTGAAAACGAAGATGGAACAGCAGTTATCAAAATTTCTTACAGCCATTAATCGTGCAGAGTCTGCTGGAAGTGATGAAATAAATTTTGCTGGTATTCAATTTGAGAATACAGAAACTGCCAATCAGACGATTAGTATGTTATGGAATAGCGTACACTTTCGAACACAAGATGATGATTTCTATCAAAATTGTCTACGCCATGGAAGAGGTGGATATCAAGTAAGAAATATTTATATGGACATGAAACCCATAGACGATAGTTATCAGGAGGATTTATCCCAAGAGTTTATTATAGAGTTTGATGCCCAAGGGAGAATCTGCGATGTAAATATTGCTATGGGGAAACTACAATATCAAGATATTCTAAAACAAGGCGAACAACTTAATGACCTTGACCGACGAGAACAAATTATTTTTTTCTGTGAGCAGTTTAAGAATGCCTATCACAAAATGGATATAAAATATATGGAAGATATTTTCAGTGATGACGCTTTAATCATTACAGGACGAGTTAGACAACATGTTAAATCGTCTGTTATCATGCGAAATCAAGAAATCAATCTTCCCCAACAATCAAATGTAGAGTACACTGTTCAGACAAAAAAAGAATATCTCAACAAACTCCGTAATTGTTTCAACAACCAAAAAGGACAAAAGGGTGGATATATTAATGTCGAATTCAGCGACTACAAGGTAGTAAGACACCCTGCAAAACCAAATTATTACGGGGTAACATTGAAACAATCATGGCATTCCAAAGGATATCATGATGAGGGAATTGTTTTCATTGTATGGAATTTCACAGACGAGGAACATCCCAAAATAGAGGTTCGCACATGGCAAGCCATGACCACAACAGAAAGAGAGATATTTACTCTAAACAATTTCAAACTTAGATAAATGAAACGTATTTTACTTTTAATGAATTTTTCCATATTAGGAATTATTTCCTTATGGTCACAAAAACTTGAGGTTAAAGATCTCAAGGCAGAACTTAACGACCCTGCTGCAACACAATTTGCAGTTAAAGATTTTAATGGACAGAACTGCGCTTTAATCATTGTAGGACTAACTGTTGATGGGGTTCAGTTTGAGGGAAATATTATCAAACAAGAACGGAAGCCTAATGGAGAGTATTGGGTATATATCACAGATGGTTCTATGGATTTCCAGATCAACAGTAAAGACTATCTTCCTGAGCCCGTTGAGTTTAATACTTTTGGCGTTACTTCTGTTGAGAGTGGTCGAACATATAGGATGTTTGTGGAACATCCTAACCTTGAAAAATCTTTTGATGAAATATTGGCAATTGCCAAAGATTATTACAAAGAATATCCTTCTCATACTGAAAGTAGTTATTATGATGCTGCTCGTATTGCCTATGACAATGCAATTAATCACAACGATTGTCCACAAAATATACGTGAGTCTATCAGAGAAGAGCGTGATAGTATGGCGAGTATTCGTAGAAACACCTATCTTATTGAAGCAGCAGAGGCAAAAGCCAAACAATTTGAGAAAGAAAAAGGCTTTACCTGTGATGAGGTATATAAGTACTTAAGCGGTGAAGTCCGTTTTGCAGACCGCATCTTGCGTTATCACCCTGAAATTACAGGTATACAATTTCTTAGGGATAAAGTGGTTACAAGACTACAAGGACATCCAAAAGGACAAAATGTGGTGGAAAAAACTGTTATTAAAGAGCGAGAAACTTTAAGCGGAATTATCAGTTTTAAAAATGAGTTTATGGCAATCCCATTTAAAAATATGCAAGTATTTGCAACATCTTCTGCTAAGATTAAAGGAGGTGAAAGCCGTAAAATAGGAAACATCAATGCCGATGGTTCTTATAAAGTTGTCAAGCCTATTGGCATAAGCCCTCTCTATATCTACGTTACTGGTGAGAAAGACAATGCTCATTATGTACCCGAAGGAACAACAATTATGAATATAGAAGTAAAGTGATTTTTATTTTATTAACTCAAACTATTAAAAAATGAAAAAAGTATTATTATTAACATTAGCCATGCTGACGTTGTGCAGTCAAATGGAAGTCTCTGCTAAAAAAGAGAAAAAAGGTCTAAAGTGGGAATGGGATGGGACAAAGTCTGGTAATGCAACCATTGACAATTACTTGCTACAAATTGACACACTTTACAACAAAGTTCAAAGTTATCAACAAAATCTAGATTCGTATGTAATGAAAGATACTACATTACAACTTAATGGGAAATGGTATCAAATTGCATGGATGGTAGATTCTCAAGAACGAATTCTAACACGTTCAACAGTAAACTGGCAATGCGTACAAGCCTACACTCTGGGAGCAAACATCATTTTAGATATGACTAATGCCGGATTAGGATCTGCCACAGCTGCATTGGCTCTGCCCAACTTGGGTTTAAAAGCCTTGAAATTTGCCAAATATGTGAAAGGTGGTCCTACTATTATCTCTGAAGGTACAAAAGCTATTAAAGCAGTACGTGGGAAATGGATTGCAAATTCTCGTAAATGGAAGGCTATGAAGGATGGAGCAATTGAAGATCCGACAACAATCGGGTATAATGGATTTTCTTCTGAATTTGTCAAAAAACTTAATAAATGTTTTTATATAAAAGAAGTAAAAGAAGACGATCCCTTATATCCTGAAATAGTTAAGTCTAATGAGGGTAAATCTGCTGATGAAATAGCCCAAGATGCAAAAGGTTGGACTAACACGATGGAACAGGCTGTTGTTTTACCAGAAGAAAAGAGTAAGACACTTGATGAGACACCTAACTTAGAAGAAGAGTTAGATAGCTAAACTGTATAATATTAATTATCAAGAGGATGTTTCAAAATGGGCACATCCTCTTGATCCTGTTTCTTTGCTAATCAAAAATGAGACACTTATTTTCATTTATTTAGGAAAAATCAGTATCTTTGCAACAGAAACTATAAAGAACATAGAACTATGAAGAAAATAAGTATTCTAATTGTTTTAGTCGTTGCTGGGCTGCTTTCTTCTTGCAGACATGCCATGACCCAAGAAGAGTTAAACGATAAAGCCTCATCTGGCGTAGTACTTATCTTTAATTCATATTATTATTCTATAACCTTCCCTAATGGGGAGGAACTTTTCTTTACTGATATTGAGGATGGGAAATTAGTAAATATAACAGATGATGAAGAGGAGATTAAAAAGGAAAGTAATGGCAGTAGCGGAACTGGATTCTTTATTTCTGAAGATGGTTTGCTGTTGACCAACAGACATGTGGCAAGACCCGAAGTTGATGAGGAGGAAATCAAGAATGTTTTAAAGAGTTTTAAGCGCAGTCTCAAAAATATGTATAGTGAATACATGGAGAAAGTAGCGACAGAATATGAGGAGTATGAGGGGAACGTTTCAAGGCAGGCAAAATGCGTGGAACTTTATAACTCTTACAAGAAAGCAAGAGAGGAGATTGATGATATGGATATGAATGAAGCAGAAGTTATTACTCATTCTGACCTTTACGTGGCATTCAACGGGAGTCAATTTGTAAAACTGGATGACCTTTCTAAATGTGACATCATTGCTGTATCAGAAGATGAGAAAGTCGACTTAGCCCTCATTCAGTTAAAAGATGGAGAGACACCAGAAGATACATATATCTTCAAATTGAGGGAAACAGATGATGAACTGACTATGGATGAGAAACTCTACATGATTGGTTTTAACAAAGGACTTACGATTTCCAAGACTGTACAAGGTATCCGATCACAAATCTATAGTGGAAATATCACTCAAAAAGGCGATGGAGAAAAGATTCTGTATAGTATTCCTTCACTCCCTGGTTCCAGTGGAAGTCCTGTGGTTGATGGATACGGAAATCTTGTCGCTGTCAATTTTGCAGGGTTCACTGGCACGCAAAACTTCAACTACGGTATTCCTTCCATACGCATCAGAGAGTTTCTAAATGACAATTAATTTGTAGTATTGATTTTTTTCTTTATCTTTGAAGCAATAACTATAAATAACATAGAACTATGAAGAAAACATTATTATCTATTGCCATTGCTTGTCTGATGTTGGCAAGTGCAACTATGAGTGAAGCACAAACTACATTCAAGCCTTACAAGAAGGAAATCTCGGCTTCTCACCGGGATGGAGGTATGGGTATGCTGAATCTGAAAATTGACATCCCACAGGGGCAGGGGCTCCGACAGACAAAGATTACTCAGGGTATTAAGACCATTATCAAAGGAATGGAAGTGACTGAGGAATTGAAGCGCCCTGTCACTGGCACACTTCTGGCTTTTGCCAATTCGCTGGCAGTTTACTTCCCCTCTGGTGTAAGAAGAGGCACCATCGAACTAGGCGGGCCTACTACTTTCAACTTGATGATTGAACACGAATACCAGAACAGCTACGCCGTTTTCTTCCATGTCACAGACGGAATCTATGTCAATGGTGGTCCTGTAGAGAGTTATCAGACAGTCAGAGTTTCTGACGGCAAAGTATTGAAAACGGAGGATATCACCAAGATGAATGCTGACGACCTTATCCGATTTATCAAGAAATACGGAACTGCAGAGCAAAAGGACTTTGACCCCGCATTTCTGATGGGCATTTTCTATTTATGTCCTGACGGTGACAAGTGTAAGGTGCTATATCTCCAAGGTGCCCACTTCTGGGAAACTCTTGAAGTTCCCATGACTGAGATGACCCCACTATTGACAGATGAGGGTAAGAACTGCTTTGCTAAGGAAAAACCTACAGCCACTACAAATAATGCTAATGTGGGACGTGGTGAACTGGGAATCTTCGACTTGCGGGGACCTGTGAAGTCTTTTGTCTTCAAAAACCAATGGGGTTCCACCACCCGTACCTTTGACAGAAATGGCAAATGGCTGACCCACAATGGCAAAACACTCCGTCAAGTATACCCAAGCGGTATTCGTCGTGATGCCAAAGGGCGTATCACTAAGGGCATCTTCGATGCTGACGGCAACTGCGAGCAATATTTCTATAATGAGAAAGGACTGATCACAAAACGTAACTATACCTTTTTCGATACTCTAGAAGAGGATACCTACACCTATGACACCAATGGTAACCTGTTGAAGATGAAGGTAGTAGAAGGCGGCATGGATGCTTCAGAGCCATATACCGATGTCTATACTATCATCACTACTGACAAACATGGCAACTGGACGAAGCGCAAAACCCAAAATGGAGAAATCGAAACCCGAGTCATCACTTATTATTAATTGAAGGTATGACAACAAAAATCCCCCGAACTGCACGATTTCTGCAATTCGGGGGATTCGCTATTATTTACAGATTAAGGTGAAAGGTTAATCATAAGGGAAATGATTTTTTCTTAATTCCTTGCAGTTTTCAAAAAAACATATTACCTTTGAACTGCGTTCGAAGATACTCCCGTTCGAGAAAACTCAAATAAAATTTGGTTTTCTGCTCACTTATTCGTACCTTTGCAATCAAGAAAATGGAGATGCAATTATGTGTACAGTAAGTGTAAAAGTTGACGAAGCCCTAATCCGTGAGGTACTTCCCGAATTAGATAGTACTGCGACTATACGCCTTTGGGCTCAGATGCTTATTGATGAGCATCTCAAGTCGTTATCTGAAGGTTTAAGTTCTAAAAATATTTAAATTTCACAAGTTTGTGATTCACAAGTTTGTGAAATTTTATTCTTTTTATTATTTTTGTCCGCAAAAAGCGTGCGAAACTCGGCTTCACCTCGGCAATTGGAACTTATTCCATTGCTCTCGGTTTGCACGAGCCTTACCCTCAAATTCAATAAGTTATGGAAAAGAGTTTTGTTTATGGAGTAGCCGTTACTGACTACAATTTCACTGGTCGCAAGGAGGAGACTCGCCGTCTGAAGCAGAATTTCGAGAGTATGTATTGACGAATTTCAGCAAGTGGGTGAGTTTGAGAACACTAAATCAGTACAGGCTACATTACGCTCAGTTTGGCAACATCATCACAATACGTCCTATTGCCTTTTTGGCAGCAAGCGGCACATGATGAGCAAGATTTTCCTTAATCGCAGTATGCCATTTTATCAGTTTGGTGACCTGCTATGGCTCCAGAAGATTCCAACATCTGATTGGACAGACTATATTGTCAGCCATTTTGAAAGTGCTGGACGACATATCTCTGAGCAAATGGCTATAAAAGATTGAACCGCTTTCTGGCTACCAGATGAATTTGCTGCGTGCCATCGTCTCTAACATTCATTCTGGCTATAATGAAAAAAAGATTCGTACTCAATTCGATTTAGGCAGTCCCTCTAATATGGTGCGCCTTCGAGATGCTCTTATCGAACGTGATCTCATCTATTCGGAGATGCGCCAACTCTATATCACTGACCCCGTTTTTGCTCTTTGGTTCAGGCAACGTTTCCTGTAAAACAAAGATACTCGAAAAAACACCTAACCTCCTACCCAATAGGGCTCAAATGCCGATAAATAAAGGGATTGAAGTGGGTTAGGTGTTTAGCAACACCTAACCCACAGGTACCATTTACGCACTTTTACGAGGGATGACCTTGTAGTAAACCCTGTTATGGTGCATGGTGTGCTCATAGCCCAACTCTTTCATCGCAATGCCCAGATGGACTTTCGTGCTGTGGGTGCTAGGAATAGAGGGGTATTCCATCTGGATGAGATGTAGCATCTGTCCACTGTTGAGGCGTTTCGCTTGCTCACCCTCCTCTGGTCTCCTGAAGCAGATATTGACGATCTCCGCCATATCCTTCTGCTCCCTGTAGTTGAGGTTAAGTTCTTGGATGCGAGCCACTTCCGCATTGTTGAACCAATAAGGGACCCGCAACTCCCTGATCTCATGGAGCACCTGCGCATAGAGTTGCTCATAGTCGATCTCGCCCTCGTTGTCGATGAACTGCCCCTTGGGAATCGTCAGACAGATGTATCGTCTGCTACCAGTGGCATCCGTCAAAGGATGGGGATTGTTCGTAGTCGCGACAAAGGATGCGAACCTCGGACGGTCCTCCTGCGAGCAGCCGAAGATAGGACGACCGTTGACCTTCGACTTCGACAGGGTCTGTTTCAGACTGGCATGCTGGCTGGGGCGGATCGCCTCCAACTCATCGAGGTTGACCAGCAGGTTGTTGGTCAGCGCCATCTCCTTGTCGAACTTGTTCGAGAGGTTCAGGTGGTCGAGGTAGTACTCACGAAGATGGGGTGGCAGGAGCCTCGTCACGAAGGTCGTCTTGCCACACCCCTGCGCACCTATTAAGGTCGGTACGCACTCGTTGCCGTGGACGGTGTCCATCTGCAGCCAGTGGGCGACGGTGGAGCGGAGCCAGATGGCGAGGAAGCCGTGCTGCTCCGTCGAGATACCTGGCAGTCTGCTGAACAACTGTGCCATATGGTTCCTCCCGTCCCACTCGGGCAGATGCTCCAGGAAATCCCGGACGGGGTTGAACGCTGGGACCTCCTCGGAGCGGATCAGTTCCATGATGTCCCCTCTCGGGTTTCCCTTCTCGCAGACATCCTCCCGTTTGGCACGGATGATGATACTGTTCAGTGCCTCTTGCGTCAGTGTCCGGTACTGGGGAGCCTCAGCAGGAAGGGTTGCGAATTCCACCTTTCCGTTGAGCACGTTGCGGCGGAAGAGGTAATTGTCTTGGAGGAACAACTCTGCTTCCAGAGCAGCCTCCAGCGAAGGCGCAAGGGTCTCGCTGTGTGAATTTGAATTTTTAGACATAGTTTATCAATAAATTTAGTTAATAATGTGTCCTCAGGGTATTTCCCAGAGTTTTTCGATGGCAAAGATACAAAAAAATAATCCCTTTTGCAATACCTTTTAGGAGGTACACCCCTTGCGACTATCTGGGATTTAATATTCCGATAATCCGGACACCCCGTACAAGGTATTAGGAGTACCTCTACGAAGCAGCCGGAATGGGATTCCCAGATATCCGGAAGATTTTTGGGAATTTTGTTAACGAGTCATAAAAATGCCAAAAACGACAGGTTTAGATGCGTAAATGGTACCTGTGGGTTAGGTGTTTGGCAACACCTAACCCGCTTTAATTCCTTTATCTATCGGCATTTGAGCCCTGCTGGGGCAGGAGGTTAGGTGTTTTGGTCAAAACAATCATCTAACTGAATCTTGGGAAGATTATGGGGAGAGAATACTGGGAGATGGTGGTCAATGTCCTCTTGGTTGAGTCGCTCCGCATACGCATTCAGGAAGGTGACGAGTTGATGATGAACTACTCGCCCGACAGATTCTTTGATTACGTGGGGATAAAAGGAGCCGTAGGTGTGGCTGCTATATGCCTTGAAGGTACTTTCACTCGGAAATGAAAAGAAAAACAAGTTTTCCTTTTGCATTTCTCTCGCTTATTCGTACCTTTGCACCGTCAAACCAAAATTAGGGTTTTATGAGATCTACAGGGAAAGTTTTTCTTCTGACATTAGGAGTTGTAGTGATACTACTGCTAATGTATCATATGCCTACCTTCAGCATCAACGATATTGAGACCCGACCAGTCGACCTGCTAAGCGACCTTCGGGCTGACAAAGAGAAAGAGAAGGACGTGGTGTCACAGGTTCCTGTTCCCAAGAAGAAGCCGGTGGTGCAGAAATACCACCCAAAGGGCGTGGTGCTCATCGAGGACTTTGCGGGAGGAGCCAAAGGTGGTATGAATCATTTCTATGCCAAACTGCTCCAGGCACGGAAGGCACATGAGTCCGTCCATATTGCGTATTTCGGCGACTCTTTCGTGGAGGGCGATATCTTGACCTGTGACCTGCGTGAGATGCTACAAGCGAAATACGGGGGAGAAGGTCCTGGATGGGTAGACTGCGGCGGGGGCACAGGAAGCAACCGCGGCACATTGCTTACCCGCTACCAGCATATCAAGGAGAATGTTGTCATTAAGAAACCCTTCGACGCCCGTTTGCAAGGTATTAGCCAACGCTACTATCATGCGACAGAGGGTGCTACCCTGAAACTTACCGGTACGAAGTTCCGCCCACATGTGGGCAGTTGGGACAAGGCTACCTTTTTCTTCAAGACCCCCACCGGATTCTCTATAGAGGCAACACCTGGCGATGGTGTTAGCGAGACCTTTCGCTTCAGTGGCAGTGACTCCGTTCAGGTACAGCAGACCATCAAGCCTATGACCAGCATCGCCTATCGCTTCTCGGGCATCAACGCCCAGACCCAACTCTTCGGAGTGGCACTGGATGGCTCTACTGGTGTGTCACTTGACAATTTCAGCATGCGTGGCGTTCCTGGTTTCTCAATAGCAAACATCCCCGTAAAGACATTACAGGAGATTGGCAGATACCGTCCCTACGACTTGATCATCCTGCATTTCGGGCTCAATGTTGTCACCGACAAGACGACAGATGCCATGTGCCGCAACTATATCAATCGTATGAAGAAGGCTATTGCAACGCTACGCGAGGCTTTCCCTGAGGCAAGCATCGTTGTCTTCAGCGTCCCCGACCGTGTTCAGCGCTCCGCTGATGGATTCCACTCCCTGAAGGGTGTCCTCAAATTAGTGGCTTTCCAACGTGTGTTAGCCTCCGAGTGCGGTGTCGCCTACCTCAATATGCATCAGATCATGGGTGGCAAGGATAGTATGAAACAGTATGTTGATGAGGGACTTGCCGCCAAGGACTATACACACCTTACTTATCAAGGAGGCAAGAAGATTGCCAATGGCATCTTCCAGTCGATTCTGGCGGGTGTTGAGAACTATCGTCGCGAATATTATTCCCATTAAAGAGTTTACATGAGCGATATCATCAATAAGATTATCTACCAGTTAACATATCATGCCGAGGAGCCTCTGATTTTCAGCACTTCGCTGTTTCTCTTTCTCTTTCTCGGGTTTACCTTCGTCAATTTCCTCTTAGAGAGGAAATTGACGGCGCGTCTGGTATTCGTGATCCTCTTCTCCTACTTTTTCTATTATAAGAGCAGTGGATTCTATTTCTTCCTTCTCGCCGTCGTCACCCTGAGTGACTATTACATTGCGGGAGCCATCTATCGCCACCTCCAACAGCATCCCGAGCAGAAGACCGTCAGGAAGTGGTTGCTCATACTGAGTCTTTTCATCGACCTGGGGCTTCTTGCCTATTTCAAATACACCAATTTCTTCGGGAAGATGATAGCCGACTGTATCGGCAGTAACTTCCAGCCGTGGGACATCTTCCTTCCCGTGGGTATCAGTTTCTTTACCTTCCAGAGCCTCAGTTATACCATTGACATCTACCGTGGGCAACTGAAACCCGTCGACTCGCTGTTGTCATACGCTTTCTATGTCTCTTTCTTCCCCCAATTGGTGGCAGGTCCTATCGTCAGGGCTCGTGACTTCTTGCCTCAAATTAACAGAGTGCCTGAGATCACCAAGGAGATGATGGGACAGGGTGTGTTCTTCATTGCCATCGGACTTGTTAAAAAATGTATCATCAGCGACTATATAAGTCTAAACTACGTAGACCGTATTTTCGATAATCCTGCCATCTATTCTGGCATTGAGAATCTCATCGGAGCCTATGGCTACACCCTGCAGATATACTGCGACTTCAGCGGCTATAGCGATATGGCTATCGGTATTGCCTTGCTCCTAGGTTTCCATTTCCCCAAGAACTTCAACTCGCCGTTTATCAGCAGCAGTGTCAGTGAGTTCTGGCATCGTTGGCATATCTCCTTCTCCACATGGATCCGCGACTATATCTACATCTCAATGGGAGGCAACCGTAAGGGAAAGATACGCACTTATGTCAACCTGATTGTCACCATGCTCATCGGTGGTCTCTGGCATGGAGCCAGCCTTAACTTCGTGGCATGGGGCGGATTGCACGGGGTTGCCCTTGCCTGCCATAAGTTCTTCCGTACGAATATCCTGCACCACGACAAGCATTATGAGTCACATGGCGTGAAGCGATTCTTTGCTGGTGTCCTCACCTTCCACTTCGTCTGCTTCTGCTTCATCTTCTTCCGTAATGTGTCGTTCGAGAAGAGCATCATCATGATACAACAGATTGCCACCAACCTGCACCCGGAACTCTTGGGAGGCATTTTCAGTGGCTACCAATACGTCATGCTAATCATGCTGGTGGGCTTCATCTCCCATTTCACACCTGCCGCATGGAAAGAGAGATCTGTCAACCTGCTGACCCGAGGTGGCATCGTACTGCAATGCCTGCTCTTGGTAACCGTCATCTATATGGTTATCCAAATCAAGAGTAGCACCATACAACCATTCATCTATTTCCAATTCTAAAAACAAAGCCTATGAAACGTATTGCATTCATCCTTATCACCCTACTACTGATTCCCGCGACCTTGATGGCACAGGACAGTGTAGATAACAAATCACAGGAATTTGACTGGGATCCTGTCATCGATGCTATCATTTGGCACGAGAGCAAAGGAAAAGCCAACGCAGTCAATGGTCCCTACGTGGGAGTTCTGCAAATCGCTCCTATTCTGGTGCGAGAGTGTAACAATATCCTCAAGAGTCGTGGCGAACAAAGACGCTTCACGCTGAAAGACCGCTACAGTCCTGAGAAATCGAAAGAGATGTTTCATGTCATCATGTCGAAATACAACAAGGAGAACGATATTGACAAGGCATGCCGTATCTGGCAAGGAGGCACTCGCTATACCATCAAGCATACGCAGCGTTTTGTCAACGAGATACATGCCATCATGAAACAGCAAAAGAAACAGAAAGAGAAACAAGCCAATGAAAAGAATAAATAGCCTCTATATTGTGATCCTATTGTTGACGCTCTTGTCATCCACCAGCCTACGGGCACAGGTGCCCCTGTTCCATTCCACCAAGCATTACAACGACCGTTATCTCATGTTCCAATTGTCCAATGACATCGACAGTACCAAGATTGTGATGTTAGGCAATAGCCTGACGGAGAATGCTGGCGACTGGAACAAGTGGTTAGAGACCGACAATGTGCTCAACCGCGGTATTTCCGGTGACGATGCGCGAGGCATGCTTTATCGTCTGGACCAGATCCTGCCTAAGAAACCGAAGGCTGTCTTCCTGATGTGTGGCATCAACGACCTGAGTCATAACCTATCGCCTCAGCAGGTTTTCGTTAAGGTAAAAGAGGTCATCGACAGTATCCAGCATGAAGCCCCCCATATACCTCTCTACGTACAGAGCCTGCTGCCTTTCAACGAGTCGTTTGGACGTTGGCGCACCTTGGCGGGCAGGACGGATGATGTACCCCTTGTCAACCAATTGCTTCAAGAGTATTGTGATGACCAGGGCATCACCTTTATTCCGCTCTTCCGCCATTTCACCATCGCTGGCACCAATGTATTGATGCCCTCCCTTACCGTCGACGGATTGCATTTGTCGAAGGAAGGCTATAAGCGATGGGCTTTCCTGCTCAATCGCTATATAGGAGAAATCAACTGGGAGATTCCAAGATAGTCGATATTTTATCGCTCATTATCCAACTCCCGCTCCAACTGGTCAGTACGATGTTGGAACTCGCGATAGGCGTTCGACAGGTCGCTCTTGGTGATGTCAATCGTGGTGTTCACGGGTCGCCAAGGGTCTCTGAGCGTATGCTGGAACAGCCACTCATAGGTCTTGCTGGTGTAGAAATAGCGTGCCAAGGCACCATGCGAGGCACCCGGCAGCCAGTCGTAACGCAGTCTGCTGGTGATTCCTAAGGTCTTCATACCCGTCACCACCTTCTGCGACTCACGGACGGACACCGCACGGTCGGCGGTGCCATGGACGATCCACAGGGGCAGTTCACCCAATCCACGATAGTCTTTCAGCGTACTACCCCCACAGAGGGCGATAGCCGCGGCGATCTTCTCAGGATAGGTGCCAGCGAAGTCGAGGGTGCCATAACCGCCCAGACTCATGCCCAGCACATAGACTCTTGTCTCGTCGAAGACGTAGTTTCTCTTCATCCACTCCAGGATCTCATTCAACTTATGGGGATTCCACGAACCTCCAGGATTCTGAGGAGCCACTATCAGGGCAGGTATCATGAGTCCCATCTTCGCAGCGTCGATGCTACCATAGCGCAACACCCTGTTGAGGTCGCGCCCACAGAGACTTGCCCCATGCAGGAAGATGATCAGGGGTGTTGTCTCTTGGGTATAGTAATACTCTTCCGGGGTGTATACCCAGAAGTTGTAATTGCCCTTGATGACATTCTTCTTTGCCGACAGCAGGTCGTACTGGGCATGAAGACAGACGAGGGAAGAGGTCAGAAGGAGGAGTATGATGAAAATTTTTCTCATAGGATGACGAATTTATAGATTTTAGTACCACGACAGCCTACCACCGCCGTATTGCCGATGGCGATAGGTGACGACTCGAAGTTAAAGCCGATGGTCTTCCTGCATACGATCTCACCCGTCTTACCACGGATGATGCGGATGATACCAGAGGCATCGCCAGCGAAGACAAACAACTCGTTCCTCTCATTATAGAAGGGGATGGGCGACGACCAAGCGAACTGTCCGTAGGGGACGGTATACAGGATCTTTCCGTCTTTCGTGCTGAAGGCGGTCAACTCTCCTGCGGACTTTGCGGCACCGTTGCGACAGATATTGGCGAAGATGATGTCCTTGCAGTCACCATCACCCAGCAGCGGACTGGCATACATACCGCCGTCGAGGGTCTTCCCGGGCAGGTTGATACGACGACAAGGGATCTTCTGCTCCCATACCCGTTGCCCGTCCAGTCCGTTGAGTTTGATGAAATGGCAGATGCCCTCATCACCTTGCTTGTCGACCTCACAGGCGGTATACAGGTAAGGTACGCCGCCTTCCTCCCTGCACACCATCGTTCCGTCGGAGTCGTCGTGGTTATCGTAATACCACACAGGCTTCAACGTGTTGAGGTTGACGCAGATGACATTCCCCTTGTTGTCAGAGAAATAGCCGTAGTTGCGATAGACACACAGGCTCGACTCGATGCCAGGCGCCATGCCATTCACACGGTAGCGCATCACACTGATACGGCGCAAGGAGCCTTGACCGCGCTCATATTTGTAGACACTGCCGTTCTCACCACACCAGAACAGATAGCCACCTGCCACAATGGCATTGGAGTCGAAGGCGTTCCACCCTCGCCATGCCTTAGGGTCAGGACCATAGAAGAAGGTGCGCTGGTGTTTCAGGAGGTCGAAAGCCTGATGCCCGAAAGGTCCTACTTGTCGGGGCACACCCTGTCCGACATACAGGTTATAGTATTCCGGGTCGAGCGACATGGTGCCTTTCACCACATTGCCCAAGTCCAGAGGCTCACGTGACGCCTTGCCCGTCTGGTAGTTGATGAAATACGCCTTGCCGCAGAGGGAGCCCACCATGATCTCCTCGTTGCCGAAATCAGCAGTCAGCCCAGGCGACTGTCTCTTGAACATCTCCACTTGCTCCTTGCTCCATTTCGCATAAAGCGGCTGTCCCGTCCAGCCAGAGCCTCCTCCCCATGTGCCGAAACGGGTATGGGTGGTGTCATAGGCGGTATTGAACTCCCAGGCGATCTCCACATCATGGGGCGTGCCTTTCACACGACCTCCGAAACAGGCGTTACGCAGCAGGTTCTTGCGAAACACGAAGACACCATCGCTTTTCTCGTAACGGTCGTCCAAGTCCTTCAAGGGCGTAGCCACCGAGTCCTCGTCCTCCACGACATATTTCACCTGCCCGACAGAGGCGTAAACCGTGTCGGGGAGGAATAACTGCTCGATGGGAACTACTGTCCCTGTAGAGTCAACAGCCTCCGCCTCTTGGGTTTTATGTCCTGTGCATCCTGCCATTACCAGTAGGCAAGAGGCAACAAGTATCTGTTTCATGGGAAATACACGATATGTCATAGGCTCATGAATTGGCTCCAAAAGGCAAAGGTAAACAAAAAATCGCAAAAAACTACCGCAGACCCTCACGGGCTTGCGGCAGGTACTCTTTTTTTAACATTTTTTATTTAACAATTAAACAATTCCTTGAATACAAGGAATGTCGTCGCATGGCGAGGCTCCGACCCTCACTGCTCCCTTTTCCTCGAGCAACCAGCGTTCTTGAATATCAGGCGAGGGCTCTTTTCTCTAAAAGGAAAAAACCTGCCCACTCCTTTTGCAGAATCAAGCCCAAGCCTGATTATGGTCATGATAGCCAACAAAAACAATGGAAACACATAAAAGACGTAGAGTGTTTGAGTACACTCTCTACGCCTGTCTGTCAAAACAAAAAATTTCCCCCATTCCCATAACGGTGAGGGAAAAGCAATGAAAAGCCTTGCCCACGCCCTGTCATATAAACACCACGAGACGATACCCCAATGATGCCCTATGAACAACCCACGTGAACGCCTTCCGCTGCATCACCGCTGTTTCCAGATCCAAAGTTGCGAAGTTTGAAATCACAGACAGTAACGTTTAGAAAACGTCCTTTTGAGACTGACCGTACAACTGGTCGAGTCTCTCATTCCATCGATGTAAAATTTCCCTTATCCATTCTCACATGGACTAACGTCTGCAAAGGTAAACATTATTTTTGAAATAACCAAGAAAATATCCAAAAATCTAAATTGAGAGCATCATCCCCTCTGTCGCTTGCCAGAGCAAGTCCCCACGATCCTTGAGAACCGTCCCCACGATCCTCATCCATTTTACCTGTCTTTCTACACTTCATCAATATTTTGTTAAGATGATTTCTAAGCATCCAGTAACTTCTCATCAGCAAGGAACTCGTAGATTCCCATCAAAACTATTCCCTGCTCATCTCGCTGCAACTTCATCCGCTCACCTACAATTACAATCTTCTTGAATGAGTCACTAATCTGTATCAACGAACGCTTCTCCTGCTTCATCTTTTCCTCGTCAGGCAATCTGTATGCAGACTGCAAATAGTATTTTCTCGACCCGAGGTTGCAGACAAAGTCAACTTCCAAAGTCACCCGCTGAAGTTCACCTTTCTCATTCCTTACTCTGATATTGACATTGCCGACATCGACAAGGAATCTGCGATAGCGCATCTCATTGTATATAATATTCTCCATCAGATGGTTCTCCTCCGTCTGACGGAACGAAAGGATGGCATTTCTGATTCCCATATCTTTGAAATAGTATTTGGGCGTGGTGCCAATATATTTCTTTCCCTTGATGTCATATCGCTCAGATTTCTCTATCAAAAAGGCATCTTCCAGATAGCCAAGGTATGTCTCAATGGTCTTATCTGTTATGTTCTTCAGTTGCTTGACGGTTTTGAACGTATTAGACAGATTAGTCGGATTAACGGGGCTGCCGACACTTGATGCCAGTATGCGCACTAACTCTTCGAACTCTGCTTTGTTCTCTATGTCATGACGCTCATAGATGTCACTCAGATATACTGTCCTATACAGATTACGCAGATAAGTGGCCTTCTTGTCATCGCCCTGAATCGACAGTATCTTCGGAAGACCTCCGAATGTGTAGTATTCCTGCCATCCTTCATAAACGTCGCCTTCGTATGCCGTCATATATTCCTTGAACGTAAGCGGCCAGACATGAATCTCGTCGCCACGGCCACGAAACTCCGTGGCAACGTCACTTGACAGGAAATGTGAATTGGAGCCAGTGACATATACGTCAGCATGATCCTTGACCGCCAGAGAACCCAGCATATCAACAAACTCTTCTACCTTCTGCACCTCATCGATGATGACGTAGTACTGGCCATCATCTGCCATCTGCTCATCAACCCAATCCAACAGATAGTCCGGGTCTTTGAACGCTTTCTGCTTTCTGTCCTCCAAGTCAATGATGAGGATGTGGTCTTTGCCGACACCTTCCTTCAAAAGATAATCCTTAAATAGCGTCTTTAGCAAGTATGACTTGCCTACACGCCGCAGTCCGGTAACTATTTTTATCAGCCCATTGTCTTTCGATCCGATGAGTTGTTGCATATAAGCAGGTCTTTCTATCTTCATATTTTACAGACGTTTAATTCATTATACAACTGTTTTTATTACGGATTTTTGGCAATCCGACCACAAATCCGTCGCAAAGATACGACTTTTTGTCAATTCTTCCAACTTTTTCCCCTCTTTTTAATCATTCTGTCCCCGATTTCCTTTTTAGTCATCGACGAAGTCGCTTGCCAGAAGCAAGAACCATCCCCAACTTGCTATAAAGTGGATTATTCAGAGTCCCCAATTTTCTCCATAGTGGATTATTCAGTCCCGATTTTTCAAATGTCAGCAATTCAAAAATGCATGAGCAGCCCCCTGTTGAGCCTCATGCTCCATGATGATACTTTGCTGGTGCAAATCCATCATCTCCATGCGCAGCGAATCCATAACGGTTTCAAATGCTTTGCTTTCCTGTTCGCTCATTTCCTGTATTTCTACAGGGTTTGTTTTCTTTTCTGCCATAATTATATGATGTGTCAATTGATATTCCTTTCATAAGTTTCCATTTGCAAAGTCTGTGCCAACAATAGTTTTTTTATAACATTGCCGTCATAAACAAAACCACTCTTGTCCAACACACACATAAGAAGAGGAACTATATTGTCTTGGGTGGGCTCTGTCGCGTCTAGCAAAATCAAACCCGATTCTTTTTTCTGATGAAACTCTTCCAACGACGACAATTCGGACACCCATACAAATCTTGGAAGGTTCATATTGAGTATGAATTGTTTTGTGCCAAGATCCATTACCTGACTTACAGCCACATGTTCCCTGAAAGAACGGCTAGAGGCCAAGAATGTCCTGATGACAATATCTTGAGGCGCATTCAGCAATTGTGTCATAACTTTCTTTGACAATTTTACAGCCTTAAACGCATCAAGATAAACCTTTGACGGCAGAGGAACGAGAAATCTCATCAGTAACACCTTGTCCCAACTCTCCTTACCATAATATGTAGTAGGATGGTCTATGTTTGCCTTTTGGTATGGCGACACATTATCATCATTAAGAACAATACTTTCAAGACTTCTGTTCCAGATGAAGTATTCCTTTCCGTCTATTATTTCTTTTTCAATTTTATTCATTCTAGTGATGTCTGACCTTCCCACACATGTAACAGCATGACCTATAGATTTACTCTGAAGACACAAAGCCAAAGGGAATCCACTTTCTATATAACACGCCAAGACCTCCTTCATATCAGGAAGCATTACAAAAGTTTGTGTGTTCTCGTCAAAGGTGTACAAATTATACATTTTTGTACTAAATCCAAAACTGCACAATCCCACGGAAATCTGCTCAAAAGTTAATCCTGCAGACGGCAATTGTCGCTGTTGGGAAGTAGGTCTCATGGCTTTCAATATCTCAGATGGACATATTGGTTTATGATTCGGATACTTATGCCCATAGTATTCGGCAATAGACCACAGAGTTGTTTCTGCACATGTCATCATCTCTCCATCTTGTGAGGCATGAGGAAATCCTTCTACCTGAACTTTCAGACCAAGGGCTGTGGTTCCACCATGTGACCGACATATCACGACATCCTCTAACCCTTTCTTTTTTGCTTCAGGTGCAATAATGTTCCTTCCAATACACGCCTGTAGCGGACGTATAACCAAAAATCCCATGAAATCCTTCTTTATCTCCTCGACATACTGGTAATCAACTGGCTTTCCAGAAACAAGATGACCAGGCTTGAAAAAGGTCATCTTGATACAGTTACGGTCGTATCTATGCAATTTTGTCGCATAGAAATGATAGTATTCATCTCTATACATAGCATCCACATAGTCAGTTTCCACACCAACCAGTAGGTCATCACGCAAAGTATTGAGGAATGCCGTAAGTCTTTTCCAATTGCAGTTATTCAGGACATAACGCAAATCTCCTAATATATGAAGTAACTCGTTAGGATTGTTCTGTAAGACCTTTATATCATGGATTTCTGTTTTCATTATAAGTAAATTTCTGTGCAAAAGTAATCTTTTTCTTTGAAAACACCAAGAATTTATTCATTATTTCGCCTTTTCTTTCTTAACCTCTGGTCTCTTCCCTCAAAACGGACTCTTAAAATTGGGGACTCTAACTTTTTCTCAAACGAGCCGTTTGTAAATCACAAACGATAGTCATCGACGAAGTCGCTTCGCTAACCGACCTAAGGTGTTCAATTTGCCTGTGCGGGTTTTGCAGAGGTGGGTGACGAGGGCGAAACTCGCTACCGACGCATCCACAGCCGTTGTGCTCAGTCCCTTTTCCTTCCATTGGGCAAAAGCCTCCTTCCTCAGGGCATAGAGTTCTTCTGCCGGGACATTCCTCTCTTTCGTTGTTGTAATTACTATTTTGCGCATATTTGTCCCCTTTCATATC